>CAZXCE010000286.1:0-10257 GCA_964639175.1 uncultured Clostridia bacterium
CTAACGTTGCGCCATCCCTGCGGGATGAAAACCAAAAACCTACACGTAAAAGCTCAAGGGATGAAGGATGAAGGATGAGAGATGAAATAAAACTAATTCTTCAGGCCGATGGCTTCACCTCCAAAATTTCTATGTTTTCGTGGCCAAAGAAGTCATTCCAATTTGAAGAAGCCCTCCAGGTGGCGCCCTGGAAAATTCGGCATGTCCAGTTTTTTCAATATGATTCAGCCCAATTACAACAGGCTATCCCCCGCCTTCGCCATGTGACGCATCTGGAGCTTGGTTGGGGACAATCCACTGTGATTCCAGTTGAAATTGCCCGCCTGCCAAAACTCCAACACCTGACAATTCTGAATGTTGCGCTCAACGGGTTTCCTGAGGCAGTGCTTGAGTGTCGCTCACTTCGAGAGCTTCACATTCGTGGCGCTGATATTCCACGCCTTCCTGATGCGTTGGGACAGCTTTCCACTCTCACAACCTTGCACATCGGGAACTGTGGACTGGTTGAACTTCCCTCCTGTTTAAACCGAATGCATCATCTGAAAGTCCTGGAGTTTCCTGATAACCAGCTCACCCAGATTCCGTCTTCGCTGAGTTCACTTCCATCCTTGCGCCAGTTGTTTTTGACAGGGAATCCCTTCACCAGGACTACAGTTTCAGATCTCAAGGACCAGTTTCCTCAGGCCATTGCATTCTTGATTCCTGGTGAGCGCGAGTAAACTGTTAGCTGCTCACCGGATAAACTGACTTGCCAAACAACTCCGCTTCAAGCATAAAGAATCAAAAGTTTGCCTCGACCTCACTGACACTGAGGAGTGTATCCAAACTCAAGGACCTTCTGACCTATATGGCATTTAGCACAGTTGCGTTTGCGGTTGATATTGAAGTGATTCGCACAGTTTACGGCTCAAACGATCAAACATTGTATTGGACGATTGAAGAAAAATTTTCCTACGAACTTCAGCACAATGACCTCTGGTTTGAAGAGGAAATTCAGCGCGGGGCCATCACGCTACGCGATGCACTGGTGCACATTATTGAAGGCAGACCCCAGGATAACCCGGCTACGGCATTTCAGTACGGATATGCCGTCGAACTGCTGTGTAAACACTTCGGTCATTTTTTAGAGGGAGATGGGTTGATCAACCGGATTGTTGACCTTGAAATCCAAACGGCAATCCTTGAATCCGGAGTACCGATCCCGGTTCCGCCGCCGCCGGATATTCCAATTATCGGGCATCTGACTTCAGAACAGGTTATTGACGAGTACATCCATCTCAAAGAACAAAGCCTGATCCATCCAGATCAATACATCGAAGATGCCCGCCAGGAATTTCGATCTTTTCTGCGACAGGCCCACGAAAAAGGGCTTGGGCTGGTTTCCTTTACCTATTAACCCGTTACATCACTTTTATTTTTGGACGGTCACATGACGATTCACCTGCGCCCGATCACGCCGCCAGATACCGAGAACTGTGGACGCATCATTTTCGAAGCCTTCAAAGGAATTGCCGACCAGCATAATTTTCGACCGGATTTCCCGTCGGTTGAATTTGCCACTCAGTTTGCCGGCGCCTTTATCAACAGCCCGACGACGTTTGGCGTTGCGGCAGAACTTGACGGAGTGGTTGTCGGATCAAATTTTTTATCTGAAGACGATGCCATCCGTGGGGTTGGGCCGATTACCATTGATCCAGGGTGCCAGGCGCGCGGGATTGGCCGAAAACTGATGCAGGCCGTGATTGACCGGGGCCGCGATGCCATTGGAATCCGGCTCGTCCAGGATGCCTTCAACACGGCTTCGATGTCGCTCTATACCAGCCTTGGATTTGATATCAAAGAACCGCTGGTCATGATTGAAGGCCAGATCCAGGCAGACCTTCCGGCTGGAGTTGAAGTCCGACGACTTGCGGCTGATGATTTCGATGCCTGTGGCGATCTGTGCCGGAGCGTTCACGGAATCGAACGCACCAACGAACTCCGCCATATGCCGCCGATGTTTCCTTCGTTTGCAGCGTTTCGGAATGGACGATTGGTCGCCTATACCTCAGCACCACATTTCTGGCCGCTCAATCACGGCGTGGCCGAAACAACCGAGGACATGCAGGCCCTCTTGATTGGCGCTTCGCAGAGTGTTCCACAGCCATTGTCCTTTCTGATTCCGATTCGTCAATCAGCCTTGTTTCGCTGGTGTCTTGGCCATGGAATGCGTGTCATCAAACCTATGAATCTGATGGCCATGGGTGAATATCAGGAACCACGTGGATGTTTTTTGCCGTCAGTCGGGTATTAGGGCTTGGGGCTTGGGGCTTGGGGCTGAAGAAAACGGGCTGGGGCTTACAATGACTGAAAAGCTTTTATGGCAACGATTGCTATTCGATTGGATCCTCAATACTTAGCCAATCCTGATCTTGACTTGCGCTATGTACTGCCTGACACAATTGTCAGCCTGGCAAAGGGTCTTGTTCAGGATGACGGCTATGAATATGGGCTGCAATCCAATGTGATGTTTATTTTTCTCCACACCACATCCCCACCAGAAGCAGTGCCGGTTGTTCTCAACGTGCTTTGTCACACCCCTCTTTTGGGAAATGATCTCAGCCGTGGATCAATTGTGGCAGTCTCACCCGAGGATCACGACGAGCAGTCTTCAAACTTTACCCCCGTATTTCCATCAGATTACACGGGTATATTTACTTTTGATTGAATGAGTTGAAATAAAGTGGATTGACTTCTATCACATGCATTCCAGTGCTAGTATGTCACCAGTTTGAGGGTTTCTTTAACCATCCCCAACTCAGGTCGAGGTAACAATGGAAGGTATTATCAATTCAGTTGCCGACCCGATTTTTGTGAAGAACCGCGCCCATCGGTTTGTGCTGCTCAATGATGCGTTTTGTGAATTTATCGGCCATTCACGTGAGGAGATGCTGGGAAAAACGGACTTTGATTTCTTCCCAGTTCACCAGGCTCAGGTGTTTCAGGAAAAAGATGAGGATGTCTTTCTGACTGGTAAAGAAAACACCAATGAAGAGGAACTGACTGACCGGGTTGGAAATACCCATATCATCATTACGAAGAAAACGCTCCATACCACCAGGGCTGGTGAAATCCTCCTGGTGGGTGTGATCCGTGACGTAACCGAACTCAAACGGATTGAACGTGAACGTGAGGAACTGATCCAAAAGCTCCAGACAGCCCTTGATGAAGTCAAACTGCTCCAGGGGTTTCTGCCGATTTGCGCTTACTGTAAGAAGATCCGACAGGATGAAAACTACTGGCAGCAAATTGAGCAATATATTTTTGACCACCTGGGAACACAGTTTAGCCATAGCATTTGCCCGGATTGCTTTACCAACATTACCCAGAAAGAGCTGGAGCAATTTCGACAGAAATTCAAAGAATGAGGGTTCCGGGTTCCGGGTTCCGGGTTCCGGGTTCCGGGTTCCGGGTTCCGGGTTCCGGGTTTTCGATGAGTTTCAAAAAATCCATCCTGAATAGTGTTTGAGGAAAAAGATGATGTTGATTCGCGATATGCGCCTTGATGAAGTGAACCTGGTCTCAGACCTGGTTCTGAGGTCCTTCTCAGCGTTTATTGCTCCGGGGTTAAATGAAGAAGGTCAGACGAAAATCTTTAACTTTGCCCACCCCGAAAACCTGGCTACCCGCCATGCCGCCGGGCATTTCACACTTGTGGCTGAAATAGACGACCAACTGGCCGGTATGATTCAGGTTCGCTGTCCGAGCCACGTCCTGATGCTCTATGTTGACGAACCATTCCACCGTCGCGGCATTGCCCAGCACCTGATGCAATCCGCCGTCGAACGAATTCGCCTTGAGTCCCCTGAAGTTGAACTCGTCACCGTCAATTCTTCAACCTATGCCGTCACCGCCTATCATCGAATGGGGTTTGAAGCCATCAGTGAAGAACTCTGCCAGGGTGGTGTGGTTTTTACTCCGATGGTGCTGCGACTCCACCCAATCAAAATAACTGGATGACAACTCAAAACCCTGAACCCCGAACCCTGAACCCTGCCTTCCCTCCCCGCAACCGTCTCTGGTACTTTGGGCTCTTCTGCCTGGTTATTGTGGCTGGTTTGGCATCTCGCCGGTTTGGACCAATCCTTCCAAAGTTTATCGCCGCTTATGCCGGAGACACGCTCTGGGCACTGATGGTTTTTCTGGGCTTTGGAATGCTCTGGCCAAAGCGATCACCGCTGTGGCTGGCAGCGATGGCGGCTGGATTTTCCTACCTGATTGAATTGAGCCAGATTTACCATGCACCGTGGATTGATGCGATTCGGCAAAGCCGTCTGGGTGGGTTGGTGCTCGGACGCGGCTTTTTATGGAGCGATCTGGTCTGCTACACCATCGGCATCCTGATTGGTTTTGGATTAGAGACCATTTGGAGTAAGATGCGGGCCAATCATCCGACTTCCCCCCAATAACAACTCACGTTCTTGAATTTTCCCAATCAAATCAGTGGGGTATCCAGTTTCTTCAGGAAAGGAACCGTGCGATGAAATTGACTGTTCCCAGTGTACTCAATCAGCGTTTCTCCATCATTGGACTGCTTGTCCTTGTGTTTTTGGTACCATTGGCGGGGTTGGTTCCAGCCGCAGCTCAAACCCCAACCAGTGGAGGAAGTATGGTCAAAAAACACGCCCAATTCGGCTCCAAACTGATTGATCCCCGTGACGTAGACGTGTGGCTGCCGCCAGGTTATGAAACCGATACACATAAACGCTATCCGGTGCTCTACATGCACGACGGGCAAAATATCTTTGACCCAAAGACGTCGTACGGCGGCGTTGATTGGGGCGTGGATGAAACCCTGGACCGGTTAATTCGAGAGAAGAAAATTCGCCCGGCCATTGTGGTCGGCATCTGGAATAGCCCCAAACGCTATGCCGAGTATATGCCTCAAAAGGCGGCCAAAAACCCGGATACTGCCCACCTGAAAAATATTCCAATCAATGCCACCGGTCCGATTGTGTCTGACAACTATCTCAAATTTCTAGTCACCGAGCTCAAACCCTTTATTGATGCCAGTTACCGCACACTGACCGACCGCAAAAACACCTTTATTATGGGTTCGAGTATGGGCGGGTTGATTTCGGCCTACGCCATCAGCGAATACCCCAATGTCTTTGGCGGTGCTGGTTGCGTTTCGACCCACTGGCCAGCCGGTGAAGGGGCAATGATTGAGTATTTGAAAAACCACCTCCCTGACCCGCGCACGCACAAGATTTATTTCGATTATGGCACCGCCACGCTGGATTCAACCTATGAACCGTTTCAATTAAAAATGGATGAAGTCATGAAACAACGTGGATACAAAGCTGGGAAAAACTGGATTACCAGAAAATTTGAAGGCGCCGAACATTCAGAGAAATCCTGGCGCGAACGGGTTGATATTCCACTGGTGTTTTTGATTGGGAAATAAAGCCTCACATTCGCTCAAAGTTTCACCTACCTGGACGTCAATTTGTCGAAATATGAGTTAAAGTGAAATAAAGACTTCCTCTGGTTGAAAAATCAGGTCGGAATCACTATTCTCTGCTGGCTCAAGCGTGGCCGATTTGGTCAGCCACATACATCAATCACGCCAGACAGGGAGATAAGCCTAACACTAACAGCAAAATGAACCCAGTCCCGCTCGATCAGGTAGTGGGATTCGAGTTGTCTTGTTCAAGTTTTAGGACTGATTGAACTTCTGAATCATCAGGCGTTGACGACGCAACTTTTGTTCGAGAGGAACTCTATGAAAGCACTTCACTTACGATTGAAAGCACCTCGTGCTTTGTTTGCAGGAATCTGTTTGTCGGTCTTTTTGTTTTCGGCCTGTGGGGCCGTTCCGGATCCAAATGCGCCTCATGTTCCAAAAACCCAGACTGAAACCAACATTATGAATATGTTGCACAAGTTTCTGGATTCAAAAATTGCTGGCAAAACTGATGATCAACAAACCTGTACCGAAAGCACAGCACTCAATGACCTGGATGTAAAATCGTACACAGTAACCAGTATCAAAAATGAAGAAGCCCACGCCATCGTGATGATTACCGACAGCAAGGGAAACAAACAACCGTTCCGGTTTCGATTGATGGCGGCGGACGTTCGCAACGGAATTTATTGCATTATGTCCTGGGCCCCAGAAAAGGCGTAACTGGCTGATGATATCTGGCAAGGAGCGGCCTGGATCGAGGCTCGCTCCCTGCTTTTGAAGCAGTTGATTATTGGGAAAGCTGTGTGAGGTATCGTTCTTTTACAATCGTCATGTGGTGCAATTCGTGTCCAGCGATCAAACACGCCAGCGCCCGAACGCTCACCGGATTATTGTTGGCCGTTCCCCGCCGGAGCCAGGCATCTTCTGGCAATCCGTTGATTAAACTGACGGTTGCCGCTCGAACCGTTGTGTATTCTTCGAGCAAACCTGCCCATGAACGGGCATCAAATTCGCCACTGGCAACATAGTCATCTTGCTCAAACCCTTCGATGGGCGTTTGATCCTGGCGGGCAACCCGCAGCAGGCGATATTGAAAAATCCGCTCGGTATCAATCAGGTGGCCAAGCACCTGTTTTAAACTCCACTTATCTTCCGCATAACGAAAAGCTGACTGGTCTTCTGAGATCTGACTGAGTTGCTGGTGGATATCCTCACCGTGCTTGATCAGAATTTCCAGAATATGACCTTCCGGCACTTTGCTCAAATACATCGTGTGATAGGGGGTGTGTTCATCTGGTTGGGGGCGTGTTGTGGCATAGGTTGACATAAGTTTGAGATCTCCAAAGGCTGGTGACGGGCACCTGAATAGATAAAATTTTTCAGAAAAGGCTTCATCATTGACAGTCGCTTGCTATCACAGAGCAATATTGTGTTCCAACCTCTTTTGCCGACTGCTTTTGGTCTCTTCATGTTGGCGGAACTGGATCTCTGAATCGGGTGTCAAACTCAGAAATCCATTTCTTCATACAGGAGCCATTGGAAATGACACCCCCTATTTCACAAACTGGGGCACTATCAACTCAGAGAACCTCCCAAATCATGTTCCTGGCAGGTACCTCGATAGCCATGGTGGTCAGTGTATTATTTCAGGTGACACCGGCTCTGGATGCCGCCACCCTGATGTATCTGTATCACGGATTGCGAGGCATCGGCGTTGAACTCGGCGTTGTGTACGGTGGCCTGACCGTGGCGTACGGACTGATGACAGGTCTGCTGCTCACCGGGTTGCTTGTGCTGTTCAAATCAGTGATTCCCAGGGAATTGCTGCTCGTGGCGGGTCTCGTCTCTGGACTTGGGGTAGGATACTGTTTCAGCACCTGGAACACCGCTCATATCTGGTTCTGGTGCGGGAACACTACCGAACAGGAAAAACAACAGGTCAGGCGTGATCACGTTCAACATTTTTCCACGACTGGCGCCTTGACCGGGTTGGGGATCAGTCTGCTGATCATCAAACTTGAACTTGACCGGCAGAAGAAGTTGCAACAATCTTTTGGCGCGGGTTCCCCACATTTTGAATGATAAGCGGTGTTTGCAATTATTCTTTGCTATGACTGACTATTACAAATCTGATTTAGCCTTTATTCACGACACTGGGTTTGCTGATTTTGCCATCACGGCAGCACCTGGAATTTTACAATGCCTGCACCAAAACCAGATTCACCATGGATTGATCGTTGATCTTGGCTGTGGCAGTGGAATCTGGGCTGAACAAGTACATCGCGCCGGGTATCAAGTCCTTGGAGTTGATATTTCGCCAGCCATGATTGACCTGGCGAGAAACCGTGTGCCAGAGGCGCAATTTCAGGTTGCCTCTCTGTTTCAAGCTGAAATCCCAGCCTGTGTTGCCGTAACGTCAATGGGCGAATGTATCAATTACCTGTTTGACCCTGAAAACACTCGCGGTCAAATCAGTCAGCTTTTTCGACGAATTTATGAGGCATTGCATCCAGGAGGTCTCCTGATTTTTGACATTGCTGAACCAGGACAGTGCCCACCCAACACAACCATCAAACATTTTACCGAAGGCTCTGACTGGCTTGTGCTGGTTGAAAAAACAGAAGACCCTGAAACAGCAATCCTGACTCGCCGCATCATCACGTTTCGACAGGCTGGTGACCTCTACCGACGGGATGAAGAAATTCACTCACAGCAGCTTTATCAGGCCACTGACCTGGCTGATGAATTGCGTCAGATTGGATTTGAGGTTGACACGTCGCCAAAGTATGGAGATCAACCACTTCCGCCAACCCGAATGGCACTCATTGCCTGCAAACGTTGATACCATTGTAGATTGTAGTCAGTAGTCAGTGGTCTAAACTCCCATTGTTCGAGTAAACATCCGGCTGTTTTCTCATAACCAATCATTTTGTTGACTCGCTCTTTCGCTCAAAACTATGGCACTTTTCGTTCACCTCACACCAGCCAAAAACATTCGCTCGGTTCGCAAACACGGGCTGCTTTTAAAGAAAAACCACTGGTTTCGAGCCGCTGGGATCTTTGCAATGCCGGTGGTGCCGGATTTTGTGGTCACCCATCAATGGGTGAGAGAACTCCGCCGCTGGGGACGACAAGAAGAACTCATCGCCGTTCATTTCCGGATTCCAGACGCCGAACTGGTGCTGGTTGGGCATTACAATGAGGGAATGAAGGAAATGACCGCTGCCGAAGCCAGTCACCTGATTGCCACAGTCAGAGAACCGCTGGGATATCAAGTGTTGATCCAACGCGCTATTCGCCCTAAAGAACTCCACGCGATTCGCACGGTCAGACAAGTCGTCGGCTGGCGCTATCGCCCTGGCTCAAACGGCACTCGCCCCTGTGTGTGCATGGGTTGTAACCGTGGCCAGTGGGGAATCCAACGTCTGAAACGTGCCGCCGAAAAGGCCGAAAAACGGAAGCAGACGGCCAAAACAATTGTGTTTGGTCGGTGAAGACTGAGGGCTGAAGAAATTGGATTCAAGATGTTCAATCACGCTGGAAAGATTGTCGGAGGAAATTATGTCATCAACTATCAAAAAATCACCTCGCATCACACAAATTTCCTGGGGACACATTGAAGTCGAAGGACTGGGCGCTGGAAAAGATTTTAAGCTCTTCCCTGGCGGCGGACGCGAGTGGGACTGGAATGAAACCGGAACCCGCCACGTACCGGGCATTCAACCGACGGATGTCCAGGAATTACTCGACCATGGCAGCCAGGTGATTGTACTTTCACGCGGAATGCACCTGGTACTTCAAACACATCCACAAACGTTGAAACTGCTCAAAGAAAAGAATATCCAGGTTCACGTGGCAGAAACCAAAGCCGCCGTCGCGCTCTATAACAAACTGGCTGAAACCGAGCTGGTTGGTGGACTGTTTCACTCGACCTGTTGAACAAAGTCACAACTTTAAAAGAATTTGGAGTGCTATGACTTGTCATAGCTTTGGGTTCCAGCGACTTGTCGCTGACTGATTTTGTTCCAATAGCAGCCAGATGAACGCGAAGTCCCCACCTCAGTCAAGGGGCTATTTATGAAATCAACTTCACAACTTGACCTCGAAAAAGAAGCGCTTGGGTGTGGAATTCTTATGATTGGAGGGTTCTTCACGCTGGTTGGTGGGGTGGGGGCGTACTGGCATCTCACAGAGCGGTTTCAATCGCCCCTCCCTCCTGATTTGGGAAAATTTGTTTTTCTGGGTGCAATGATTTGTTCGATTCCAGGAAGTGTCATCGCCGTACTGTTCACTCACTCTTATCCACATATCGTCAGGAAAATGTTTCTTCCAATAGTGAAACTACACCATCGGACCAAACTCTTTTCTTTTGTGGTAAGTGCTTTGTTTCTTTCAAGTTATTTGTAATCAGATGATTTGAGATACGTTGTGTGCATCTTCAACTGGCCACACCCGTTGCAAAGTATCATCCGGCGTGGATTTCCCTTCGCTTTCCAACGAAGACCGCCTGCATCCCAGACTGATATTTCGTGGTTGCAACCTTCACATTTCATCATCCAGGCACGTGATTCGGCTTCCATTGAAATAGCCCAGGATTTTGGAACAATTGACAAAATGATATTGCGAACTCCCATAGGGCAACACTCCTTTTGTAAATATGCTGAGACTCAAGTCTTACCGGCAATCGGCTACTCATTTCAAGCTCTATTTATGAAAGCGCTCCGTTGTGGAGAGACTGTTTGATCTTTGACCTTTCCCGTCCGGAGGACGATGGAGAGTAGCCGGTGGTCGCGCAGCTTTGGGCGCTA
>CAZXCE010000287.1:0-10257 GCA_964639175.1 uncultured Clostridia bacterium
GGCCAGCACAATATGAGAAATACAGGACAAATAGCG
The DNA here is from genome assembly GCA_964639175.1 of uncultured Clostridia bacterium. Lineage (GTDB taxonomy): Bacteria > Acidobacteriota > Blastocatellia > Chloracidobacteriales > Chloracidobacteriaceae > JACQXX01. The sequence continues at coordinate 37 of CAZXCE010000287.1, forward strand.
GGTGGGATACCTGATTGTTTCGGCTGCGGTGAACCAGAAGCGAATGAAAGGCCACCACATCACCGGGGTAGGATTCCAGCAATTCAGCGTCTTCGAGTGAAACCTGGTCTTCGGTTGGGTCAACGATCACACCGGGTGGTTGCAGAAGTTGATGGTGGGTACCTGGGAAAATCTCAAGCGGACTTCCCAGGCCGGCCATTGGGTCAATCGGGATTTGCAGGGTCAACAGATGGTCGGCTGGAATTTCCATTTGCCAGTAGGTGTAATCCTGATGCAGCCGATACCCGACCATATTTGGCATCTTGATGAGCAGCTTGTTTTTAAACATCCGGGCGGGTTCTCCCAGCAGCGTCGAAGCGATGTGCACCACCCGTTCGTCCTGGGCCAAAGCGGCAAAAACTGGAGAAATATCGCAGACTGGATCCATTCGCCCCAGCCCTTTTCCACCAGTGCTCAACTCACGAAATCGCGTACGGAGATTGGACTCATCAATCAACCCTGGAATCGCCAGCAATCGCTGGCATTCTGCCTGCCAGACGGCAACTTCATCCTGGGTAAAGACATTTTTTATGTGAACGAGCCCACGGCGCTGGAATTCGGAGCACTGTTCAGTGGTAAATTGAGGAAATGCAAGCGCAGAAGGTGACGACATACAACCGATCCTTTTTGTTCGTGAATGCGGCGCAATGGCCTGAAGAGCTTGAATTGCAAGCTCTCAATCGGGCGCATTGAACCATAAGCACTGCTCAAAATTCCAGAATGGCGGTTGAGATTCTCACTGAGAGAGCGGCTTATTCCATTCGTGTTGCTGAGTTAAAGGCAACAGACCCGCTCTGGTGTAGAGTTTTTCAGCCGCTGAACCAGCCACGGCAAAAATTCCAAAGGCGTCTTTCTCCAGTTGATACGCCAGATGGCCCATCAGATTCATCACCTGCAGCCCAATGCCTTTTCCCTGCCACTCAGGGCGCAAAAACAGGCTCTTGATGCGCAGAAACGTCCCCACTTCAATCGTCGAAACCGATCCACACCTGGTTTGATCTAACTGAATCACAAAGGTTTTCATTGGCCCGACGCTGCTTTTCCGGCGTTCGAGTGCAACCCAGTCATCCGGCGGCCCTTGATAGCCAAACGTAGGCCCGGTGACTCTGTGATAAAGCTGTGGTTTGGTTTTCCAGTCAGCATCTGTTTCTACCTGGCGCAACGTCACCGAGCAATCTGGCCTGGAAGCACATGGCCTCCCTAAAAACCCAATTTCACACCGCGACTGGAAGCCCTGGGTTTCAAGCACAGATGTAAGCTCTGGAGAAGTGTCGTACAGATACAACCGAACGCGTGGGCAGCCCAGGGTATCAAGAGTCTGGGTCGTGGCTTCAAGCCAGTTTTCTCTATCTGATTCAATTTGAAGCACATCTATATCAACCAGGATGCAGCCAGCCGCCAGATGCTCCAGACCTGGCACCCGAGCCAACCAGGCGCCGCGCAATGGAATGCACCGGGCACCAAGCTTGAAATAAACCATATCACTTTCGAGCAACACTGGGGCAAACTGGGTCAAATCCGTCATATTCTGGGGCTGAGGGCTTGGGGTTGGGGGCTTCGGGCTTGAAAAAAATGGGGTTTCATTCTTCGTTCTTATCCCACCCACTGACGCAGGTGGTACTGACTTCTTCGTTCTTCATTCCTATACAATGGTGAGCGGGTTATATCGGTAATACATCCGGCGAATCCAGTTTTTGATTCGCAACCGCGCCACACCACGCCGGCTCAGTTGTTCAAATTTGGCCTGGTTTCGGTTTCGGTAGCTCGCCGTTTCGGGCATGGTGCTATAGGTCAGGTCATGGGCGTGAAGTGTCGCAGCACATTCCGGCCAAATGCCATACAAATGTAACCCAGTCCGAATCAACCCTCCGGTTAAAGCATCAGAAGGCATCCGAATTGGGTAAGCTGCGGCCAGCACCTTCTGGGCGCCGTGCTGGGTGACCAGATAGGCAAAGTTGCCACTCACTCGGCGCCCAAACTTGATCGCAAATCGCTCTCTCCCCAGTGGTTGTCGCCCCCAGTAGGAAGGAATCCCCCAGGTATACCCAAATAACACCAGTTCCCAATCTTTTGGAAAATTTGACCGATGGCTCAACACATCGAGAAAATCTGGGGTTAACACAACATCATCTTCCAGGATGAGGGCTTCAGGAATTTTTTGATCAACAATTCGGCGAAGAGCCATTAAATGCGATAGCGCGCACCCAATTTCACCCACTGTGAGTTCCCGATTGAGCAGATATTGGGTCTGTGCAGAACTATAAAGCCTGAGTTGCTCAGGGGTTAAGGTTTGACCATCTATGGCATCAATGAATTCAAACGGCAGGTTGAGATCCCGTAGATGTTGCGTAATATAGACTCGTCTTTCGGTTGACCGTTGTAAACTGATCACCCAAATTGGCGGCAACTGGTTGTTCATACGTACCTTACTGAAAATTTCCAGACATTTTAACCACGGAAAACACGGAAAACACGGAAAAAATCAGACACGTCCCAGATTCAATCTCTCAGTCAATTTATAATACCATTCTGGAATGGAATCCTCGCCTGAGAGAGCAGTCAAGCAATTCAATCAAAAAGGCTTAACGAACCATGGGTAACTGATTACAAACCGGTTTTACACTATACCGAATGGGTTATACTGGTAATACAATCGGCGCAGGCGGTGTTTGGCCCGCAGCCAGAAAATCGAAAAATAGCCGGCTGTGCTCAGGTGATCACGCGGCTTCGTTCGGTAGAATCTGACTTCGGGCATGGTGCTGTAGGAAGCATCATCACGGTGAAGTGTCGTGATACAGGTTGGCCAGATGCCGTAAATTCTGATCCCAATACGCACTTTACCACCCGTTAAGTAATCAGAAGGAGCACACACAGAATGCCCGGCAGCCAGTAATTTCCGTGCGGCGCTCTGTTTGAGCAGATATCCGGCAGAACTCATCACCCGTCTGGCAAATCGCACCACCTTAAAATGTTCAACCAGCGGGTGATGATACCAGGCCGAGTCAATTGCCCGATTGTGACACAACAACACCAGCTCCCAATCTTTTGGAAAACTTGACCGGTAACCAAGGACGGCCAGAAAACCGTACTGTAAAACCGCATCATCTTCCAGGATCAGCACTTCATCCAGATTCTGGTCTACCATTCGTTGATAGAGCGACCGGTGTGACAGGGCACAGGCAATTTCAGCCGGGACCATCTCGCGACCTAAATTCTGAATTGTCTGCCGGGCATCATAGTGGGCGAGTTGTTCTGAAGTGAGCTGACGGCCATCAATGGCATCAATGATTTCAAATGACAGCTTATGTTCGGTCAGGTGCTGGATAATATGAGCCCGGCGGTCAGTTGACCGTTGTAAACTGATCACCCAAATTGGAGGCAACTGGTTGTTCATAGCGTGACGAGACACTTTCAATCATCACCCTCAATGAGCCAAAAATTAAGTTGTTGATAAAATAGGGTTTCCTTCAGCCCTTCCCCCGATACCCTCAGCCTTCAATGATATTAGATAATCGTCAATGGATTCAGTTGATAATAGAGCCGACGAAACCGGAGCTTCAACCGATGCCAGGCTATGGCCAGGCGTCCCATTTGTGCCAGGCGGGCACGATTTCGAAATCGCAGGTTGATGGCTTCCGGGATGGTGCTCTGGGTTGGGTCACAGGGATGGAGCGTCTCAATACAGGCCGGTGAGATGCCATACAGATTCACACGGGTCTTTATTTTGCCTCCCGTGAGATGATCGGAGGGAACACGAATCGGATAGCCAGCCGCCAGGAGCTTGCGGGCGCCGCTCTGCCTGAGCAGATAGGCAGCCGAACTCATCACACTCCGGGAAAACTTCACCACTTCGGTGAGGTGAAAAATTGGTTGGCGATACCAGGCCGAGATGATCCCCCAGGTGTGGCACAACAACATCATCTCCCATCCTTTTGGAAAGCTGGCTCTTCGGTTCAGGATTTCCAGAACTTCCGGCTTCAACACAACATCATCTTCCAAAATCAAAACTTCATCCAGATTTTGATCAATCATGCGCTGATACAATGTCAAATGTGAAAGTGCAACGGCAATTTCGCCTGGCACCAGTTCGCGACCGATACCGTCCTGGGCCTGTTGGGCATCGTACCGGGCCCATTGGTCAGGAGTCAGGGTTTGACCATCAATGGCATCGAAAAATTCAAACGGCAGATTGTGTTCTTTGAGGTGCTGGGTGATATGAGCCCGGCGCTCAGTTGAACGACGCAGACTGATCACCCACACTGGAGGGAGATCAGAGTTCTTATGATTTGCGGCAAGCATTTCAGAACTTCCTTTGTACAGATTGAAATACAGGGCTGACCTGGAAAAAGGTGCAGCCACTCAACTGTAAACCCGGTCCAGGAATGTGGATTATGGATTCTTTCCTTTTTCCCAGGTCAGAGTGAGAAACAGCGGGGGATGTTCAGGTACTCAGAATGCTATTGGGTCCGCTCATCAAAACGCAACCCTTTTTCCATTGGGCTGAGGGGTACTGGGCTCAGAGCTGAAGGAAATATAATTCTTTCAATAATTTAGCTTTTGCTCAAACATATCCTTTGTAACATACCGAATCTGAGGACAAAACGCCCCCATTCTGGCTTTCAAAAGCTGGCGATTGGCGGCACCAGTCCCGGCTGGGTCGCCAAAACAATAATCAGCTTCAGACCATAAAATCCGCTGCGGGGCATTTTCCCAAACCTGTGGCGACGTCACGACATACTGAATCACCACATCGAGCGTGCTCCCAACGGGCCAGGGCCGCCAGGTCACGCCAAAGCGCGGAAAGGCAGTGGCTGGCCGATGTCCAGCCTCGCCAATCACAATTTTGAACTTCCCTTCCCGGTCCAGGACGATGTCTTCATCCGTCAGACTGATGACCGGAACTTTCCGATCCGCCGAACTGCCAGCCAGAAAAACCACAGACCAGTGCCGGACCTGCGTTCCGGCCCGCAGAAGCTTGTTCCCTGACAGTGTTTGAGGCGAAGTTGGGGCTTTTCCTTCAATCACCACCACTTCATCCAGGCTTTTTAAATTGACGGACGTCATCAACGATGAAGCACACACATTGGCACCGCTGACACTCTCGGAATTAAACGGTGCGGCTTGATAGGGACCCAGGCGATAGAGACCCAAATATTCGTTTGGCCAGGCGGTGCAGGCCCACGGTTCATCTCCGTACCGGGACAGCCAGCCCAGGTAGTAAGGTCGCTGAAAGACTTTAAACAGCCTGACGGTTTGACCTTCTGAAAAAATCCGATGAATTTCCTGGCTTGAACGGCCAACAGGTCCGGCCTGGGTGAGTTCCAGCCGGGCTCGTTGTTCCTGTTGGGCACGAGCTTCGAGTTCCTGGCGTGAAAAACCATCCGCCTGGGCCGGATTTTCCTGGAGCGAATAACGCGGCAGAAAAACACCTTCATCAACCGCCATCAACCGCGAAACTGGCGCCAGCACCGGGTCTTCGCCTGGAAACTGAATCCGAATCACCGGCGGCTCAACACCACCAAACGGGTCATAGCGGTCAGGCTGGACAATGCGAACCCACAGATATGGCCCGGAAACACCACTTTCATTGATTGAATACGGACCACCAAACCGCAGATTGCCAGAGTCGCGATAGGGTGGAATAACCGCATCCCGATTGAGCGTTTCAGGCAACCCGGTTTGCAATTCAACGGTGACGTGGTAGTGGCGCTTTGGGGTCTGACGATAGGCACCCGGCACAAAGGGATTGAAATGACCAGGATCCGGAATGATGTCTTCATCCACAATCACCACATCCTGGATTCCCCGCCCATCACCAATCACCGGGAAGCTGGTATCAGACGGAGAATTCACCCCGATACTGAAAAACCGGGCATGGGGGAAATCACCTTCAATCAATAACCTGGTGCCTTCAGGGAGCGGTCGGTCATAGCGCCAGATCAAATAAGTGGTATCTGGAGGCTTGCCCATCGGGTGCCGGAGAAAATCCCAGTTCCGTGGGTTTTCACACCCGAGTTTCATCCACTGAGCGCGTGGGTTGTGAGCCCCAACCCATTGAATCACCTGATCTTCATACCGATAGGGCGTGTCAGGCCAGATGATTTTGTCCGGTGTCGAAGTATCAGTTTCGCCCCATTGTCCTGGAACAGGTGGCGATTCTGAACTCAAAACCGCCAGCCCCACCGGGCCGCCTTCGCGTGACTGGTTAAACCAGCCGCCAGCCACCAGATGGTTATTCCAGACCATTAAGCCTTCAACCCAGTTGTTCAATCCGCGTCCAAGCGGCGTCCAGGTTTCCCCATCCCAGGCGGCAACTCGCCGGAGGTACTGGTCGCCGATGCCCCGAAAATTCCCGCCACAAACAAGCTTTCCCTCAAACACGGTCAAACATCGGCCTTTGTCAGTCAACCCGGCCCCGACTGGTGACCAGCGCTGGCCATTCCACCGGGCAATGGAACGGGCCGGGCTGTGGCCTGCAGTTTGAAAATCGCCCGCGGCATAGAGTTCGCCGTTGTATTCCGTCAGCCCATAGACCGCATCATCCAGGCCATTGCCTAACGGAGACCAGGCGCTGCCATTCCAGCGGGCAATATTTGATGCCGCCACCCCACCGGCCACGGTAAATTTCCCGGCGGCAATCAACTCGCCGCGAAAGACTCCGAGCGCAAACACTTTTCCATCCAGCCCGGTACCCAGCGGACGCCAGAATGAATTATTCCACTGGGCAATGAATTTGACATCAACTGAACCAGCCCGCGAAAACTCGCCTCCGGCAATCAACACCGGAGGCCCACCCGGTGGCGTGTATGAAATCAACGTTCGCACCGCGCTGTTGGTGCCTTCGGCCACGGCTGACCAGGTCGAACCATTCCAGCGGGCGATATAAAACACGTTTTGATCGCCAGCCCGCAAAAAAACGCCTCCGGCATACAAATCACCCTGATACACGGCCAGCGCTTCGGCGGGACCGTCAATTCCGCCGGCCATCGAGTTCCAGCGGGTGCCGTCATAGCGGGCAATCCGGTTGACCCGTGTTCCATCAATTGAGCTAAATCCACCAATGGCAATCAATTCGCCGTTGTACACGCTGAAGTTTTCAACACTGCTGCTGGCAATCCCAAACGGCTTCCAGGTTTCAGCCAGACACACCTGTGACAAAATGACAGAGTGACAGAGTGACAGAATGACCAGAGTGAATGGGACCAGGAAACGAGCATGCTCAAGATGGAAAACAGACTTCAGTGTGTGCATAAAAAATGGGCAAAAGCGCCGACAAGTCGGCGCACTCCAAAAATTATTCCCACTCAATCGTGGCTGGCGGTTTTGAGGAAATATCGTACACAACTCGATTGATGCCGCGAACTTCAGAGACAATCCGGCTGGAAATCCGGTGCAGCACATCATAGGGCAGTCGGACCCAATCTGCCGTCATCCCATCCTGACTCTCCACTGCCCGAATTGCAACCGTGTATTCATAGGTTCGTTCGTCACCCATCACGCCGACGCTCTGAACCGGCAACAACACGGCGAATGCCTGCCAGATTGATTCATACAACCCGGCCTGACGGATTTCCTGTTCCACAATCCGATCAGCTTTCTGGAGCAGAAAAACACGGTCGAGAGTGACTTCGCCCAAAATGCGGACCGCGAGCCCTGGCCCAGGAAAGGGCTGGCGGGTGATGAAAATTTCGGGAATCCCGAGTTCTCTTCCAAGCGCCCGAACTTCGTCTTTAAACAACTCCCGGAGCGGTTCCACCAGCTTTAAATGCAGCGTGTCAGGCAGGCCACCAACGTTGTGATGGCTTTTGATCACCGCAGAAGGACCTTTCACCGAAACTGATTCAATCACATCGGGATAGAGCGTTCCCTGAACCAGAAAATCAATTTTGCCAAGCTTCTGGGCTTCATCCTGGAAGACTTCGATAAATTCGCGGCCAATGATTTTTCGCTTCCGTTCCGGGTCGGAAACACCGGCCAGGGCTGACAAAAACCGATCACTGGCTGGGATGCCACGCACGTTGAGGTGGAGCCCCGTCCGGAAAGTTTCCAGGACATCCTCATATTCGTTTAAGCGCAGCACACCATTGTCAACAAACAGGCAGGTCAACCGGTGACCAATCGCTTTCGAAACCAGGACGGCGGCCACGGTTGAGTCTACGCCACCTGACAGACCACAGACGGCGTGACCATCACCGACCTGCTCGCGGATGGCTTCAACGGCCTGCTCGATAAAGCCACGCATGGTCCAGTTCGGATTGATACCGGCAATCTCCACCAGAAAATTCCGCAAAATGTCTTTTCCGTGAGGTGTGTGGACAACTTCCGGGTGAAACTGGATGGCATACAGGCCACGGCTTGGGTCCTCTATTGCCCCCAATGCGTTGGAACTGGTGGCGGAAACGGTAAAACCTGACGGCGCTGCCGTGACGTGGTCGCCGTGGCTCATCCAGACTGGGAACTGGCGGGGCAACCCGGCAAAGAGTCGGCTTTCGGTTTCAACCTGGATGTCAGCCGCGCCAAATTCGCGCCGGTTCGAAGATTCAACTTTGCCATCCAGAAAATAGGCCAGAATCTGCATGCCATAACAAATGCCCAGCACTGGAACACCCAGATTCAGCAGGTCCGGGCTGCAATGTGGCGCACCAACGCCATAGACCGATGACGGACCGCCGGAGAGGATGATGGCACGTGGATTTTTGGCCTGGATGGCTTCAAGTGAGGTATGAAACGGAAGGATTTCGCAGTAAATGTTGAGTTCGCGCACCCGCCGACCAATCAACTGGGTGTATTGCGAACCAAAATCAAGAATGAGAACGGTTTCAGTATGCAGCATGAAGAGTTCACCTTTGGGAAATATTGGAGGAACCTGGCTTTTACCACTTTCCTCCAATCCGATGCAAAGGTGAACGGGTGGAGGGTGACATTGGAGCGGTTCGAGCACCAGTTTTCCAGTGAATGATTATCCAGTTGACCATCCGCCCAAATACCCGTAAAAGCTTCAATGAAAGTATTCAATCTTCAAATAAGGAGAACGGTGCATTGATCACACCGAGCTGAAAGGTTTCATCAAAGCAGCATTGGAAAAAATGCGCCAAACCAGGGCATGAACACCCACTTTCGACTGCTCGTGATGCTTGTGAAATGGAGTTTATTCTTTTTTTGGGTGCTGGCATTCAACATCCCGATCTTTTCCCAGACCCAACCAGCCAAAGAGACACCCAAACCAGCCACCTTTCGGGTTGTCACCAAACCAGTCGCACCATTTGTTATTTCAGATACCAATCCCGTTTCCGGCTTCAGCATTGATTTATGGAAAGCGATTGGGGATGAAATGGACATCAAAACCGAATTGATCATGAAGCCGACGGTGACGGACCTGCTCAAAACCGTCAAAGCCGGAGAAGCCGACCTGGGAATTGCAGCCGTGTCAATCACCGCCCAGCGCGAGCAGGATTTTGATTTTTCCTACCCGGTTTTTGACTCAGGGTTACAGATTCTGGTTCCAGTGGGAACCACCGCTCAGTTTTCGTTGAAAGACACGCTTGCCTCGTGGGTATCAGTGGCGCTTTTAAAAATTCTCGGTGTCCTGGCGTTGCTGATTGTTTTTCTCGGTCATATCGTGTGGCTGGTTGAGCGGCGGCATCCTGACGGGATGGTTTCACCGGGGTACTTTCCAGGAATCTTGAAAGCGCTGTGGTGGTCGGCAGCCACCCTGGGTGCGCAGGCGGATGAAATGCCCAAAAGCGCTGTCGGACGGGTCACAGCGCTCCTGACGATGTACATAAGCATCATTTTCCTGGTCTACTTTACGGCCAATCTGACAGCCTCACAGACGGTTCAGAATTTGAAAAGCAGCATTTCGGGCCCTGACGATCTGCCTGGAAAACGCGTGGCGACGGTTGCCGGCAGCACATCCGCCATGTTTTTGAAAAACCGCAAAATTCAGGCGCTCGAATTCCCAAACGTCAATGACTGCTTTAAAACGCTGGCGGACAAGAAAGCCGATGCCGTGGTGTACGATGCTCCAATTTTGCTGTACTACGCCGCCCACGAAGGCAAAGGAAAAGTCCAGCTCGTCGGCTCGATCTTCCAAAATGAAGCTTACGGGATTGTCTTCCCGCAAAACAGCCCTTGCGGCACAATACCGCCCGGCGTCACCGTCTTGCGCATCGCTCCTACCAT
>CAZXCE010000288.1:0-10223 GCA_964639175.1 uncultured Clostridia bacterium
AATATAAAAGAAGTTCTGGAACATAACGGGAACTTGTTTTTTAACGCTCCCTAAGTTCAAAACTAAAGGCATCCTGGTCATCGGTGAGAATTAAAATAATGTTGGGCCGTGCCCGTTGGGAGTGGGTTGGCTGCGGGAAAAACTGTGACCAGACAGTTTTGGGCAAGCCGGTCAGGCCGAAGGCAAGGCATAAAAAACACCCGATGAGCGCTGACTTTCGACGCAACTGATGGGAGAATCTTTTCTGGAAAGAAATTGCTTTTTTTTGTAAGAGCATATGGGTTCAGCAGGAAGCGCACGAAACTGTTACAAATCATTTTGAGTTTAACTCAAGGAACCACACATATTTCTTCAAACCCTGGGTACCGGCTGCTTCATTACATTCAGACAGGGCCTACTCAAAAACAAACCCCATCCCACATCAGCAACAAGCTAATCCATATAAAATATTGTTTTATAAATATTGAACAGGAGTATCCGGCTCTTTTCCCGGAGCAAAGGAGTAATTTACTGATCCCCGAACCTCTTTTTTTCAGGCAAGGAGGGGCCAAGAAATACGGTGGCTTCCATTCCAATTGTAACACCAGCGCGTTTTCAAACTATCCTTTTTGATGGAGTTGAGACCGACAATAGTGGGTGGGATCTGATATGAGTTCTAAAAATACATCACAACAATTTTTCAGTTTGGACCTGAAAAGAAAGGCAAGAGTTCCACCTTGATGCGGCCCCAGCATCCGGTTAGACCACATTCGGGGTACGAAACCCGCCTGAAGGCGGAACGCTTGACTCTCTCTCAATTTCCAAAGCAAGAATTGCCGTTACTCGCCTTTTGACGTACCAGCATTGAGCAGGATCACAATTGATTTCTTCTTATTCGTGGTTGACAGAATTAAATCCGGCAGCCCATCCTGATTCAAATCATTTGTTTTCAATGAAATTGGCGACTTAACGCCTTCAAACTGAAGACTTGACGCCTCCATTCCGGACTCTGAAAAAGTAACCAGCGTCAATTTTTTACTCTCGGGATGGGTAAAGACAATCTCTGGCTTTTGGTCGCCGACAAAATTCGCAATGACGGCCCCGCTGACAGGTGGCAGATTAACTGAACTGAGGACCAGGTTAAATTCGCCAGTTCCATCACCAAATAAAATTCCAAATTTGCCGAGAGGACCTTCTGAGGCAACCATCACATCCAGGTTGTGGTCGCCATTCAAATCGTTGACAAGAACGGTATCTGGTGACATCGGAAGGGAAATTGATTGGACGGTTGAAGTTGCGCCACTTCCCAATACAATATTAATGGAATTACTCCCCACATTGGCAATCACCAGATCTTTCATTCCATCTGCATTGAGATCATCAATGGCCACCTTTTTTGGTTTCAGCCCAGTCTCAAAGACCATGCCCCTTCCAAATATACCAGTTCCATTATTGAACACCACCAATACCAGGTTGGCCGTATCATCCGTCAATACAATATCAATGGCGCCATCATTATCAAAATCAGTTGTTTCAATAGAAGTAGGAGAAGGAATTGAAGAATTTGGACGCAGGGTAAAAACATAACCGGTATCTTCCTTAAACCCTAAATTGAATATCACGACGAAAGAACCAGGTACAGGAAGTATCAGTTCAAGAGTTTGATGATTGTCGTCCAAATCAGCCGCTGCCAGTAATGGAAGACTTTCATTGGCTGGGAAAACTTCCTCCAGGTTTAACTGATAAACCTTATTGTCTGAAAAAGAGCTATCGCTGTTTGCCAGGTGAATTGTAATGACATTCCCTGCTTTTTCAATAAGATCGGTCACTCCATCCTGATTATAATCAACAGTTAAGATCGTCGTTGCGGATCCAGTGCCTGGAAGAAAAATCGGCTTTTGGAAGGCATTTTTTCCGGATGATTCACTTTTAGGTTCTGAGCCCGTAGCCGACTGGTGGTTCACGCCAAAAACGGATTGCCATTCCCTTTTTTGCATTGCCCAGCTATTTGTACAAAATAAAACAATGAAACCCAGGCAGATAAAAATTCTTACAAAATGCTTCATTTTTTGACTCTCTCTCAACTGTGGGGACATATGGAAACTCCTTACAAACTCAATATTCCGACCTGCCACAAAACGCGAAATATTTGGGTTCCCATGCTCACAATCTTTTACTCTGGCAAAATTGAGAGAAAATCTGATTGGTGGAGAAAAAGGGCGACAACCAGATAAGTACCTTACCGAAAATTTCCAGACATTTTAACCACGGAAAACACGGAAAACACGGAAGAAAATCAAGCACTTACCAAACTCAATATCTCAGGAAACTTTTGACAAGGTACTTAGGGGGCATTCAGATGGAAAACTCCCTCTGAATGCCCCGTATCTGGCGATTACTGAACGGTAAAGGTCAACGGCGTTGACATCACCCCATTTGGATTTCGAATGCGAAGGGTGGCCGTTGTCCCCCTGGTTAGAACCTGGCTCAAGGGCCGATCCCCAGGAACACTCCGGGTGGTTGGTTTGACGAGTACGGTTTTCGAACTCACCGAAAGATCAAAGGTTTCAGTGGTTTCAGCCACAGTGACCAGCAGTTGAGCGCCAGCCAGAATATTGGCATTGGTGGCTTGAAAGACCAGCTTCCCGGTTTTTTTGAGTTTTGGCGGCGAAACAATGACCGGCGGGCGAGCAACCGTGAAGTCCGCCAAACTGACACCCTGCCCTTCGTTGCCTTCAGCATCTTGAATCACAACCTGGATCCGAGCCATGGTGGTATTGAGATCAGCCGGAACGTCCCAGGCCAGGCTTCGCACCTCAGATGACAACCCGGTTAAAATCACGATTGGAAACGAAGTGCCGCCATTGGTTGAAAGCCTGATTTCTTGCGACACCACCGCCAGATTGTCACTCGCGGCCCATTCAATCATCTCGAAAGTTCGTCCGGCAGCAATGGCCTCTCCACCATTTGGCTTGAGAATCCTGACCATTGGGGGTGTGCTGTCTTTGAGCGAGAGCTGGGCGCTGGCGGTGTTGTTGGTTTCGCTTGATTCCTCAACTGCATTCTCAGAATCAGCAACCAGCCCCAGAAAGAGGGTTCCCGAACCGGCTGGTGCCGCTGGAATCCGAACTTGAGCACTTACCTGAACGGTCTGATTTGACGGAATCGAAGCCACCTCCTGAGTCAGCAAGATCGCATCTGCCTCATCGCCAATGGTGGCGTCAGCCGATACAACCAGCACGTATCGAGAGGCTGGGGTGGCCAACATCCCCTGGTTTTGCAACGTAGCCGAAACGGTCACTTCATCACCAACTGAGACCAGCGTCGGGGTTACCGTCATCTCAGGCACGGTGAGGTCGGCCAGCCCGCCGACAGTAAACCGTACTGCCGCTGTATTATTGGTTTCACTGGTTTCGTTCAGTTGCCGATTGGCATCAACCATCACCCCTAAAAAATAATTGCCGGCGGGTAAGGCTTCTGGAACGGTCACGGTTCCGGTGACGGTGACCGACGCTGATGATTCAATCGCGGGTGTATTGAGCGTGCCGACCAGAGTGTCAGTCGGAGTAATGGTTGAATCAGTCGAAAAATAAAGTTGACTGGCCGTTGGAGTGGCCACCGCCGGTCCACTATTGGCAACGACAAACGAAACTGAAAGAGGGGTTCCGGTGGCACCTCCGGGCTGCGATACGGTGAGGCTGCTCACCGAGAGGTCAAGTTTCGGTGTTTCAATTGGGGTGACCGTCACCGGTGCAGACGCTGTATTGTTGGTTTCATTACTTTCAGTGACAACTCGTTGGACATCAGCAATCACCCCGAGAAAGACATTTCCGGAAATTGGCAGGGCCGGCACACTTACTTCAACCTTTATGGCATTGGTTTTGCCCTGAGCAGGAATCGGCGGGATGTTGACTGGCATCAACTCGAAATCAGAGGTGTCAATCACATTGTTGGTTGAATAGACAACCAGCGCGGTTGAACCCTGAGCCTGTAAAAAGCCTTGATTGGCAATAACAAAGCTGACCTGGACCACACCACCGGGTGGCGTTGCTGCCGGTGTAACGCTTAACCCTTCAACGATCAGGTCAGGCGGGCCAAATTTATATTCAACTTCGTTGGAAAATTCAGACGTGTTGCCCAGGTTGTCGGTAAACGTAGCCGAGACGGTAAACCGTCCGGCGGGGAGCGGCACCGTCACCATAAAGGTCGAGCCAACGGCTTTGGTGGCCAGGAACTGCTGGTTCGGCGCGGTTTTCGGGTCAGTGATTTCGGGGAAATTCGCAAACACTTCGATATTGCCCTGGGCTTCGGCATCATCATAAGTTCCCTGAATCACCAGTTCCCCATCCACATTGGCGACAGTGGTGACCACTGGTTTATTGATCAAACTATTGGGACCGGTATCGCTATCAGCGGCATCATTTTGAGTTTCCCCACTATCTCCCAAATCAATGCGCAATCCTTTATTTCCAAAAATCCGATTTTGGGAAACAGTATTGCGCTGGGTGTTGACATCGCTCTTATCAACACCGATTTTGACGCCGCTCCCGCCACTAAAGGCAATGATATTGGCTGTGCTGCCGGCGGTACCGCCAATCACATTGCGCAGCGCCCCACTCACAAGACGGATCCCATCTCCGCCATTTCCTAAGCTGGCGCGGCTGTCATTGGTGCCGATCACATTGGCCTGCACCATATTGAACCCCGTACTGGCACCGGTGAGCACCACACCGTGTGAATTATTTCCGCCAATGTAATTCCCGGCAGCAACCGAGTTCACCACTCCACCAATCTGATTGCTGGAGGCACCGTTTTGGATGACGATGCCGTTGGTACCATTGCCAATGGCCTCGGTTAATTGCCGGTTCAAGCCAATCACATTGTTGAGCACCTGATTGGATCGAGTAAACGCACCATCCAGGACAATTCCATGGCTGGTATTGCCGGAGATAATATTGCGCGCGGCGGAGGTGGTCCCGCCAATGACGTTACTGGTTGTGTTATTGGCCAGGAGGATTCCGATATTGTTTCCCCTGGTCGCCTGATCTGTCGCATCTTTATTTGTCCCGATATAACAGCCTTCAACCCGATTTTCGGTGGCAAAGGAACCGGTAATCAGAATCGCAGTGTTACTGGCCCCAAAAATTCCGATTCCCCGGATCACACATTGACGGGTAGAAATCGTAATGGCGGTGGCAATCCCGGAACTGGTGGCATCGAGAAAAATGTCCGGTCCATTTGGGTTCGGGTCAGTTCCGGCATTTTCGGCCTGGGTTGAGCCATCAATCACAGTTCCAATCGGCAGCGGTGGCAGAGCTGAATTGAGCTTAATCACAAAGGGCCCATTGCTAAACCCTGGAATATTGAACGCAATCGTGTTGTTCCCACCAGTGGTCATCGCCGTCTCAATGGCATTGCGCAGTGACCCAGGCCCGGTATCACTGGTCGTCGTAACCAGAATCGTCGCTTTTCGGCTGGAAGGCGCCGGAGCCGTGACTGCCGGAACCCGGTATCCAGATTCAGCAGCGGAGAGTTGATTTGGATTTTCAAAACTGTGACTTGAAACCTTCATGCCAATCAAGCAGGAGCAGATAACTCCGACAATGAAGAAGGAACGGAAACGAGATCGTGTAAGCATTGACACCTCAAAGAGAAAAAAACTGATTGAAAACAAGGCACTTCAGACAGGCCTGAACCAACCGGAAATCACCGTCAGGCTGGCTGACAGGTTTCGGGTTCGTCTGGAGTGAAGAAATCAGCAAATCCATTACACAACCCAGGCTGATGAAGCGCTTGACGGCACCCACCTGAGCTGGCTTTTCTTCGTTTGCCAACCTCAAAAGAAGCTATATTGACCGGTAACAGGAATTGACCGCCGGTTGCCCGGTGTAGTTTGGCCCGGCCTGATCATCAGCTCCGAGAAACATCAGTTCAAAGCGAATATGTTTGTGGCCGTTACAGGTCAGGATTTTTCGCCGGGCATCATAGTGCAATCCCTTGTTTGTGAGCAATGAGATCAGGTACCGATTTGATGCCCCTGGCTGGCCCAGCTTGATATTGTTGAGGTCCAGGTTGGCGAGAAATATCCCGTCCGTGGTCAACCATGACGCCACCCGACTCACAACATCCAGTTTATCCCCAATGTAGTGCAATCCATGCACACAGGTAATCAGGTCAAACTGCCGATCCGGGGTCCAATTCGACACCGAAGCCGGAACCAACTCCAGAAAATAAAAGGATTCCGGTTTGGGGAAAAATCCATCCACCAGATCAACACCCACCAGGCTTACTTTTTCAGCCAACCCGGCTTCATTCAATTTCTGAGCTGATTGCAGCAGCGCTTTTCCCGTCCCACAACACAGATCAAGCCACGACATCGTTGACTTCCGAGAGAGCCCGGTGGTGATGAAATTGAGCACATCAAACCGCAGGTCTTTGTGATAGCTATTGGTGCCCGCGACATTTCGTTCACGATTCATCAGTGAATTGGCAACCGTTGATGATTGCTCTAAATCGTCCAGGTTTAAAAATTTCATCTTTATTCCGGAATCAGGAAAATCGAAATCACACGAGAGGCAGTGGGAAAAATTCCTCAACCTCGGGTATCTTCACCGGTGACATGACCAGTCATTCCCCGAGCGATGAACTGAAAGACAAAAATTCAGACATAAAGAATTCAGGTAATTCGATTGCCGATCTGTCTTTCATTTGATCTGTCACATACCAGTTCGAGTCACAAAGATAGATGGAAAAAACACGGAGTCGCCAATCTGGCCAGTGTTTGAACCAGTCCAGTACAACACCGCAATGCAAGTCAAAGGCAATCCGATTGACGTTCATGATAGAGGTTATTCCAAAGTGCTGTAGAAATTCAACTTTCAGATAGTCAGCACACCACTGTACACCCACAATTCACGTCAAAGGAAGTCTAACTTCCAGATGTTGAAAATGACATATATGGATTGGTTTTTCGGAAAATGAAAAAGCGACTCGACTGGGAACAAACCACCAGAGAGTGAAGCCAGCAGTTTGATTCACCAGCCAGAAAATTGATTCCCGGTTGGAAAACGGACGCCTGATTCAACTGATTTTCTCCCAGAAACTCACAGACTTGCTGATTTGTGGCCTGAAAATTGTTTCCTGCATGGTCAAGTGAAAAAATCGGTTGCCCCAGACCTGGAATGTTTGAACCGCACGTCTTCACCTCTTGAGTTGAAAAGCGAAAAAACTGCCATGAAAAAGATTCTCGTCATCCATACCAATCAGGAACATCGCCAGGAAACCATTGAATTTCTTGGTGAAACCATCACCATCGAACGCATCGGTTCGGAAGGTGACCCCGAGAAAGTCCAGGAATTGATCTCCCAGTTTGATGGGAAAGTTGATGCCATCGCGCTCGAAGGCATGCCGGCGATCCTGGAACTTGGCTCGGCTCGCCGACCGCATTCCAAAGGTGCGGTGCTGGCCAAAGCCGCCACACACACCCCAGTCGTTGATGGTCACGGCGTTCGCTCTGGGTTGGAACGATGGGGCGTCATCCTGGCGAACCGGGCACAACCGGGGATTTTCAGTTACAAGCGAATTTTGATGTTTCCAGGATTAAACCACACCGGGCTGGCTCATGCGTTAGGGCGAAATGGATCTGAACTTCGCTATGGCGATCCAATTATGTTTTTTAATCTTCCGGCCCTCCCCGGAGTCGGCGCCAAATACACCCTGGAACAGGCCGCGCCCACCACATTGGATCAATTAAAGGATGCGCCATTTCGCCGGCTTCAACCTTCCCCAGGCGAACCACATGCCAGACGGACAACCCAAATTTTTGACTGGGCCGAAGTCATTGCTGGTGATATCGGTGCCATCCTGCGCTATGCCCCAAAGACCTTGAAACGCAAAACCGTAGTGGTTGAAAACGCCTCGCCGCAACAAATCGAGGAGTTACGCGAACGTGGCGTTTCAATTGTCGTGACCCTGATGCCATCGCTCTCAAAAAATGACGCATTGGGCTGCTGGTCGGCAGCGACACTTGAAGCGGTGCTGGCTTCGTTGCGCACCAAAAAAGACTCCCCGTTGGATGAAAATACCTATCTGGATTTGCTGGCTGAAATTCAATGGACGCCTTCAATCCAGTACCTTCAGCCAGATGAAGCCGGGATCAACCGGTTTGCATTTGTGATTCATCCACTCGACATCAGTTTTATCCACGCTCACCCAACCTTTCAATGGACCAGACTCTTTCCGAATTCACTGGTTGAAAAATTAGCGGCCTATATGCCTCCGATGTACATCTCCCGGATCACAGGGGGTGTCTCACCAACCACTGGCCAGCGGATTGAAGGATATTTGATTACGCTGTCAGCGACGCCGCGCCAGATGATGCGTATGGATCCGCGATTTACCTACAAGCAACTCAACCGGGCGGCCCGCATGGCCGAACGGCTGGGTGCGCGCATTATGGGGTTAGGAGCGTTTACCAGCGTGGTCGGGGATGCGGGAATGACGGTGGCCCACGAAGCCGATATTGCCATTACCAGTGGCAACAGTCTGACCGTTGCGGCCACGCTCGAAGCTGCCAAACAAGCCGTCATTAAAATGGGCGTCAAAGACCTGACTCGTGGAAAAGCCATGATTATTGGTGCCACCGGTTCAATTGGTTCGGTGTGTTCACGGCTCCTGGCCCAGGCAATTCATGATGTGGTGCTGGTCTCTATCGAACCCGAGCGCCTGATTGACTTAAAACGCTCGATTCAGGAAGAAACCCCGGAAGCCAAAGTGGCGATTGCCACGCGCCCAGATGAACTCCTTCCAGAATGTGATTTGATCGTGACAGCAACTTCAGCCTTTGGGCAGCGAATTGTGGATATTACAAAATGTAAGCCCGGCGCCGTCATTTGTGACGTTGCCCGCCCACCCGATATCAACAAACGGGAAGGCGCCCTCAGGCCAGATGTGCTGGTCATCGAAAGTGGTGAAGTCTTGATCCCAGGCAACATTGATTTTGGCTATAACATCGGGCTTCCGCCGAAAACCGCCTATGCCTGTCTGGCGGAAACTTCCCTTTTGGCCATGGAAGGGCGATTTGAGGACTACACGCTGGGTCGCAACATCACCATTGATCGAGTCAAAGAAATCTATCGCCTGTTTAAAAAACACGGCTATCAACTGGCGGGACTGCGTTCGTTTGGAAAATACATCACGGATGAAGATGTGGCTAAAAAACGAAACCTGGCTGAAACCTGGCGAAAAGACCCTGAAGGCTTTGCCCGCATGCAGATAGAAGCGGCTGAGAAATTAGCAAAAATCCCAGTTATGGCCAAAGGTGTGAGCGGATAATACCATTTTGAGCTCAGGGTTAAGGGCTAAGGGCTGAGGGCTGAGGGTTGAAAAACCTGATTTTTCGAAAAGCCCCAGCCCAGCTCCAAGCCCTGGTTTTTCAGCCCCAGAAAGGTGGTTTATATGTCAACACATCCCACAAAAAGGTGGTTTTCAGTTCAGGATTTCCACCGGATGGTTGAAACTGGAATCTTGACTGAAGATGACCGAACCGAACTGATTACGGGTGTGGTCATTTCAATGAGCCCCTTTGGAAGTCAGCATGCCGCCTGTGTCAAACGGTTTAATGCCCTGCTTTCGAGGCAACTGCTTGGAAAAGTGATTATTGGTGTCCAGGATCCAATTCAACTGGATTCGTTTACCGAACCCCAACCTGATCTTTCAATTCTTCAGTTCAAAGATGACTTCTATGCCGAGCAACATCCACGAGCCAAGGAAGTACTGCTGGTCATCGAAGTCTCAGACCTTTCACTCAGTTATGACCGTGACACCAAATTGCCATTGTATGCCCAGGCTGAAATTCCCGAAGTATGGATTGTTGATTTGACGGATGAGAAAATCCTGGCTTACCAGCAGCCAAAGGCTGGGAAATACGAAGTCCAGGAAACGTATACGGCAGCCACCAAACTTACTTCGGTGGCTGGCTTTCCGGTTGAAATAAACCTTTCAACGATCTTTGATTGAGGAATACTTCCGCCCGTAAAACCAGGCAGAATACTTTAAAAACAAGAGGATAAGGACCTCTCAAACTGCGAAGAGAATTTGAAGATGTGTCCATAGTATCTGTCTGTGGTAAAAGAACTTATAGAGCGTTGCATAATTTGCTTAACCCCACAATCTGGTTAGAATGAGGGGTATGAAAAAAAGAAATAGCACAACCGAAATGAAAGAATGGCGACGGAAACAAGCCC
>CAZXCE010000289.1:0-10214 GCA_964639175.1 uncultured Clostridia bacterium
GGACCTAAAAGGGTGACCGTGCTCCCAGGAACTTATTTTTTAACGCTCCCTAAGGACCAAGAACCAAGAATCAAAAGGTTCTTCATTCTCAATTCTTCATTCTTCATTCTTCGGTGTGTCACTTGCAAGTTCCTGATTCCGAATTTATGCTGGTGTGCGCTGGTTTCATTTCAAGGTTCCAAACTGAATTCTCTATCCACGTTGAATTTCCTCAACTTCTTGTATTCAATTTATTTCCAGAAAGATTGCCAGACTTGTGAAAGGGATTTTTTGAGATCACCGTGAAATATCTGACACGTACTCAAAAACTCGATATTCGCCAGATTGGGTTGCATCGTGCACTCTTTCCCTGCGTTGTATTTCTGCGTGGAGATAAATTGGGACTGGCCATGCGGCTGGAAAAAACGATGACCGTGATTGGGCGCGGGTCAGATGTCGCAATTCAGCTTGATGGGGATGATGAAGCTTCACGGTCACACGCTCAGATTCGGAGCATTGAAGACCCATCCGGGCAACGTCAGTTCTGGCTGATGGACCTTGGGAGCACCAATGGTACGATTTTGAACGGGGTGCTGCTCGAACGACACAAAGAAATATTACTCAATGACGGCGATAAGTTTTCGATTGGGCGGCATATTCTCAAATTTGCCATGCTCGATGATTTAGATGAGGAATATCACCGCCGGATTCATGAACTGATCATGCACGATGATCTGACCGGATTACTGACGCGCAAAAGTTTTTGCATCGAACTCGACCGTGAGTTAGCCCGCTCCATGCGTCACAATCATGAGTTCTGTGTGTTGATGCTCGATATTGATTTTTTTAAGAAGGTCAATGATTCCTACGGACATCTGGTGGGGAGCCAGGTACTGGCCGAAGTCAGTCTGGTGATTCGCCAAACGTTGCGGGATTCGGATGTGGCTGGCCGATATGGAGGTGAGGAGTTTATTGCACTCCTGCCGGAAACAAACAAAATCCGTGGCCTGGAAGCGGCTGAAAGGATTCGGCAGCTCATTGAACGACAGCCGTTCACAGGCTCAGTACACGATTCAAGTGTGAAGTCGCACATCACCATCAGTATTGGCGTGGCCAGCTATCCGGCAGATGGATCAACCCCGACCATGCTGATTGACAATGCTGACATTGCCCTCTATCACGCCAAACAAACTGGCCGAAACCGGATTTGTGGATATTCATCAAATCTGGTGCATACCCCATAACCCAACCCGGTGGATTGCCGGTTGATAGATGCGGCCCGAGTTGCGAGTGCCCACAAGTGAGTCGTTCCCAATTTTTCCCTGTTACTGGCTTGTTCCCCTCCCCAAAATCGAATTACCTGCCATCATTGTCTCGACAATCAGAAAAAGAAACTTTACCCTTTGACCGGCGTTCGAACCTTCATCAGTCAATAGCAGAATGAAGAATGAAGAATGAAGGAATGACTAACTATCTGTACGCAAGATAGATAGACGCTTCGTTATTCATCATTGACCATTTCGCTCATTATCATATCAACCAAACCTGGGTGATGACTTCAATTGGTTGAAGCCAGTTTCGTTCCGTCACCCGTTGTCACATACTTCTGAAAGACTTGTGAAATCAAATAGCGTATCCCATTCCCCACTCTTTGAAGGCGTGGCCATCAATCTTTCTCGGAATCCATTTCGGAACCGCCGCCTGTTTTGGCTTGGCTGGCTGATTGGGGTTGCCTTCCTGCTGGTGGTTGTCGTTCAGGAAATCCGTTTTTACCGTCAGGCCCAGACTTCTCTGGCAGAGCGTCAGGTGCAAATCCTGACCAAAACTGAGGCACTTGAAAAGCTGAAAAAAGAGAATGCCCAAACCTCAGGTGTGACCTTGTCACCTCAACAACAACAAACCATGCGCTCAGTGTTATACCTGACAAAGCAACGTAGCTTTTCGTGGTCCCGGTTGTTTACCCAACTTGAGCGTGAGACCCCGCGTGACGTACGAATCGTCGGCGTCAAGTTTGAGTTGAAAGACAAACGTGAAGAATCTAAAGAGATGTCGGTAAAGGTGCCAGTGGAACTGGTTGTCAGATCGCAAAAGCCGGAAGAGTTGACCAAATATTTATATGATGTCAATCAACGCAAGGTCTTTTTCTTTGAGCCTCAATCTCAGGGCCCGGCTGAAAAAAATGAGCGAGGTGGAACGCTTAACGAGACCGAGTTGATCCTGGCCGGTACCTATGATCCCACGGCGGAGCATTTGAGTGCTCCAGCCCACAAGCCTCCGACTCCTGAAAATGCAGCCTTGACTGACCGGCCAGCAACCAACTCCAGGTCAACTTCACGAACCCGAGGTAAAGGACTGTAATCGCCATGCAGAAATTCTGGAAAAATTTATTTGTTAAAAGCCGATTAGGTGTGGCGCAAACTTCCTATTTTCGATTTCAAGAAGTTTTGGGCCTGCTCCTGGTTTTCGTGATTGGTGGTGGCGTTATCTATTTCCATATCAACCATCTGGGACCAGTTTATAGTCAGATGGTCGAAGCTGACCGCAAACTGGCAACCCTGGGTTCGGATGTTGATCGCCTCAAAACAGAGGTGAAGCGGAAGAAGAGTGATACCGAAAAGTTTGATATTGCGATGGAAAAGCTCAAGGATTTTGAAGTGGGCTATCTGTCAGACAAACAGAATGGTCAGGTCAAACTGATCAACGAAATCAATGAACTGGCGGCCAAAAATCAGGTTCGCCTGACGGATGGCATGGAATTTGAACCGGCAAAGGTGGAACTGCCACCTGTCGAAGGGCAAAAAACACGACGACTCACGGCCAGCGACCAGACCAAAGAGCAACTTGCATACCCTGGAATCGTGCTGAACTTTGATGCGGTTGGCCCTTATTACAATATGCGCCGGTTTATCAAAGCCGTCGAAGCCAGTAAGCAGTTTATGTTGATTCAACTGGGCGAATTGAGTTCAGAAAATATAAAAGAGGGCGGAGGCGCTGATTTCGTCCAGGTAAATTTTCAAATCACCGCGTTTTTCCAGCGTGGGGACTGATCTGATCGTAGCAATAGAGGTATTTTGGTTATGGCAAATATTCGATTGACCCCTCAGACCAAGATGATCGCGGGTGGTTTGTTCTTTCTCATCTCACTGGGGGCATTTCTCTATAGTGTGGTTGGCGTTGGCCAGTCGGCTTCCACCCCAGCCAATCAGAGTAAAAAATATTCCGACCGGATTCCTGCCAAAGATTTGGAGTCAGGGAAGGGCAAACTTCCGGCGCCATCGGTCAATTCGGCTGCGGCTCCAAGTGGGATCCTGGCAAACGGAAGCCTGATTGACAGCCTGGCGCATCTGGACCTCCCACAATTTTCCAAATCTGAAGCCCTTCCCCAGGAAATGCGCAATTTGTGGGTGTATCCGCCACCACCGCCACCGCCACCCGCGCCGATCCCACCACCACCACCAATCACCCTTCACACCGCATCACCGACATCAGTGTTTGCCGGTACAGATCAACCGGTGGAACTGGTAGTCCGTGGGACACCGTTTCGCGAAGGGCTACAGATTTTCTTTAATAATCGCTCGCTCAAAACCCAATACACGGCAAGTGGGGAACTCACCGCCCGCCTGTCGCCTGATATTTTTGCGCAACCGGGGTCAGCCACCATTGAGGTCAAAGATCCAATGAATGCAGCTGACTTTTCAACACCGTTGTCCTTTCAGATACAACAGCCACCCAAACCTTCAATTCAGAGCTATATCGGATGGACCAGAGGCAAAAGCCAGCAAAGTGGAGAGGCGATTGTCCTGGGTCCGAACGAAACCGGCAATAGCTGGTATGTGCTCCGAGTCAATGATGGCCTTGACAACCGGTTCCGGGTGATTGAAATCACGGACCGATCCATCAAGCTCCAGGACACCCAGTTGAGTGGGGTGTACCATAGCTATCAACTCACCACCGATTCAAGCAATACCTCATCATTTGGCTCGTCTCAACCATCTTCAAATCGGGGCGGAGGTGGAGGGGCATCCAGTGCCTATTCGCAGTATGGACAACCCAGTGGCAGTGCTGGTGTCAGTATGGTTGGGTCAGTTGATCCAAACGCGGCAGTTCAGAAAGCCGATGGACAGGAGGTTGGGTCTGGGTTAACCGACTCCAACGGGAACCCACTCTCGCAAGATCAAGTCAAACAGATCAATCGTGAAGAATTGCGTGCCAAACGGCAGCAACTCATCAATCGCCCGGTCCCCTTTGGAAAAACTGCCCGAGGGAAACAGTAAGGTATGCCAATAAACCGTATCCGCCATCTTCGATCTGCCTCGACCCGGTTTCGAGCAAAAGAGCAGGGGTATAGCCTGTTAGCTCTGGTGATTGCACTGGCCGTTTTCTCTGTTTACCTGACCATGTCAGTCACAAATTTTCAGGCTGAACGTCAACAGGAACAGGAGCTGGAACTGATCCAGCGTGGTAACTCAATTGCCGAAGCCATTGCCCGATACAACAACTCAGGGCGATTGGGGCAGTTGAATCCAGGCGGCTTGTTTGTGACGAAATTAGAGGACCTTGCCAAAGGTGTTGATATTAACGGGCGACTGGTTCACTTTTTACGTCCGTCAGCCTTGCGAGATCCGATGGCCAATGGGCGTGAATGGCGGGCACTGCGGGTGGGGGATCCACTTTTAAATCGATATTTGCAGGAGTGGGCCGCTTATTATCGTCAACGAATCCCAGATAACTATCGGGTTTTGGTGAATCCGATTGATTTCAAAGATGATGAGGATGACGAGGACGAGGATGAGGACGACGAGGCCACTGATTCAGATGATGAAGATGAGGACGACGAGGACGATGAGGACGAGGATGTCTCATCCTCTGGTGGCACTTCAACTACGGGTGAAACATCAGATGGAAAAGATCAATCTGCTTTTGGAATTGACCAGGAGCGATTGCCAATTGTTGGTGTGGTAAGTACCAGTCGGAAGCAGGCATTTCAACGTCAAAATGGCCGTGATAAACGCTATGACGAATTTGTGTTTATCTACCTGCCGGCGCCGCAGCTTGTTCGTGAAGTTCCCGCCTTTCAAGATGAGACCACTGATCAACCCTCATCCCAATCCCCCCAGGACCAGCGGTAATATGGAGTGCGGCAGAGCTTGAGGCCGCTTTAGATCGAGATGAAAGCGGCGCCAAGCCGCTCCACTCCATATTTGTCGTTTCGTCATCTGAAAACCCTGTGCTAAACTGCCCGCCTTAACGCTTCACAACTCCACAAATCGTGGGAATTCTGAGTTTACACAACAAAAGCCATTGCATCGGCGGGATCTTTCCGCGACGAGCAATTTTAAAAAGGGCTTTCAACATCACTGAAAAGCCGAGTGGGCCGGAGTGTGATTGATGAAGGAGTGTCCAACCTGTCGCAGTTGCTACGAGGATAACGTTCTCAAATGCCCCAAAGACCAGTCGGATTTAGCGTTCAGTATGCCGGGAACGACCCTGATCGACGGGAAATACCGCATTCTTTCGTGCCTGGGGCGCGGAGGAATGGGGACCGTCTATCGTGCGGAGCACGTGCATCTGGGGCGTCAATTTGCCATCAAAACGGTTTTACCTGATTTTGCCAGCCGGGATCCAACGGCAATTGAACGGTTTCGACAGGAAGCACGGGCCTCAGCGGCGATTCATCATCTCAACGTGATCGGGGTGACCGATTTTGGAGTGACCGACCAACGGGTGTTTTACCTGGTGATGGAGTATGTCGAAGGGCGTGGGCTGCACGAGATTATCAATAGTGAAGGCCCGCTCTCACCCGAGCGAACACTGAAAATCATGAAACAGGTGTGCAGCGGCGTCAGTGCTGCCCATGCACTGAACATGATCCATCGTGATCTCAAACCCTCCAACATCATGATCAGCCGACCTAAACAGTCTGGCTTGAGTTTGGAGGATATGGGGTTGGTCACTGGCGAGGATTTATTTCCTTCGTCCCCAACCAGCGGAAGTCAAAGTGGAAGCCAGCCAGGAAGCAGCGGTGATGAATCCGTGGTCAAGGTACTTGATTTTGGGCTGGCTAAAATTCTCAATAGCGAAGTATTAGGAGATGGGCCGGCGACATTAGGAACTGGTGTAATGGGGACACCCCATTACATGTCGCCTGAACAGTGCAATGGGAAAGTGGTTGATCCACGTTCTGATGTCTATAGTCTTGGGGTGGTTCTCTTCCAGATGCTAACCAAAGAAGTCCCATTTAAGGGGGACTCCTTTGGGGCGATTGTTTCAGGCCACCTGTTGAAGAACCCTCCCAGTCTACGAACTCTCAACCCGGTGATTTCCGAGGCCCTGGAACTGGTTGTGTTGCGTGCAATGTCTAAAGATCCGGCCAACCGACAACAATCAGTGGCTGCCCTGGCTTCAGAACTTGAAGCGGCAGTTCTCAATACCGGTCAACCCGTTGCCAATCAGGGCGCGGTCCTGATGATAGGCACCCAACCTGGAAATTGTGACGTCTACGTCAATAATGATTTTCGTGGAAAAACAGGACCCACCGGGAAACTCGCCATTCGATTAGAGCCAGGTGAATATCGGCTACGGTTTAGTTGTCCAGGGTGGTTTGATACTTCCCGAACCTTGAATATGGGGATTGCTGAACAACAAATTGAAGTCGCCCTGATGCATAAAACTGCGACGGATGCTCCTCGCCAAATATCTCCAGTCACGGCCTCAGTCCCCAGCAGTACCGCTCGGGTCCAACGAGCACCTGTCACCGGCGGATATACCACCCCGGCCCGGGGAATGCCGGCACTGTCAAACGAGATGCTTCCACCCAGAGCACTCCAAAACCGGTACGATACACTCCCGCTGGATCTGGTATTGGCAACCGTGTGTTCCATTCTGGTCATTGGGATTTATTTTGCACTTGACCCTTCACCGGATCCGTTTTCGCTCCATATTGGTGGAGATTACCCCCTGGTCCCGCTCTGTATGACCTATGGGGGCATCGGTGCCACTCTGGTGGCAATGTGGGCCATGCTCCTGGCTGATTACCAGTATACCTATCAGCCGACGCCAGTGCTGGCATGGGTTTTTGGGATATCGCGAATCGTTTTTGCAATTGCCGTGGTCCTGATGATGGTGATGGCCTTTGCTGGCGCCTCACTAAATAAATGGCCCTGGCCATCGCTGCCCTGGTTTGCGTCCAGAATTGTTTTAATTTCTGTGTTTGGAACACTCTATGCCCGGGTGTTAAAACGTCACCGGGCAGCCATCTTGTAGGTGTAAAGGATGGGGTCTGAGCGCTCAATATGGATGTGACTCAAAACAACCTCGCTCGTATCTTGCCTTGTTATCCTGTCATCTTGTTACCGGGTCATCTCTTCCCCTGTGTTTCTGCCTGAATCTGGAAATGCAGGGGATTGCTGTTTCTTGAAGTTTGAGAGATGGTGGTTGTTACCAAAAGTAACAACTTAACGAGGAGAATATAATCTGGATGGGTTTTAGAACCAGGCCAGTCAAATTTTCAAATGTTGCAATGAAAGAGGTTGATGTGATTATTGATTGGCTTGAGAGTTTTGGAGAAGAAATTGCATAGATAAGACTGGTTTTCCTTCCTTTTGAAGAAATTCCTTTCAATTATCAATCAAATCTATTTGTTCTTCCCGACCTGCCCTGAGTGTGGTTGTTGCGGGCAGGTTTGGTCCGAAGACAGCACTATTGTTTTAAGGGAGCGAGATATGATGCGAGCTTTAAAACGACAACGTTCGACTCATGGGTTTTCGCTGGTTGAAATCTTGATTGTGATACTGCTCATTACCCTGATTGCCGGGTTTGGATTAGTCAGTATGGGGCTCTATCGCAAATCCATTTTAGCCGATGTTGCGGCTTCAGACCTGTCACAGATCATCCGGCGAACACGAGAAAACGCTATCACCCAACGTGTGACCTTTCGGATGCGCCTCATCAAAGGACCTGTCACTGATGATGCCGGGGATCAGTACATTATCGAACGTTTTCCTGCCAATGTATCAATTCCCCCCCAGACATTCACTTTGCCTGAAGGCTGGAAATTCGGAAAGCTCCCTGGCAATACCGCCCCTAACCCGCGAGCCCTGGCCGAAGTACCGTTTGTGGATGGGCAATGCGACATTATTTTTAAAGGGGATGGGTATATGGGGCTCGGCAATGGGATTGGTGATACCGAAGTCACCCGTAACTGGGGGATTCCACCATTGAACGGGACGATTTTTGTCTATGACAACCTCGAACCAGACCCAAAGGCTCGCGAATATAAGCCACGGGCGATTACTGTCTTAGGTGCGACCGGACGAACTTCGGTCTGGCGGCTGTTCAAAGATGAATGGAAAGTTCCTGGAAAAGTCTAAGTGAATGAAGAATGAAGAATGAAGAGTGAAAAATGACCTGTTTTCATAATTCATAATTCAAACCCTGGAGCCAAAAAACAATGAATCACCGTCCTCGCTGTCCCCAACCAATTGTTTCACGCCGTCGCAATCATGGGTTTTCCCTGCTTGAGCTTCTGATTGTCCTTGCCCTTTTAACTGTGGTGATGGGGGCTGTTTTTGTGACGCTTGATTATGCCAAAACGACAACCTTCACTAATAACCAGCTCGTTGACACCCAACAAAATATCCGCGCATCGGCCAAGATCATGTCAGATGATGTCATTACCCTCGGCCAGGACTTTATGGGGCAAGTTGATCAAGATATTGTCTATGTTCGGCGTGGATTTCTACAAGCAAATAATTTTCCTGATACCAATGTGAACGTTAATCCTGCTTACGACATTTTGTTTGCTGCCCAAGGAGCAAACAATGTTATTTCTGCTAATCCCGTATTGGGAATTGATTCAAATTCAAACCAGGTTACTAATCTTCGACTGTCACCAGGGGCTGGACCCGCTGTTACAGGAGATGGAGCCGCTGGGTACATTCCAAATTATGGTCAAGGAACTGATCAACTGTTACTTGTGACCTCAGACTCCATTACCTTGCGATTTAAGGATGATTTTGGATTAGTTCAACCTGATGCTGATTCAAATGATGAACTGGGACAGGCTACGTACTTTGCTCAAGCAAATTTTTCTGGATCTAATTTAACTCTTTCTCCTCTGACTGGTTCGACAAATTTTGATACTCCTACAACAGCCGCATTAATTGACTCAACTGATCGGCTTTTGGCCAAGCGGCTCGTTCCCTTTGTTGATACTGTGATCATCCGGAACACACAGGGAGGGGCTCAATTCATGGGGTTGGTGACGGCTGTTGATACAACCTCAGGCAATATTACTTTGGCCTATAATGATCCAATTCAGCTTAATCCTGATTGGAGTTATGCCCTTAATGGAGCCGGGGGCCGTTCAGGGAATCATCCTCGGTTAGTAGACCAGGGCCAACCTGTGACTGTGAGGAGGGGGCGGATATTACAGTACTTTGTTGGTAGTTTTATTAATCCCCCATCTGGGGCTCCTTCTGACTTTTGTGCTCTTTATCGCCGTGATGGGGCACGGGTTGATCCAGTTGCATTTAGTATAGAAAATATGCATTGCACCTACACTCTGATAGATGAAGAGACCCTCGTCGGCGGTCGTGGGCAGTTTTACACAGTTCCTGGACCCGTGATGGCAAGTCTTGATGCTAATCCACCGATACCTCCAAGTGGTCGATCTGAGGGTAGGTTTTGGAATCGAACCGCCATTCGATCAATCAGAGTCCATCTCTTTGCCAGATCAGATGAGTACGACCCATCTCTGAATCGGGGTGGGGGACAGCGAGGAGACTATCTACGCTTAAATCAAGAATTTACGATTGCGCTTCGCAATTCAGCCTATAACCGGTAGCACCGGGCCCAGGCTGATAAAACAGCTCTTGGGTCAAAAAATTTGGACTCAAGATAATAATGCCAGTTAAGGGTTGAAAAAATTGTTCGTTGAAAACAAAGGGCTTATCAAAATCTCAAATTTCGGACACTCAATCTGTTGTCTGTAAGCTGTTGATTTTGAAGTCTCAATTTCAACCCTTAATTCGCATTAATAGATTCATCTCATGCTGGATTCTTTGTCTATTCAGTATTCTGTGACGGTCAGAGACAAATAACTTCCTCTCCACCTTTTGATACCAAACCAGTTATATCCACTAGCTTGCGAAGTGATGAGTATCAGACGTGTCAGATTTGGTCAAGTTTTGTAAATAGATCAATTTCAAAGGCTTGTGAATGATTAGGGAGAAAAT
>CAZXCE010000290.1:0-10143 GCA_964639175.1 uncultured Clostridia bacterium
TGGCGTCGTGGCGACACGACTCAAGCTCGGCCCTTCATGGCCGAGTCTGTTGACCAATCAGCTTGTCCAAATAGCGAATTTTTTGCATCAGCGGATCTTCGATTGCTTCGACGCGCACACCACACCACACCACACCACACCACACCACACCACACCGCACACCACGCCCTTGATAAGCTCGCTCTTTGGATGAATACCCGGTGCCTGAGCAAAAAAGGTTTCGAGATCGGTTTCCCGTTCGATTTGCCGCTGTAATCCCGCCTCGGTATAGCCCGTCAACCAGCAAATGATTTGATCTACTTCTTCTTTTGTCCGACTCTTGCGTTCCGCCTTTTCAACATACAGCGGATAAACCTTTGCAAATTTCATCATGAAAACGCGATTCTGAGGCATCGTCTTTCCTCCGATGGAGCAGCGACCTTTACTCCAGAGTGAGATTTGCTTTTCTGGCTGGTTGAATACTCTATTGGGCGTGCGGCTCTGATGCTTTAGCGGGAGGCTTTTAACTCCTCATACATAAATGTATCCTCATCAGTGATAGAAGGAGTCGCTTTCCAACTTTCATAGTGTCTCATAAAGAACTCTTTCACCCATTGGTGATAGACACTTTTGTTGAAGCTCTTCAGAAATTCTCTGGCTTTCCTCAGACAAGCCTGTCTCTCCTCTTTCTCACGGAATACCATTTTACCTTGCATGGAATCCTGGAGATCCGGATCGGAATAAAAAGCATGTGCCGCTATCTCACTCCCCTGGGGCTGTATGATCTTAATGTTCATCTTGTCAGAAATGACGGTCTCTGTTTTGCGTGTTGTCGAATATCCGTTCTCTAAAATCAGTTGAACCTGATACTCACCCGGTACGGGGAAGATCACGTCTAATTGATAGGTCAGAAGCAGTTCTTTACTCACACTCGCTTGGGGAACGAATTTTGGAACTTGCAGGGAAGGGCCACAAGCGGTCAGGCGCAGATGCGTCAGAGAGTCGAACTCAGTTCGGGTATTATCATGATAAGTGATGAGGCGTTCGGAGAAATATTTGACGCTACCTACAATCTCCTTGTCATGGGTGTTGGTCAACTCCATGTGGATAGGAATTGGCTCTAACGGAAGATACTCTTTTTTAGGTGTACTGATTTTAAAAGTCAGGTCAGAGAAGCCAACCTTTTTTGGCTCGACATCAACTTCCTGAGCCGTACCAATGCCTGAGAACATAAGTAAGACAACCAGGACAGCGATATGGTAAGTGCTATGACGCATACTAGCTCCTTTTAATACAATCAGGCTCAATCTACAAAACACGCCTAACTATTGATGAGGCGCCTCAATGACCAATAACAAGCGTATTGGGTGTGTTTTCCGACTTTCGGTTGTCTCACATGCGGATTAAGGATCTTTTCAGATTTTTGCTGGATAAGCACATACTAGGCACAAAAAACAACTTTGGCAAGTGAGTTGTTGGGTTGGATTGCACGGAATTACATTCATTTCAGAGGCAATCAGTTCGCACCAGGCTGCAGTCAGTAGCTCAGTCGGAGCAATTCTTTGTTTGGAAATGAAGAGAATGTCAAGAATCCCGCCTTCAGGCGGCACCCCGTCCTTTTAAATCAAATTTGGGAGACAAACCCGCCTGAAGGCAGCACCGCTTCACTTTTTGAATCGCCTCAGGATTCCGGAGCGGTCTTCCAAAATGGCTTATACCATTTTGTAGTGAAACGCCCGCATCAGGAAACAGCTAAATCACTGAGAAAATTGCATTTCCCTGAACCCTGACCCCTAATGGGCATTACTTCGCCCGTGTGAATCGCGACCAGCCTTCATAGCCGCCGGCTGCATTCAATCGCCGGGCAACATAGGTAAACGTCAGGACATTGCCCTGGATGGTAATCGTCCCCTGGTAATTCCGGGTTGCGGTTTGCCCTTGTAACTCGCCAGTCGTGGCAGTCAGTTTTCGCCCACTCACGGCAATTTTCCCCGACCAGGTGCCACGCAGGTTTCCCAGTTCATCTTCGGTCAGCACCAGCGAATCCGGCCCTTGTTCGCCAAGATTGTTCTGCCACTGCCCTGTCCAGTTGCCAGCAAACACACCCGTTTGTGGCAGAGGTTCTTTGCCGGGCTCAACCAGCCGATAGACGTAACTCCACCAGTGTTTATTGGACGCTGAAACACCAATGAACAGGCGAATCTGGCGGCTGGGATGGGCATAACGACTGTCGGTTGCCCACCATTGTGGCGGCCCAGCGTACTGCTCAGCCAGTGGACGCGATAAATTGTCCCAGATGAATGTTTCACCGGCAGTGTGCGGGTTTCCCTGCGGGCCTACGGAAATTGGCCCCCACTGCGTAGCGGGATCCCAGACAAAGTTGGTAAATGAGATGCCGAGACCTCCAGGCAATGTCCACCTGGGGTTGGCATTGGCCAGAAGTGTCGCTTTGAGTTTGAAATCAAAGGGTTTATTTGGGTAAATCATTTGCGGAGGCGTCGTCCATTCCAACCGATAGGTCGTTTGTGCCTCGGGTGGATTTCCGCAATGGGTAATGGTGATCTCGACCAGCCCTTCCTGGGCGGTCATGATACGTGGTTGATAGCAACCCTTCGGATCATAGGGCACGACCCCTGACTCGGTGTTGACATATTCCCAATATGGCTCTCTGGCCTGCTGGGCACTGACTGGCTGAAGACTGACAACCAAAAACAGCGGGAGCAGGAAACAAACCAACACCGCAAATTTCAAATAATGGCGGGTTTGCATACAAGTGTACCTCCCAAAGCCGACGTTGAACGGGCAGCCGTTCACCCAAATCGCTTTGATTGGGCGCCCAGCCCCTGACTGTTGGAGATGCAAAGCCCAGGCCAGCCTTTACAGGGAGGAAATCACCGTGAACATGTTGAAATTCCGCGATTTAAGGTATTTTTTCGCAATCTGTCTGGGAAATATCGCGGTGTTGGGGTTCAGGGCGTAACGCTGAACCGAAATCATTTTCTGAAATGCGAGAGATCCGAATGCCTCAACCCGAAATTATGCCGTTGTGCAAATGAAGGCATCGTATTACGGGAAAGCGAACTCATTGAAAAAACTGTACGTCCCTGTCCTCTGAACCCGATACCCCATAAATGCTAGGATAAGGGCTCTAGGTCCGCAGGGTCACCGTTCAATAGCTATGGCGTGCAGCCCACAATTTTTGGTAAGACAGAAATTTAAGTCCTGAATGGTGTCTTCCTTGATCATTAATTCTCAATTTGTATATCTTTTACAGATCACGGAGAAACAGGCCAGAAAGTTGCCAGACGTTGAGTCTAGTGCTATCATTTCATTTATTCTTTAAACCTAAAGTCAATATAATCTATGAGTAAGCATTTAACTATTTTTCTTGATACCAACATTTTCCTTCACTATCAGCTATTTGACCAAATTAACTGGCTCAAAGAACTCAGCGCATCAAAGGTTACTCTTGTAATTCCACCAATTGTTCTCCGGGAGCTTGAAAAACATAAAATCAACCCTGATCGAAAGAAAATTCGGGAGCGTGCGAAACTGGTAGTTTCTAAACTTGCCCAGTACCTAGACCTATCAACTCCTATTCAAGTTAGTGAAAATATAGAGCTGTCGTCTATCTTATTTGATCCCACAATTGATTTTTCGGCTAATCAATTGAGTCAAGCAATAGCCGATGATTGGTTACTGGCAAGTATTCTCAGTTTTAAAAGCGATTATCCTGACATTGAGATTGTCCTGGTTACCGCTGATTTGGGTTTAAAACTCAAAGCTAAACAGAAAGGAATTCGAACATTTGAATTGAATGAATCCTTACGTTTAGCTGAAGAACCTGATCTAGTTGAGCAAGAAAACAAAAAGTTGAAACAAGAAATTCTTGAGTTAAAAAATATCAGGCCACAGCTCAAATTGACATTTAGCAATGACTTAAATCTTATAAAGAAAGAACTTTCACAACCTGAGGACCTCAGTGAGGAAGAGATTCAAAAACAGATTGAAGAAATCAAACGCACCTATCCTCAGTTAACATTAGAATATGAAAAACAAGAAATGGAGCTTTACCTCCAAGAACAAAAACAACAACTTTCTCTAACCGAAAACCAAACGAATATCTCTTCAGAAACACCCAAACAACCAATCCCTTTATCCAAAATTGAGCCTAATTTTACTCAAGCAAATCAGATGGCTTGGTTAGAGCAGCCAAGAACTGTTGCTAAATACAATGAAGAGCTTGAAAAATTCTACGGTCAC
The DNA here is from genome assembly GCA_964639175.1 of uncultured Clostridia bacterium. GTDB lineage: Bacteria > Acidobacteriota > Blastocatellia > Chloracidobacteriales > Chloracidobacteriaceae > JACQXX01. The sequence continues at coordinate 4,243 of CAZXCE010000290.1, forward strand.
TACGCTAAGTATCTGAAGAATAAAAACTTTATACAAAATGCGCTTTCTTTGATGGTTCAACTTGATCTCAAAATCTCGAATGAAGGTACCCAACCAGCACAAGGCATAGATGTTTATCTCCATTTTCCTGATGGATTTACACTTATTAAGGCAGATGAGTCTCCTGAATTTCCATCCCCTCCTAGCCCACCAAATAAATGGAAACCTGGTCAAAAAATAGCATCATCAATAGCAGAATCCTTGCTTCGAACTGTTTATACTCCACTGACTTTGGAACAATTGAGGCCAGGATTTAAAAACATTTCTGCTCCGATTATTAAACGTACTAATAGCTATGACGTTGAAATGCCTTCTATTATTTTTCTGAAGCACAATACATCTGAACCACTGCCACCTTTAATTTTAATCTTTGACTCGTTTGAAAGTGCTTGTTCTTTCAAGATTGACTTCAAGATTAATGCCAACAATGTACCTAAATTGGTAGTGGATAAACTTCATGTTATCTTGAAAAAACTAGCTAAATAGGAAAAATTAGAGTTTTATGACGGGAAACCCACTGTAATTTGTTAACTCTACAAGTCTTGAGTATTACAAATCAAACCGTAAAACAGGAGGCGTGAACCTCAAAATTCTTGCCTCAAAAATCAACCGCCACTGGTTCGTCATCATCCATCTAATTTGAACCTGGGATTTTCTACCTAATTCATTGATTCTAAACAGTGCAACAACTCTACTGAAACTGAGGAAGCCAATTTTATGATGACAGAAATCACACTGACTGCCATGTATAAACCTGCCGAAGAGGGCGGGTATATTGGATATATTGCTGAACTCCCCGGCGCGAACACGCAGGGTGAAACGCTTGAAGAATGCCGGGATAACCTGGCTGATGCGGTTGAAATGATTCTGGAAGCCAACCGCGAAGCTGCCGAACAGAAACTTGCTCACCACTTCAATGTGACTCGCGAGCGGCTTGTTTGATCCGACACCTCAGAACCAATGGGGGTTTCTTGTGGCGCGAGGGAGCCAAAAACATAATCTACCGCAATCCTGCCAACAAGACCTTTTACTTCGGTACCAAGTCACCATCACCCGCCGCTTTCGGTGGCACCAGTCGCAGGTTGATCACCAGTTCACCTGATTGGCCGCTCACCAGAGCCGGTTTTTCCAGCTTGAAGGTTACCCGGACCCGGTACACTCCGCTCGATTTCAGGTCAACCAGCGTGCGCAGGTCTGTCTCAATCACGTTGATGGCCTGGGTTGGTGAAAGCATCACCGGTGACGCTGACCCCGGCTGGGTTGAAATGCGAAGTGGAAGTTCTGTCCAGGTGCGGGTGGTATGTAACTGGTATGCCTGGACTTCGGCTTCAGAGAGCGGATCAGGTGAATAAAACACCGAAAACGAGACGCCATCTGTCAGGCTGGCCGGACCTTCTCCCTCACCTGATTGAAACAAGGCGGTGGCCATCGGTTGATCAATTCCCCGGCGATTTCTGAGCCAGACGGTCAACGGCAAGGCATCGTCCGCGTTGAGCGTCGTCAGCCAGAAGGTTCCTTTGCGGAGCGCCGTCGGAAGACTCACATTGACATCCCATCCAGTTTTCAACGGCTCCCAAATCCAGGGTTCGCCGGGAAATTCAACCTCTGCCGCCGGCACGCGGGCCAGTTCATATTTGCCGACAAATCCATACAACCGTTCCCACTGACCGCGTTGAGCGACTTCTTCCGATTGCCAGACGGTTCCACGCTGCTCAAATTGAATTTCAGTTTTTAAGTCTCCGGCTTCGGTCACCGATTGCCGCACAATCGGGAATTGCTTTCGGTTCATCCACACCGCCTCCTGAGGCAATCGCATGCCAGGAAACAGCCGGGATTTGGCGGCTGGCGGAGAGGCGAAAATGGCCTGCCCCTGACGAACATCAGCGGCAGTGGCTGGCTGGGAAAAGGGTCCAAACCGAAGCTGTGCCCGATTGGCCGCGTCGCTGTTCCACTCCAGACGGTCGGATTGCCGAATCTGATAGCGATTTCCAAATTGTTTCAAAAAGCGATTGCAGGCCAGCACCGCCTGATTGCGTTTGGCCAATGGCCAGAACAACTCACAGGGTGGCGTCCCAGGCAGGGTTGACAGGAGCCAGGCGTGCAGATCACATACCCTGAACGGAACGGTTGTCCCCACCGGGATGGCTCGAATGTCGGCACTGACACCCGATTGACTGAGTTGCCACCCAATCTGCGTTTGGATATCCAGGGCCGCATCTTTAAGAACTTTGACCGTTCCAATCGGTGTTTTGTTTTGCAACCCCTGAAGCATTTGCTCACGCACCGCCGGCAGGCCCACCAACGGTGTGGTCAGGATCAATGGCATCTGTAAATCCAGGTAGGTATTGTGTTTTGCCACCAGTGGATTCCAGGGTGAGCCTGCCCGCAAAAACATTCGCTCGGCGGCTCGCTGACAGGCCGGATGGTCAGCGTTTAACCAGAGCGGCTTGAGCAGATCCGTCAGATTGCCAGCTTGTTCCGGGGAAATCGGCTCAAGCCAGGCAGCATATTCATCCAATGCGGTACGGTCTTTGATCAAGACGCGGGCCTGGGTCAAGCGGCTGATCAACGGCGCGATTCCACGACTTTCCACTCCAGGAGACGAATGGATTTTCAATAATGCCTGCATGTGGGCGCTGGCGATTGGTCGGGCCGAAGCGTCATCCCATTCCGTCAAAAACAGCACCAGTTGGGTGGTTTGCTCCAGAACGCCAAATTCCTCGCTCGTCTGAAACTGTTCCATCAGCGATTTCACCCGACGCGCAACCAGATCCGATACCGATGGCGAAGATTTGGCACGCAGGACCGCTCCGCGTAAGGCTCGCCCAGCGGTCATTTCGTCAGGTACACTTGAGGGCAGATCGCGGGAAACAATGTTTTCAACCACTTGCAGCCACTGGTCAGGCGAAGCCGCATCATCAGCCAGCACCTGAAACCAGCGCTCTGGCGCCGTCAGTGATTTGGCCTTGCTCCAGTACTCCCGCAGTTGAGTCACCAGCGCCGCACGCGATTCAGCCGTTCCGGTCACCAGTTCAGCCCCAGAACCGAAATCAATTTCCAGAAGGCGAGTGATCAGGAAATAGGCAACTTCCTGAACACTCAGGGCTCGCCGGTCTCGATCATAGTCCCGGTAAAACGTGATGGATCGCGTCAGGCGGGGATCATTGGTTTCGATGACATTGAGCAACGCCGGAACAGCATCCTCTCCCTGTCGGTACAGGGCTCTGACAATCGGATCTTCCGTGAGTGAAACATTTGCGCCAGCCGCTTTCTGACGGGCAGCGACCAGGTCAAGGTCAGCCACCAGGGCGGTTATCTGTGCCAGTTTATCCGGAAGGGCCTCCAACCGGGCCTGGAGTGAAATGGTTACTCCGGAACTGGCTGGATGCTCGGTCTGCCTCCGAGCGTGGTCACGTGCCAGCGCGGGAATCTGCTTCAGAAATGGAAAAAATGAACTGGCTTGACCAGTGCGGGTCTCGCCAGCGGGGAGCAACCCACGCCGCCGGGCTTCGGCCTCGATACGGGGTACAAGCGTTTCTAATTCAACAAAGATTGTGCGCGCCAGGTCATCTTCACCACGCAGGTGAGCATTGATGCCGCGATCAAAACGCATCCAGAGCCAGTCACCGGCCAGCCTCAAAAATGGATCGGTCGCTGAACCTGAAGTCTGGTTGTGCTCTGGGGTGACACCTTCTTTCCAGACATTCCACACCTGCGTTGCCAGTTCCCGTTCCCCAACGCGGAGCAGAAGACACATTTTGAGCGGCGTCAATTCCTGGGTTGAAACAGCCTGAGACTCTGGAATCGCATAGATTGGACGGGAGAAAACGGCTGTCGGGCTGGGCTGCTTGAATTTCTGGCGCAACGCTTTGTCCTGGTCCAGTAACTGTTTGATATCATCGGCGAGCGAGGCTTTTTCACCGATAGCCAGCACCGGATACACCTGACCGTTCCACGCAATGGCAACCCGTGGAGCATCTGGTTCAGAACCGGACGGCAAAACCCAGCCATGCGTTTTGGTTGGCCCGCGATTGCCCCAGACAGTGGCCGTCGTGATTTCGATTTCACGGTATTCGCCGTTTCTCGGATCAGCCAGGCCAGATTCACATAGAAAATCGGTGGTGGTCACGATATTCTCGGGAAGCCCGGTTTGAACCAGCGTTTCGATGATCCTGAAACCTGGTTGTGATCCAATACCTCTCATTTGGGGTTGAGCCTGGACCAGACAGAGCCAGTCTCCCAGGCCAAAACTTCCAAGGCCAAGTGCCATCAATACAAGAAGACTCACGCGGCGTCCAAGCAGACCAGGGCTCCCTCCTGGTATCCATAACTGATAACTTGCTGAAATATAAGGTGTCTTTTTCATATGAAAAACAATCGGTTCGTGATTGGCTGGATTCTCTTCACGCTTTCTTTCAATGTTTTGACTGCAATTGCCCAAACCAGTGAGCCACCAGCCCAGCCACTTCCCAGCCCCTATAAAATTGCTTTTGATGCCCGTCAGACGCTCGATCATGGCAAGTTACTGGTGGCGATGACGGAACTCCATCATCAAAAAAATGCCTATTTGAACTCGAAACTGGCTTCGTCATATATCCAAAATGAAGCCTGGTACTGTAGCCTGACTGGTGACCATCAGAAAGCAGTGGCCTGGATGGACTCAATGCGCCAGCCTCCGAAACCAAAATCGCGTGACGATATCGCCAAACAGGCGGCGGTTCTGGAGAACTTCAAACCGGTGGATGCGATCAAAGCGATTGAAACGATTGCCGACCAGCACCAGGTGATTATGGTCAACGAAGCCCACCACGTGGCCCTGCACCGGCAGTTTATGATTGATGTGTTAAAAGTGCTGCGACGAAAAGGATTTACCCACTTCGCCGCTGAGACATTCGATCATCTTGAAATGACCGGTTTATCGAAACGGGGCTTCCCGCTGTATACCAAAACTGGATTCTACTCGGATGAACCAGTTTTTGGAAATTTAATTCGAACAGCGGTTCAATTGGGTTACATTCCAATTGGCTATGAGGAGCTGTCTCCCTGTGAATTTGATGCGGCAGATCCTGAAAAATGCATCAGGGAACGGGAGACCGGGCAGGCGAAAAACTTAAAGGATCGGATTCTGGTCAAAAACCCAAAGGCCAAAATTGTGGTTTATGCGGGGTATGCCCATATTCAAAAGGGTGGTTTTTCAGCAACCGCCCCGAGTATGGCCCAGAAATTTCAGGAACTCACCGGTATCACGCCGTTTACCATTGACCAGATCAAGATGATGGAGCACAGCGGCCCAGACTTTGAGGTAAATGTCTATCGGTATGCGGTTGAAGCCGGACTCGTCAAAACATCGACCGTTTTTCAAAATCCAGAGGCACAATTTTTTGTGAACGATGGCTCCAAAGCCGATTTCGATATGCAGGTGTTTCATCCTCGAACCGGCTATCGTCAAAGCCGTCCAGACTGGTTGCTACGAGACAAATCCAAACACCTTTGGACAATCCCAGAAGACTGGTTCAAGGCATCATTGCCAGTTTTGATTCAGGCATTTCATGAAAAAGAGGGTGTCCAGGCAGTGCCAGTTGATCAACTCCTGATCACCACCCCCAGCAACCAGCCAGCACTGGTTTTGCCCAAAGGAACATATCTGGTGCGCGGCATTGACTCCACGGGGAAATGTATCCGCGAGCAAAAAATCACTATCACTCGTCAGATGCCAAAATGACAAAGTGACAAGGTGACTCAATCTGGTCACCCTGTCACCCTGTCATGTTGACTCAAAGCTCCGTCAAGCCGGAGCACTCCACCTTAGGGAGCGTTAAAAAATAAGTTCCTGGGAGCACGGTCACCCTTTTAGGTCCAGGT
>CAZXCE010000291.1:0-10100 GCA_964639175.1 uncultured Clostridia bacterium
CCCGCCCCGATTTTTTCATCCAGCCGGTATTTTCCATCGAGTACTGTTCCAGGCAGGGCTTCGGCCAGAGCGGAAAAGATACGGTCTGCTCGCTGGTGTGATTCAACCAGTTCCTGATTTTTCTGATGGAGTTCCTGTACCCTTTGATCCAGTTCCGTTTTCTGTTGCGAAAGCTCTTCGGTACGAAGTCTGACTTTTTCCTCCAAAAGTTCATTGCGTCGCCGGAGCGTCCGAAGTTGCCATTGCACCCCACCATAACCGGTACCGGCTAACCCAAGCAAATACACCAGATAGGCCCACCAGGTATTCCAGGGCGCCGGTCGGATGGTCAACCTGACCGACACCGGACCGGCGATGGCCCCAAACGAGTCGCGGCCCCACACGTTGAAGGTATAGTCACCGGCTTTCAGATTGGTATATTCCTTGGTCGAAACTGAAGTCCAGGGTGTGGGCTGCGAATCATACCCAGCCAGTTGAACCTGATACATCGTGTCTGTTTCACGGAAATAGCTCAACAAGGCAAAGTCAAAGACCAGACTCTGTTCAGTGTGGGACAGGGAAAGCGGGCTGTCACTCCAGCGTCGTTCAGTTCCATTGATGGTCAGTCGCTCAATATGGAGGGGTTTGGGCATCTGGTCGTCAACCGTTCTGGCTGGATCAAGCATTGCCACCCCGCCAGTTGTTCCCACCCAGATACGCCCCTGATGGTCCACCAGAGAAGCTCCCTGGTTGCCCTCGCTGCCTGGCAAGCCATTTTCAACGGAAAAGGTGTACAGATCATAAGACGCCGGGTTGTCTGGCGCTGGCATGCGTGGAGTAAGACAGACCACTCCTTTATTGGTCAACAGATAAATTCGTTTCCGGGCATCTTCACAAATTCGATAAATCGTGTTGTTTGAGAGTTTCGGCGTGGTGGTGTCAGTCAGCACCAGCCAGGGGGCAGTGGGAGAATCAATCTCGAAACAGGCAGTGCCACCACCATAGGTCCCAACCCAGAGGACCCGTTTCCCCGATGGCGAAGTGGTTTCATGCAGACTGAGGACTGAATCGTTCGGTAATTGTGAGCTGGCCGTGTTCCAGATGGTCCATTTCCCATTTTTCAGACAGGCCAGCCCACCACCCAGCGTCCCAACCCATAAACAAGGCTGTCCATCAGAGGAAAGGCTTTCGTGCAGACAAAACACCCGGTTACTGGGAAGGCCAGAATTTTCTTCGGTCAACGTGGTCCACTGCCCGGCCTCAAAACGCGCCAGGCCATTTAACGTTCCAATCCAGAGTGCCGACGGATCAGACGCTGATGCCGCCCGGCAAAGGCAATTTACAATGTTGCCGGGCAAGCCTGAATTTTCAGCCGTTAACGTCGTCCAGCGGTTGGCTTCAAGGCATGCCAAACCAGAGCCGTCAGTTCCGACCCACAGAGTGGACGGGTGAGAAGGTGACCTGGTTTCCAATAAACTCAGAATTTGATTGGAAGGAAGATTCGAATTTTGGGTGTTGATGGTGGCCCAGTGGCCGGCCTCATAGCGAAACAGGCCATTGCTGTTGGTGCCAATCCAGAACGTGAACTGCCCGGCTGGGGAAATGGTTTCAAGCAAACTATAGGCACGGCTTCCGATGGCGGGAAAGTTCCTCGCCGAGAGACCAACCCACCCTTGTTCTTCAAACCGACCCAGGCCATTGCTGTATGTTCCAATCCACAAGGTCCGCCAGCCGGATGAATTTGTCAGTTCAAACAAACTGGAAATCAAATTGCTTGAAAGATTTGAATTTTCAGTGGTTGTGATTTTCCAGCGATACTTTGGAAGAGCCGGCCCCTCTCCCCCCTGAACCCTGAACCCTGAACCCTGGGTTTGTGGCGTTTCCTCCAACCAGACCAGACCTCCAGCGGTCCCAACCCAGAGGGCCTCTTTTCCAGAAGGTGAAATTGTCGGACACAGCGCCTGGATCACACCGTCTGGTAATTCTGAATTACTGGGGGTCAAAAACACCGACTGGCCGGCTTCGTGTCGGATCAATCCATTTCCATTGGTTCCGACCCACAGCACAGTATTTCCAGTGAAGGAACGGGTAGTACACATCTGCAAAACCTGTGCGGGGCCTCTTCCTTCCTGGTGGTTCTCAAAATGTTTCCACTGCCCGGCTTCATAGCAGGTAAACCCGGTACTTGACCCAATCCACAATGATTGTTTCCCCGACGAATCGGTAACCGCGAGGACTGAGCTGATCAGATTATCTGGGAGCCCTGAATTCTGAGTCGAAAACACCGTCCAGCGGCCCTGTTCATATCGCACCAGTCCCTGTGACGTACCAATCCAGAGCGTGGAATGTCCATCGGGTTCAATAATTTCCGTCAGTCCTTCGAGAGAGTCATCTGGCAAACCTGAGTTGGTCGTGTCAAAGCGGGTCCAGTTCCCATCTTTGAGATTGGCCAGGCCACCACCATTGGTCGTAAACCACAGACTTCCGTCCGAAGCCGCCAGGATATTGGTGACATCATTTGACGCTGTTCGATTCGGCATATTGACCACGGTCCACTGGCGGCCATTGTAGAAAGCGGCACCATCCTGTGTGCCGACCCAGAGATACCCTTTTCGGTCAACCGTGATGCAGTTGATTGTGTTTTGCGGCAAACCGGCCTGGTCGGTGAAAAAGCGGAAAGTTGGTCGAGCCAGTTCCGCCAGATCAGTTTCCTGGCTGAGAGCCGGTCCTGGGATCGCCAAACACACATCAGAAGCTAACCCGTGGAAGCATAAGAGGAATACTGAAATCAAAAGAGCCCGCTGTATCTTTTCCGCCAGAGAAGATTGCGATATGGTGTGATTTGGAGGAAAAGACGGGTATGAGTTTGCCACCAGATATGACTCAGATCTTACAGGAATGGAATCAAGGGGATTCATCCGCCCTCGATAAACTCTTTCCCTTAGTCTATGACGAATTGCATCAAATCGCCAGCCGCTACCTGCGCCGGGAACGCCCTGACCATACCTTGCAAACCACGGCCCTTGTCCACGAAGCCTATCTCAAACTGTTGGGTGAACAGGATTTACAATGGCAAAACCGGGCTCATTTTTTTGGGGTTGCGGCCCGAATGATGCGTCATATTCTGGTCAACCACGCCCTGGCGCTCAAAACTGAAAAGCGAGGTGGAGGGCATAAAGTCACCCTCAATGAAGTCATTGGATTGCCTGATGATCGTCAAAATTGGGAAATCCTGGCCTTGAACCAGGCGCTCACCAAACTCGAAGCCATGGATCAACGAAAAAGTAAAGTTGTTGAACTTAAGTTCTTTGCTGGATTGAGCAACGAAGAAGTCGCCGCCGTGCTTGGTATTTCACTGGCCACCATGAACCGCGAATGGCGACTGACCAGAGCCTGGCTGGTCAACGAAATCAAGGTTTGTGAGTAGGGTTCTGAATGGTCATCACCATTTTGGGCTGAGGGTATCGGGCTAAGGGAAACACAATTTTTTCAATAATTTAGCCTCGTCGTACTACGAGGACTTCATTCCAAAATGATAGCCTGCCCTCCCCTTTGCCCATCCACCCAGCCGCCTGGGGCGACGGCTGGATGGGTGGGCAGGGTCAGGTTCACAACTGCGGCTTCACTCGATCATCTTCAGCCCCAGCTTTTTTCAATCCAACCGGGCCTTACTGCGCTTTTGATGGAGCGCGAAACTGGCCGATACCACTTCCGATGTTATTTGGGGAACCGATGAGCGACCAGCCGCCAGTTGGCAGGAAGCGTCCCTGGATTCGATTGTTCCCGGTGTCGGCCACCACCAGCAAGGTTGATCCGGCAAATGATCCAGAACTAAAAAACTTCACCGTTACCCCTTCTGGCTGGTTGACCTGCCCCATTTGGATCCCCGTCAAGGCAAAGGTTGAGCTGTTGTTGGGATTGGCATTGATCCAACGCAAGATTCGTGAATTGCCGGTATCCGCAATAAAGAGATTTCCAGTCGGATCAATTGCAATCCCCTGCGGATTCTGGACCTTGTTTAATGCGGTTCCAGACGTGGCCAGAACCGTACCACTGGCTGAATTCGTCGTTGTATTGGCATTGAGGATGCGAATGATTTTACTGTTACTCTGATCGGTTACAAACAACCGGAAGCTTCCGTCAATCACCAATCCGCGAGGGCTTCCGACCTGCCCGCCTCCAGCCCCGTTACTGGCAATCACCACCCCAGAACCTGGAACACCGCCGTTAAAGCGCATCACACGACCATTTCCAGTATCTGAAACATACAGATTGCCGGCACTGTCGAGTTCCAGCCCTTGCGGTGCCCGAACCTGAGTATTGGCCGACCCAACGGTGGCAAAATTGGCCCAGGTCACGCCACTGTCGGTTGACCACTGAATCCGGTTGTTGCCGGTATCTGCGACATAAATACGCCCCATGCCATTAAAAGCCACGGCTTCGGGCATTCGGAACTGGCCATTGCCAGAGCCAATAGTTCCCACCCCAACCACGCTCCAGGTCGTACCATCAAACCGCTGAACCCGGTTATTGCTGGTGTCGGCCACCATCAACTGACTTAATTCACTGCAGTTTAAGTAGGCAATTTTCACCGTGTCGGTATCAACCGAACAGGCTCCGCCAGGACCACTGCTGGTCAGCGTCAACGTCACCAATCCAGCCGAGATTTCACCGGCGGTGGGGGTATAGGTCGCATTGAGTGTGGTGGCATTGGGCGCAAAAGTGCCGGCGCCACCGCTCCAGGTGCCGGTCGTCGCACTCCCGCCAACGGCACCCGCCAGCGTCACGGTTGGGCTGGTATCACACACCGATTGATCGGGTCCGGCATTGGCCGTCCCGGCGGTGGAAACCGTCACCACGGCGCTCCCGCTACCCGTGATGGGCTCTGCGGTTGAATCCATTCCTGACTGGAACATATAGGTGGTGGTGATTCCTGGAGACACAGGAAAGGTCAGAGGACTGGCGCCGGTTTGGGTTCCGCCGCCATTGGTCAACGTCACGGTGTAGGGCGGGGTGCCTCCCGTGATAGTGGCCGTCACAGTGGCGCTTCCACTGCCACAGATGGTTCCACCACCGCTGATTGTCGCTGATATGATGGCGCCAAAGCGGGCCAGAAACACATCACTGTTGGCGTTAAAGTCATTGGTGATCAAATTGGTGGCCAGGCTATTGAAGCCAATAAACTGCCCGGTGGTATTCATCGCTGGCGCAGATGAAGCACCATTGCCAGTCGCGGTCATAGATCCGTTGGCGCCGCTGAGCAACGTCATTTCAGGCATTACCCGGTCAAATACAAACACATCGCCCATGGTATTGGTGTCAGTTTGCCCGGTGACGAGATTGGTGGCTTCACTGCGAAAGGCAATAAATTGCCCGCCGTCACTGATGACCGGAGAATCTGAGACGCCATCCCCAGCGGTCGTGGCCGAACCGGCAGTTCGACTGACAAGCTGGTTGGTACCTCCCGCTCGATCAAAAACAAAAACATCAGTGTTGCTGTTGGTATCCACCTGACCTGTCACCACATCGGTCGCGGTACTTTGAAAGACAATATGCCCGCCGGTGGCTGTAATTCCCGGACCAAACGAAAATCCATTGGCGGTCGTCGTCGCTGAGCTGGCTGTCCGGGTGACCAACTGCGTGGTACCACCTGTCCGGTTAAAGACAAACAGATCAAAGGTCGAATTGGTATCCGTCAAACCAGCCATGATGTCAGTGCCCAGGCTTCGGTAGGCAATAAACCCACCATCGGTGCTGATCACCGGAAATTCCGACTGGCCATTTCCAGTGGTGGTGCTCGATCCACCAACCCCGCTGACCAGTTGCATCGTGCCCCCAACCCGGTCAAAGACAAAGACATCGTTGCCAAAGTTGGAATCCGTTTGCCCGGTCACCAGATTGGTGGCGGTGCTATGAAAGGCAATGTACTGACCATTACCGCTGATGACAGGTACCCCTGATGCGTCACTGGCGGTCATGGTGGTCATTCCGACTTCCTGGCTGACCAACTGGTTGGTTCCCGCCACCCGATCAAAGACAAAGACATCCGAGTTGAAATTGGTATCGGTTTGCCCGGTCACCAGATTGGTGGAAAAACTTTGAAATACAACGAATTGTCCAGTTGAACTGATTTCTGGGTTTGATGAAAGTGAACTCCCAGTCATGGTGGTTGAGTTCCCATTCCCGCTGATCAATCGGGTGGTACCCGCCACCCGGTCAAAGAGGAAAATGTCCGTTCCATTATTGGTATCGGTCTGCCCGGTCACCAGATTGGTGGCCCGGCTCTGATAGGCAATATAATTCCCATCGGCACTGATGACCGGGAGTGCTGAAAAGAAGTTGGCCGCCGTCGTGGTCGTGCCTGCCGCCCGGCTCACCAACTGGGTCGTGCCCGCCACGCGATCATGGACAAAAATATCTTCGGCGAAATTGGTATCTATCTGCCCCACAACCAGATTGGTGGCCGTGCTGGTAAACACCACATAGCGCCCATCATCGCTGACGGCATTCACCGTGGTCAGGGTACTATCGTCAGTTGCGGTGACATTGGGCGCCCCCGCCGCGTGGAACGAGACCAGCACCGACGTTCCCGCACCTCGATTAAATTCAAAGATGTCAAAATTCGATAAATCGGGACTTCCGGCGACCAGATTGGTGGCGCTGCTTGAAAAGGCAATGAAGTTCCCATCGCTGCTGATCACCGGAGACAGTGAAAAATTGTTGGCCGTGGTCGTACTCGACCCGGAATCACGGCTGACTAACTGTGAGGTGCCTCCAGTCCGATTAAAAACAAACACGTCATTGGTTGCATTGGCATCCGTCACCCCAGTCACCAGATTGGTGGCGGTACTTGAAAACGCAATGAAGTTCCCATCACTGCTGATGCTGGGAGCGTCTGAGAGACCATCTCCAGTTGCCGTGCTCGAACTTCCAACCCGGCTGACCAGTGTGGTTGTCCCGCCTGTCCGGTCAAACACAAAGACATCCGAACTGAAGTTGGTGTCGGTCTGTCCGGTTACCAGATTGGTGGAATCACTTTTGAAGGCAATGAACTGTCCGGTGGAACTCACCACCGGTGAATCTGAACCTCCATCGCCGGTGGTTGTGCTTGAGCTTGCAGTTCGGCTAACCAACTGAGTGGTACCTCCTGCCCGGTCAAAGACAAATATATCCAGATTGGAATTGGTATCAGTCTGCCCGGTCACCAGATTGGACGAGGAACTCCGAAACGCAATAAAATTCCCATCCGCACTGATCACGGGGGCATCTGAACTCCCATCTCCCGTTATGGTGGCTGAACCGGCATTCCGGCTGACCAGTTGATTGGTGCCGGCGACTCGATCAAAGACAAAGACATCTCCGCCAAAATTGGTGTCGCTCTGTCCCGTCACCAGATTGGTGGAAACACTCATAAATGCCACATACTGGCCATTGGCGCTGATCACGGGTGATTCGGAATTAAAGTTTCCCGTCGAGGTGGCTGAACTGGCCGTCCGGCTGACCAACTGAGTGGTTCCCGCCACTCGATTGAAGACGAACACGTCGAAGTCAAAATTGCCATCGCTCTGGCCGGTCACCAGATTGGTAAACAGACTGCGGAAGGCAATAAAGTTCCCGTCAGCACTGATCATGGGCGAATCTGACCCGCGATCTCCGGTGGTGGTGGTGGTCCCAGCCACACGACTCACCAATTGGGTTGTGCCCGCCACCCGGTCAAAGACGAAAACGTCACCGCTCAGATTGGTATCGGTTTGGCCCGTCACCAGATTGGTCGCCCCGCTGGCAAACGCAATATACTGGCCATCGGCACTGATTGATGGACTCGCCGAGGGTGCGTCAGCCGTTGTGGTGCTCATTCCAACTGCCCGGCTGACCAACTGGGTCGTGCCTGTCATCCGGTCAAACAAGAAAATATCCTGTCCGCTGTTGGCGTCTACCTGCCCGGGCACAACGTTGAGCGCATCGCTGACATAGACCACATATCGGCCATCGGCACTGACTGAAGTCGGCGAAATAAAACTCTGCCCGGCGACTGAATCAGCCAGCGGTAACGCGGCTTTTGAGACTGCGTCGAGTGTGAACGTGGCATTGGCAGCAAATGTGCCTCGTTTTTCAGTCGCTGAATTCCTGGCTTCGGATTGAGAAACAGGTGATATTGCCAGGGCGATCAGCCCGAGAATCATCAGTAAACTTACTCCCAGACCTTTTCGGGATATTCTCTGCAGAGTTTTCATTCGCGGCATACATTCCTCTCATCGAATCATTGAGTGAAGACACGTGGGAATCACCCACGCAGTGGTTACGATCAACAGTGGGAACACAAATCAGTGAGAGAATCAGACCGGAAGGGACCAAAGCAACCAGAAAATATTTGTCAACCAGGCGGTTTATCAATTTGTCAGGTCGTTTTCCCAGGTCAAAAAGTCATATTTCTGATTTGTGCAGCACCTTACATTCAGTGTCTTATCAGGTATCAACACTGAGAGTGGGCGAGAAACAAACTATATTTCAGAAAAAACGGCGGGTTGCGTTTTATCTGCTGGCCTGGATGGAATGTGGAATAAAGCTGAGGTTAGATTGATCAAGACGGCGGGATACTACTGAATTTCGCTCACATATTCAACAAATGAGACAGGTTGAAAGAGGAAAAAACTCACCACCAAGGGAGCCCAGAGGAGCACAACGGCCCTGGCTGATCATCCTCTGTGTTTCTCGGTGTCCTCCGTAGTAAACACATGAAATTTCCGACTGTATATTTTGACCCTGGATTCTCCACAAAAGAAAGAACAGCCTCTCTGTTTTCTTTACTGCTGTTTTCATCCTTTTGGGTTATACTGAGTTGCATTTGTCAGTTCCCCCCTTATTGCTCACACACTCCTGCACAACTTCGCTCCCTGGCTCAAATCTTTTGAACTGCTGTAAAGATCAAACCTGTGGAAATGTGTTTTTCAAAACTTACTCTAAATTTATAAAGAGGAATGTATGCTGCAAAAGCCTTTCCTATCAATGAAATATGTCTGCTTTTTCACCCTTCTCCTTCTCAGTTTCCTGGGATTTTCAACCCTGGTAAGCCACCCTATCGGAAAATCCGTTCAAGCGGCCCCAAAAGCCTTTCAGACCTGGCTGAATCGTTGCGCACTGACCATCACGTCAACCAACAGCGACCCAGTCACCGGGTATCAGGTTTTGGTCACCCTCGATCCGGGTAATTTCAACTATGCCCTGGCCAATCCGGATGGTTCGGATATTCGCTTTGCGACCTCACCCGCCGCACCACCCTTTGATCTCGATTATTTTCTGGAGAGCTGGAATCCGGGTGGAACCAGTCGCATTTGGGTCAATCTTCCGGCGGTCTCGCCAAACGGGACCGTCACGATCTATCTGTTTTACACCAATCCAGCCGCGACGTCAGCCTCCAACTTTGCGGCGACGTTCCCAAATGCCTTTGTGAGCACGGGAACTGATACCCTGACTGGAACTCAAACTTTTGACTGGTTTGAAGTTCAGGCCGGGCATACACTCAACATCGGTGCCGGGCAAATCCTCTCGATCACGGCGCGGAATGTGATTATTGCCGGGACGATCAATGGTGTTGGAAGCGGAAATCAAGCACCAGGCATTAATACAAACGGCACTGGACCTGGCGGTGGCACCACATCCACAAATGCCGGAACCGGTGGCGGTTCATATGGCGGCACCGGCGGCACCGGTGGGCTTGACTCCGGAGATACCCCAGGCATTGGTGGCCCAACCTACGGCACTCAGACTGGTACGGACATTGATATGGGGTCAAGCGGTGGATCCGGAACCGGAATCTCCACTGGCGGTTCGGGTGGCGGTGCGATCTCAATTCTCGCTGATCAAATAACCGTCTCAGGAACGATTGATGTCACCGGTGGAACCCCTCTCTCTGACGGGACCGGACGCGGCGGCGGCGGCGGTTCTGGTGGAGGAATCCTCATCCAGGGTTTTCTGGTCACCAATTCCGGAAACGTAACCGCCAATGGCGGCAATGGGGCAACAGGAACGAGTACAGCCAATGATAGTGGTGGTGGTGGTGGTGGTGGGAGAATCAAACTCTTTGCTGAAAACCTGACCAACACCGGCACCCTCAGCGTGAT
>CAZXCE010000292.1:0-10099 GCA_964639175.1 uncultured Clostridia bacterium
CGGAACCCGGAACCCGGAACCCGGAACCCGGAACCCGGAACCCGGAACCCGGATTTACCCATCAAGCCTGGGCCGCGAAAAGGCACCGGAAATTTTCTTCCACAAACTCTGTGGTTCGTCTTCTGGCGGTTGAAATTCTTTGAGAACGGTTGGATCCACTTTTTTGGGTGATGAGAGCGTGGTTGAAACCGAAGTTTGGAAATTGTCAGCCGCGGTTTTAATATCTGGCAACACCAGGTTGCTGGTTTGGAATTTTTCAAACAGCAGCTTCATGGCCTTGATATAGTTTTTCGGCGTAATCTGGCCGGCAAATGGAATGACTTCATTGAGATACCAGGCAATGGCACCCTCTGCGGTTCGATTACCAAGCCAGCCATCAATGCAGACCCGACGGGCCATCCATTGCAAATCCCGCTGGCACGAAGCATGGCTAAATTCTTTGCCTTCGACCTGCCACTGCCGGCTCCAGATTTGCCGCAAATCTTTTTCGGTTTGAGCCAGTTGCTGGAGCCGCTGAATGGTTGGCGCCAGTTCTGAAATACGCGGCAGATGCACGGCAAACGAGTTGAACAAAGCGGCCTGCAACCGCTCGATTTCACTGGATGTGAGCGTCCCCAGCTTCAAAAATCCGCTCTCTGAAAGAAATTTAAATTCCGGTGGCACACCCCAACGGGTGGCGGGTTCGGCACTTCCATAGAGGGCATTGCGTCCCATCCAGAACAAAAAGGAATTGACCCGCTCGCGACTGCCAAGCTCCTGAACGGCTGGCAGGCGCTCAGTCAATTTCTGGCGAACATCATTGACGGCCAGCGAGAATTTCCTGAGCGTCGCCAAGTCAGCCAGAACCTGTTCAAATGCTTCGAATTGCGCCTGAATCGGAGACAGATCAAGGTCAATAAACCAGTTGCGAAGACTGTTGAGGATCATGGTCAACTTTTCAGGGAAATCCTGATTTTTCGTCAGGGGCAACGATTCAGCCAGTATCCATCGAATCGCCGGCAAACTCTTTGGTGAAGCCGCGTTGATCTGAGCCAGTGCTAACAGTGTGCACACCGTTTGCCGCCATTCAGTTTCTTCGTCTGGGTTCGGGCTGAAAATGGGCTCCTGGCTACAGACAAATTTCTGATTTAAAGCGCCAATCAGCACCATGGGTTTGCCAATTTTTTCCAGGCTGCGGAACCACGTTTTGAGTTCGCGATAGGTTGCGGGTGGGAAAATCTTTTCCGCATGAAACCAGGCCGCCTGCCAGGTCATTTTCCAGACGTCTTCACCATAAGCGATAAACGGTGACACCTGTTCGGTCAGATACCGATGGACATTGAGCCGGGCGGCGGGTGCCGGAAGTCGCTTCATGCCATCAGCCAGGGCGTTGAGAACAAAGGCCAGGTCACGGGTGCATTTTTCACGACTTGGCGCCGAAACCCCATTTTTCAAGTCAGCCTGAAATGCGCTATGCAGATGATCAGCGATTTGCCCGGCCAGTTTGGCTACCTGGGTGTCCAGTTCGTGTCCGGCACTGCTCTGACGGCAGAAATCAATCACTGCCTGGAAATAGTCAATTGCCCGCAGCCGGGTGAGCAGGGTGTTGAAGGAATCAGTCTGGTAAATCAGGCCGACCAGAAACCGTTCAAGCTTGAGTGCGACTGATGGATACACCTCAATCAAGGTCTTGACGTTGGTGGCGGTCTGAGCATCAAGAAATCCAGCCCACTCAAAGCGCGTAAAGCCTTCGACAATCGTGGTGCAGAAAAAGTTGAGATTGTGTTCCAGAAATTCATCTTCTGGAACGGTGCTGAGTACGGCTGAGGCCTGACCTTTGGGGCCGGCTTTGATTTCAAAGGTCAGTTGCGGCAGACGTCTGGTTTGGCCGGTGGCATACTGGAACGCCTGTTCGACGCTGGCGGTAAGAAATTGCCTGAGGTTAAGTTCAACACTGGTTGGCCAGTGAAATTCGGGCCGGGTGGCAAGCTCATTGTACAGCGGATAGCGGCAGGGAAGTGATACAAATTGAAGGGTTTCAGGCTTTGTTTCTTCCTCAGTCGTGAGTGCCGAGTCATACACCGGCTGGATAATGGTATCCACCAACTGGCTGGCCTGTTCGCCCAATCGTTGTTCAATTGCTTTGAGCATTTCGACCCGATTGACGTGAAAGAGTCGCGATGGCCGGTTGAAAATATACTGATTGATGAGGTTGCTCCACCAGGATTCAAAGAAACTGATGCGGTCTGTGATCCCTGGTTGGAAGGCAAGCGCAACCCGTCGGAGGGCAATGGAATTATCGCGCGCACATTTGGCCAGTCCCTGATCGTGGTTGGTTTGGGCTTTGTAGTCCGGCAGGCGCTCATAAATGCGTTCGGCAATGTCCTTTCCCAGACTATCGGAATGCCGCCAGAGTTGAATACTGAGTGAAACCGAGGCACTTTCTTCCACAATCTGCCCAAACGCATTCAGAAAGCCTGACTCCTGCACACCCTCATGCATGATCAGGGTTTGATACACTTCAGAATAAATCCGGTAAAAATCTTCCTGGGGAATCGAATGGAGATAGGGGAATACTTCCTCCAGCATCCAGTTCAGGGTCGCTTGCGGTGAGAGCGTCTCGCCGTGGCGCAGGTATTCAAGCAGGGAGCGACGCACCATCCAGACAATATCCCGGTGACAGTTTTCATTCCCGTGCTGGTTTTCAATCACGGATTCTGGCGTGATTTGCGGAAATGCCTGCAGGACAAACTGGGCCTGGGGAATGACTTCCGGCAAGGCTTCGATTAACTCCAGTGTCGGTAAATATTTGATCCAAAATGGTGAACTCCCGGCATTTTGGCGAACGGCAGTGACCAGTGCCCGGGCGATGGTTTTGGTATGCTGCCAGATACTGTTGGGGTATCCGGCGGCGAAAAGCTGGGCAAACCAGGTCTGGTACCGGGTTTTGGCCTGGCTAATTGTTGGGGAGAGCAACCGGAAGCGATGGGCGGTATCAAGGAGCAACGTCAGGTCTTTGCTCAGCCGAACGTAGGTCCGAAAGACTTCGAGCCCTTCGCGAAGGTTCTCGCTGGCGGTTCCCGTCATTTCCTTCAGCGTGGCATCCATGGCCAACCGTCCGTGCGCATATTCCAGCGTCAGGGCAGCCCGGTTGAGTTCTTCTTCCAGCCAGTCGAGCCAGCTTCGTTCGGCCAGATGGCGGCAGGCATTGACCGCCTGAACGGTAAAGCGCCGGAATACCTCGGGCTGAACGCCGCCGAGTGGTTTCCGAGTCGTGAGAATCCCCCATTGCTGCAAACAGACACTGCCGCTTGAGCCTTCATCCAGCAGGAGTTGACCCAGAGCCGTTCGGAGGTATTCGCGGCTGTCAAACGGTAATTTCCCGAGAGGCTGGTTGATGCGGGTCAGCACATCGTTGAAATTTCGGAAAAAGACACCGCAAAAGGCAAACCGGGTCACGGCTTGATTGAGAATGAGAAAATACCGGGCAAGTTCACGGCTGCACCAGTCACCAGCGGCGCGATGAACACCAAGCTCAATCGAGGCCACCAGAAATTGCCACTCCTGTAATGAACAGTCATAGCGTGGAATCAGGTGCTGGGCCCAAAACGTGCACAGGTTGAGCACGACTTCGCTTTCATTTTGGGTTTTCAACAAATTGACGAAGGTGATATTGAGCATCCCAAGCAAATGTTTGAGTTCCTGCGCTTCCAGATCCGGAATATCTGGCGTTTCCATCCGGCAATACTGAATAAAGTTGTCAGAGGCAAACCCGGCAATTTCACGGGCGTTGAGGTGCAGGTGGACTGCCGCTCTGAGGCGGCGCAACCGTTGCAGGGCTTCTTCAGCGCGTTGCTCAAACACCACATAGTGATGGAGCGCCAGTTCCTGGCTCGCAGATTGAATGGCTGCTTTGATGGCGTGCTCCCAGAGGAGGACTTTGGCCTCTGAAGGTTTGGTGACTTCAGCATTCCAATCGCCATTCAGATCAGTGACCTTCAAAAACCAGGCTGTTTCGGTCCCACCAAATGGAACCGGTGTATCAATCCCCGCTGACAGGGAACTGGCCAGCAACTCAATTAACTGGACCAGTTCTGGTTCCGGCACCGGGGCGGTTTCAGGCAGGGCCTGCTGCAAAATTGGGATGGCCCCCGCCGCAATCTGTCGGGACTGGACTTTGATCTGGCGCTGATGCTCGGCGACGACGACCTCAAGGTATGAAGCCTCATCCGAAAATTCTTTATTCAGCGCAAATTGGGGTTGAGTCGGAGCAAACTCTCCGGCGGCATAGTCAAAAATTTTCATAAGTCACCTTGAGAGACAATCAAAGTTGAGTCACATCCTGGAAGAGCAAGGAACGTGTTGTCATCCCGCCTTCGTGGCCTTCAACCAGGGTATAGCGGCGTTCAGCCGGCAGCAGCAGGCCATTGATTTCCTGATAGCGATCAAAAAAGGTTTCGACCTTAGCAAGCTGGCCGGTGGCTGTTGAGACGTAAAAAACCGTGTAGTGGGTGGAGACAAACTGACCTTCGAATTCCTGGTGCTGATCAATGTTGATGACAAATGAGAGACCGTTGTAGCTGCGGCCAATTTGGGTCAGCTTGCGGTCTTTGATGCGATAAAAGCTCTGCATCCGGTCTCCCAAAAACGTCACTTTGCGGCCATAAATCGCATTCCAATCACCAAACACAACCCCAGTCCGCGAACTCATCTGACTGACCTGAGGTGCTTCGCGGTGGGCAATCAGTTCTTCAAGCTGATAGCGGACCCATTTGAGATGCTCATATCCATCAAGCTGAACTTCACAGGCCCGGCTGGAGCGTGCTTTGACGTGGCCAGTAACGGTCTGTTCATTTTCAAGCACCAGCAACCGGGCTTCAAATCCCGCAAAATTGGCTGGCCAGTGATAAATAAATGACCGGGCTTCAGCCAGCAACTGACTGGCTGCCGGGTCGCCTTCAACGATGGGGGCGGTTTGGGCGGCTTGCGCGGCCTTTTCAATGAATTCGCTGTGCGGAGCAGTATTTTCAGTCGGTATTGGATGGCTCATAAATTGTGATTTCAATCGGTTAAAGTTGGATCAGCATGCTGGGTTGAAGCCCGGCGGTTGATTCAATCAGATCTTTGCGTTCTTCAAGTAATTGCAGATTGCCGGATTCACGCGTGTAGAATCGCAGCCCCTCAAACCGGGGGCGTTCATTTTCGATTCGTTCAGCTAAATAGCTGAAATTCTGGGTCTGGGATTCGGTGACCAGGTCCCGAACTTCCCAAAAACAGGTCACCTGGTCGTCGGGACCAAGCGGAGGAAGATCAACCTCCAGGCGTTCATAGGGCAAGATCAGCGAAATTTGTTCCCACGGGTCGGCATGAGTCCGCAACCGGTCAAGCAGTTCGGCCTGGGGTGTCCCGGTGGCCGCCGCTGAATGTGGAAACAGGATGGATACCTTTTGCGCCCCATTGGTGATGACCGGCAGGCGTGACGTACCGGTTTCAGTCAGGAAATCGGCCAGTGTTGGCGATAACCGACTGGGGGTTGCCCCAAGCAACGCCACCAGATCGGGACTGCCGGTGGTCAACACCACCAGTGTTGATCCAGATTGGGGCGCACGTCGCATGGCCAGCAATGCACCGTCAACCGCGTGTCGAATGATAAAAATCGAAAAAGGTCGTTTCATAAGCTCAGGGGTCAGGAGTCAGGGGCAGGGTTCGGGGTTCAGGGTTTTCGAAGTGGGCGTGGTTCAAAGCAACGATGCCCTTACACCCTGTCACCTTGTCTTGCCTGGGGAACAAGCTGAAAGAGATTGAGAAAGCTCTGGTGACCGACTTTGTCGAGCACGGCATAGGTGTTTTGAACTGGAAGCCAGGCGTCAGCCAGAATTTCACCTGCCGATTGATATTCGCCAAAGACCTGTCCGTTTTCAGTTGCCAGCAGTACTTTATTGGGAGATTGAAAGAGCGAGAGAAAGGGCAGATGGACATTCACAGCGTAAATTCCTTCCATCCATTCGGTTTCGGTCACAATTCCATCTGGTGTCAGGACCAGGTGCTTCATCCCAAATTGTTTTTCCAATCCAAAGAGCAGGGCATGGATCATTTGATCCTGGTCCGACTGATAGAGCGCCAGCACGGGGGCTTCGAGTTCAATGTGAAATTTTCGCTTTCCGTCAGGGCCAAACCCGTGCAGGGTGGGGGTCACCGGGCTTGACGAGACCAGCAGCGTGCCATCGCTCAGCCCCAACAACTGCGGCTGTAAAAAGTAGTTTTTGCATTCGGCCTGCCAGAACTGCTTGCCATCCAGTCCGTTGCAATACACTCGCCGTGAGTCGGTAAACACCAGCCGCACCCCGCCTTCACCTGGAAGTGAAAGGCAGGTCATCGCCGTGATGCGGGTGCGGTGTGGAAAAAGTCGGCGAATGGTTTGTGTCCGGGTCGAAAAACTGTAGAAGTATTTCGGCGTGGCAAAATAGGTTGTCAGGGTTTCTGGTGCCGGCGAAAAGGCGGCGCAAATGGGCTCGCTCAACATCTGCGGATAAAACCGGTCAGTTTCAATGTTGTACCCGTCAGTGCTCCGGGCATCGCTGATCAACAAACTGGCTGTATCCCAGGGAGCTAAGGCAAACAGATTTCGACTCCCAGGAATGCTTTTGGTGGACAGTGAACAGAGCGTCCAGTGCTGACGACCAAAGTCAGAGCGGCTCACGGCGGTTTCAACTGATTTCGATCCTGATTCTGCCGGCGTTTCCAAAGTCGGAGCGTGATGAAACGTTCCCAAAATCTGGTCAACCCGCTGCACAACCTCAAAGGCGCTGGTCGGACGGGCATGGGGTTGCTTGGCCATCAACTGGCGAATCAATTGCCGGCACTCAGCCTGTGGAATCAGGTCAAAGTCGGCTTCTTCACGCAGATGCAGGGCAAAGAGGTGAGCCGGCATGCCCATAAAGGGCAACTCCCCGGTGAGCATTTCATAAAACATCACGCCCAGTGAGTACAAATCACTGGCAAATGAGGACGTATCATAGAACTGCTCGGGGGCCATATAGGCTGGTGATCCACTGGGCATCTGGGCATCAAGGTTGGCAATCTGGCACGAAATCCCCAAATCAGAAACCTTGAAAACCGACTGGCCATTTTCAGTACAAATCAAAATGTTTTCCGGTTTGAGATCCCGATGAGCAATCTGGTGTTCGTGAGCGTGCGCCAGACCCAGCGCAATATGGCGCACGGCTTCAAGTGCTTCGGTGACTTCAAGGGTGACCTTTTGGTTGAGCACATCCCGCAAACTGCCGCCATCCGCATATTCAAAGACCAGGTAGTTTTTGCGGTCCTGCTCATAGATCAAATTTAAGCACTTGATGATGTTTGGATGGTCCAGGGTGAAGAGCAACGACAATTCACGAAAAAAATGCTGGGCCGTCTTTGGGCTCACTGGAAATTCTTTAATGGCACAGAGCGTCTGGTTTTTCAGGTCCTGTGCCAGATAGACCAGTCCAAACGATCCGCTCCCAATCAGTTTTAGAATTTCATAGCCCTGCAACGGCTGCCGAACGGTCATTGAAAGAAAACCCCTGTGATGGAAAAGCAAGAAAGGACGAAAAGGACATAAGGGACACAAAGGACGAAAATTCGAAAACCCTGACCCCTGACCCCTGACCCCTAAATCGACGCTGCAATCTGGTCGTGACTCAAATTGGACTTCACCATCACCTCATAATTCTTCAGACGACTGGGGGCCGTGATGATAAACCGGCTATGGGCAGCACCTCTGGTTTTGCATTCAGTTTGGACACAATCCAGGGTTTGACCGCTCAGGTACGAGAGGATACTGGCCAGCATTCCGGCAATCATTGGATCAACCATTTCATCCGGGTCATTGATAACGTCGGCAAAAATCGAATTGCGGAGCGTGGCTTCAACCAGCCCACGTTCAGTGGCCTGCGCGACATCCAGCGAGAGTTCACCCCAGCCATGAAAGACAAAGTACTGGCTCAGAAAGTGGTTAAAGTCTTTGAGCGGCATTTCCCCAAGTTGCTGGCCGAGCAGAAGCTGGCATTCACGATCCAGCCGTTTGACCACACGTCCACCCCACACCTGGCCACAGTTTTTCAAAATCATTGACCACGCAGGACCGGCTTCGTCCACCAGTGCTTTATAGACCCCCAAAATCAAATCAGTTGAAAGGAGGCAGACGCGGGTTTTGGCTTGATTCCACAAAATCCCTTCCCGGAGGTCAAAGGCAAGCTGAGTTTCATCAAAGAAAACGCTAAGGTCCATCTGGTCAATATACTGTTCACTGGTCATCATGGCCGGGAGGCTCCTCTAGTATTTTTCACTGAGTGTTGAAGTTGCCTGATCAAAATAGGAAGCGAGCAACTCGAAATGTTCTGGTTTGAGTTCTTTTTTCATTTCCTGTTTTAATCGGTAATAACAATGGAAGATTGACTTGGTCTTTTTGGGTAGTTGTTTGAGTTTCTCTTCCAGAATCGGATCAGCAAACAAGGCTCCCGCTGATTGTACTGACCGATCTGGGAAGTCAAATGCCTGCAAAATCGTCTTAAACCAGATCAGGAGTTTGTCTTCGAACCAGTGCGGATCCTGCGCCAGCAACGCCTGGACGGCATAAATCACAACGTAGCGCACATCCCGAATACATTTGGGGTTGGCAAAATCATGAAATTTTTCATAGGGGTACTGTGAAAAAACCTCTTTGACAACTCGTCCAATGATGGCCACGTCTTTGGATCGGACTTCTTTGGCCGCGGCAATTGATGGTTTGAGGTGAGGATAGAGTTTTTCGATACTGGCCAGTTCCTCATCGGTAAAATGTTTGCCTTCAGCTTTGCGGAAAAGTTCAGCCAGAACGGGATGTTTTCGGGCTGAAGGTGGGGCTGCGGTTGGGGAAATGCTCATATTGAACTTCGTACCTCGAAAAAATTAATCTCTGATATGGTTATACCATTTTGCAATGAAGTTATCGTATTACGGCGAGGCTAAATCATTGAAAAGATTGTATTTTCCTCAGCCCTTAGCCCGATACCCTCAGCCCCAAATGGTCTTACTTGCTCATCCTCACACCCCAGTCAACTGACCTGAAAAAAGCCGCTGCCGTTGAGAGCGGAACCTCAAACTGAGACTGGGAAGCCGATTTTGATTGCGCTTCCTGACTGGCTGTTTTCTTTTTTCTGGCAGTTTGAATCGCGTTTTCAGTGGCAATGGCCATCATATCTGTCAGTGACAGGCTGGTACGGGCTTCGGGTTTGACTGGCAAGGCAAAGGAAACTGATGGCTGGAGCGTCCAGGGCACCCGTCGGGCAAAAAAATCACTGGTCAACACGGTTAAATCTGGCGGTGAGAGTTTCTGGCGCTGGGTTGGTGCGAGCACCACTGGCGCTGGTTCACTTGCAAATGTCTGAGGCACCGCCATTGAACGGCTGACAGGCTGGTCAGGCTGGTCCTCGGTGCCAGGGTGCTCCCATCGAATGGCGCTGAAAAATTTACTGGCGGGTTGCACCAGCCGATTGGGTAGCGGCGTCGGTGCGGATGGGATTGGGGCCGGTACTTTGACAGGTGTCGGAACTGGTACGGGTTGGGCAACCACTTCGACCGCGGCTGGTTCCACGGCTGGTTCCTCTTCCCAGCTTGCCGGCAGGGCAAAGGCGTCTGATTCGGTCGGTGCCGCCTCTGTTTTCAGAGGCGTGACCGGATCTACCTCAACCGGAGATTGAGCGACTGACAAATCGAAGGCGAGAGCTTCAAGGTCAAACGCTGGTTCTTCTACCGGTATCTCTGATGACGTGAAGCTGGCTTCATCAAGCACTGCAAATGCTTCAGACACTTCGGCAGTTGGGACATAGGCCGGTGCCGCTGGCTCAGGTGACGGTACCCTGGGAAGCTCGACTGCCGATGATTGGATCCACGGCAGCAGCATCTGGCCAATTGCTGACCAGCGGCGATGTTGGGTGGTACTCAAAGTTGGGTGCATAGATAGATAAAAGCCACAGAATGATAAACTTAGTGACTAAACAGAGATCTAGGACAGGGAAAACAAATTCAGGGCGAAAGGGACGAAAAGGACATAAATTCGAAAACCCGGAACCCGGAACCCGGAACCCGGAACCCGGAA
>CAZXCE010000293.1:0-10063 GCA_964639175.1 uncultured Clostridia bacterium
GTGGTGGCAGGGGTAGAGCACTAGGAAAAAAACTATGGATCACGTTACCTCGACCAGCTTTTCATCGCCGGTGCTGCAGCCTGAAGAACGAATCCTGTTGCGCGAAGCATTGTATCGGCGATATGCAACCTCTTCCTCAGGCATTGGAGGAACCGCCCGCTGGGTTCGTT
Source organism: uncultured Clostridia bacterium (assembly GCA_964639175.1). Lineage (GTDB taxonomy): Bacteria > Acidobacteriota > Blastocatellia > Chloracidobacteriales > Chloracidobacteriaceae > JACQXX01. The sequence goes on from CAZXCE010000293.1 coordinate 171, forward strand.
TTTTTTGGAAGCGCAACGCCTGGCGGCTGGTCATCGGCCTTGCCCGAGCCATCAAACGGCTGGTTGATCTGGTGGTTTCGACAACACTCCTGATTGGACTGGCGCCGTTGTTTGCCGCTGTGGCACTGGCCATTAAATTGACCGATGGTGGACCGGCTTTGTTTTGGCAAACCAGGGTCGGCCAGTGGGGGCGTGAATTTCCGTTCCCCAAATTCCGCTCGATGGTGATCAATGCCGAACAACTCAAAGACACCCTGCTGGCGCAAAATGATCACCAGAATGGTGTTACATTCAAGATGAAACACGATCCGCGAATTACCTGGATTGGGCGGATCATTCGCAAGCTCAGTATTGATGAATTACCTCAATTGTGGTGTGTTTTTATTGGTGATATGTCGCTGGTTGGCCCGCGCCCCCCGGTGCCACGCGAAGTGGCACAATACACGCTCGCTGATCGGCGCCGATTGGACGCCATCCCTGGCTTGACCTGCATCTGGCAGGTCAGTGGTCGCGGAGACATCCCCTTTCCACAACAGGTACAACTCGATGTTCAATATATTGAAAGTCAAAGCTTGTGGCTGGATATAAAACTGCTTTTTCTGACTGTTCCCGCAGTGTTACTGGGGAAAGGGGCCTATTAGGGCTGAGGACGTTGAAAAAGAGTCAGGATCTGATTTAGGAAAAACATATGCGTGCGATTATTCTTGCTACCGGATACGACCCAAATTTACAAGGCCTCCACGAACGTCACGCCGCAGCCATGCTGCCACTGGTAGACCGACCTTTTCTACAACATATCGTTGAAACGCTGGTTGATGCCGGGGTAACCGAATTTGACTTTGTCCTCAGTCATAAACCCCATGAAATCGAACATTTGCTTGGAAATGGGGTTCGGTGGGGGAGCACCTTCCGCTTTCACCTGGTTCGCAACCCGCATCAGCCATTTAAAGCACTGCGGGCCATTTCCGTTTATTACAAGCAGGATGCGCAAACACCAGTCTTTCTGGTTCATTCGCAATGTTTGATTCAGGCTGGGTTTAGTTCGGTGATTGATCCAGCTCAAACGGCAGAACGGGTTTTGATGTATGACCAGGCTTCCCCAATTCAGCCCGAGCGGCAATGGACCGGGTGGGCGGTGGTATCGCCTGATATTATTGACCAGATTCCGTCAACGGCTCAGTTCAATGAGGTTGAGGGGTTCTTACGCAAGAAAATTACCACGCCGGACCAGGTCATCCAGGTTGAAAAAGCCCTCTGGGTTGAATCGTGTACTGATTTATTTGATGCCAATGTTCAGGTTTTGAAAAAACAGTTCTCTGGATTGCTCATCCACGGTCGCGAAGTTGAACCGGGAATCTGGATTTCGCGCAATGTCAGCCTTCACCCAACAGCGAAACTGATAGCACCTGTTTTTATCAGTGAAAATTGCCGGATTGAACCCGGAGTCGCCCTCGGACCAAACGTGGTCATTGGGAAAGATTGCGTTTTGAGCGAAGGCAGTCTGATTGCCAATTCTCTGGTGCTACCGGGCAGTTTTGTGGGTGAAGCCCTCGAACTCAATGAATCCATTGTGGATCGCAACCGACTGATCAATTACGCCGTGGGGGTTTCAGTTCCAGTTTCGGATGATTTTGTCCTTGGAAAAATGGCTGAAAACCCGATTGCAAGCTGGGCACAAAGTTTATGTTCCAGGTGGGTGGCCCTGGTTTTGTTGATAGTTACCTCTCCGATCATTGTGTTGACCATGATCTATCTCAAGCTGTTTCGGAGTGGAAAAGTCATCTTTCGTCGTCAGGTCATTGAACTTCCGACGACCAATGATCCAATCCTCTGGGAGAGCACTTCACTTCTCAGCTTTACCCCAACCTTAACCGCCACCACCACCCCTAAAGACTTGCTCCTGCGCGTTCTGCCGGGCCTGGTCAATATTGTGGCCGGAAATCTTCATTTTGTGGGAGTTGCCCCCCGGTCGGAAGCTGAAATTGAGGCCATGTCAGACGATTGGAAAGCCTTGTATCTGCATTGTAAAGGTGGCTTGATCACCGAAGCGCTGGTGCAATATGGTGAAAACCCAATTGAAGACGAACTCTATGCCGCTGAGGCGTATTACTCAGCTCGCATGGGCGTCCGGCGTGACCTGTACCTGATTTTTTGGTACCTGTGCAAAGTATTGAACCCCTTTGGCCGGCGGCTGGAATTTGAAGAAGACCCTACTCTGAGTTTAAATGGTCGTCCATTGCGGTAATTGATTGAGAATGAAGAATGAAGAATTGAGAATGAAGAATTGAGAATGAAGAATGAAGAATTGAGAAAGTTTTTAAGTTGTTTGAATAGATTGGATTGGCATACTTTAACTTCTCAATATATTTTTTGCATGAGAAAGCAGATTTCTAACTGTAAATCTATGATATAGATTAAGTTATATAAATATTATCACGGAAATCTTTTTCAAGATAAAAGGCCTTCCCCCTGGTTTCTTCATTCTTCATTCTCAATTCTTCATTCTCAATTCTGGTGCGCTACATCATTCTACCATGCCCACGACATCTGAGTTTACCCTCGCCTTTGATACTGAAGAATCACACCGAATCCATCGGCGGGCACTGGACCTGCTTCGACCATTTATAACCGCGCTGGCAGCAGAATTTCCGATTTCCATTGCCGGTGTGATCGAAGAATCGGTGATGTGGCTATCAAACTATCCAGCGTGCGCCTGTGCTGCCACCAGTTTTGGCACCCCACGTTGCCTGAACGGATTTCGAAACCCTGACCGGAGTGATTTAATCTCGATTCCACTGCAAATCAATCGCAAGTATTGCGGCTCGATCCTTATTTGCACCCCAGTCGCCACCTCAGCCGCAATCCCTCTCATAAAGATCGGAGTGCGGCAGGTAATCGAGCAGATCAGCACGGAACTTGAAAACCAGGCGCTGGTCCGCGAATTGTCAATTAGTTGGGAAAGCCTGTCTGCTGTGTATGAAATCACCGAATTTCTCAACCAGCAAACCCTGCAACCCAACCAGCCTCCGATCTTTGAACGAATTGTTGACCGGGCGGCCAATTTGATCGGAGGCTTGAATGTTGCCTTCTGGCTGATTGAGAAACCAAATTTTATTGTCCCTATCGCGTCCAAAACGACCCGGATTCTTCGCAAACGAACCATTGGTCCTGGGGTAATTGGCAGGACGATCACTGACCGAACCAGTTATGTTTATTTTGATCGTGGACAGCTTCAAAAAGAAAAAGACCTTGAAGCAGAATTCAGCAAAGCGGCACTGGCCGCCATTATTCCAGTCCTGGCAGGTGATACCATCCATGGAGTTTTGGCCGCCTGGCATGAAAAAGCAAATGATGAATTTGATACCCGCACCCTGCGACTGCTGGAAACACTGGCCACCCAGGCAGGAATGATTATCGAGAATGAACGACTCCAACAGGAAGCACTCAAAAGTGAAATGCTTCGCCAGGAAGTCGAAATTGGTCACACCATTCAAAAAACCCTGCTGTTTGGCCAGCCGCCCAGTCACTTTCCGGGACTGCAGATTTCGGCACTGACGATTGCCTCACAATTGATTGATGGTGACTTTTACGATTTTTTGGTGAATAGCCCCACGTGCCTGGACTTTACCATTGGCGATGTGATGGGCAAAGGCATACCAGCCGCTCTGGTCGGCGCCGCACTCAAAAACCAGATTTTGCGTTCTATTCATCAACTTGTGTTGCGTGACAAACATCAGGCAGTCCTCCCTGGATTGGGTGAAATTCTGACACTGGTTCATGACCTGATTGTTCCAAACCTGATTGAACTCGAACGCTTTGTCACTATTCATTATGGGCGGTTTGATTTAACCAGCCAGCAGTTCTCATTTGTTGATTGTGGACACACCCGGACAGTTCATTTCCGCCGGGAAACAGGAACCTGCCACTTTTTGGCCGGAGACAATGTTCCGCTTGGTTTTTTAAAGCACGAAGTCTATGAGACGACCACTGTCAGCTTCCAACCCGGCGATATCTTTTGTTTTTATTCGGACGGCATTACCGAAACCAGATCGCAGGAGGGAGCATTGTTTGGAGAAGACCGCCTGGCGGGAATAATCCAAACCCAGGCTGATTTTCCTCCCAACGTTATCCTCAGGCTGGTTCACCATCAATTGTTATCCTTTGCCGAATCTGAAAGCTTTGGGGATGACTTAACCTGTGTTCTGATCAAAATCGGAGAACCAGCCAGCGAGGACATGACGAAGTACCAGCTCACCCTTGACTCAAAGGTAACTGAAATTGAACGAGTCCGAAACTTTACCAAAGGATTGTGCGCCCACTTTTCTCAAGAACAGTGTCCAGAAACCACCCAGGCTCATCTGGAAATTGCCATGGTTGAGGCGGTGGTTAATGTCATCAGGCATGTCTACCAGGAAATTCCGGGACATCAAATTCAGATTTTCGCCACTATCGAACCAGTTCGGCTCACCGTTTGCATTGAATATAGCGGGGAATGGTTTGATCCAGATGAAGTACCTGAACCGGAATTTGATGGATCCAGAGAAGGTGGCTTCGGATTGTTTATCATCCGTTCCTGCGTTGATGAATTTGACCTGAGTCCGATTCCAGATGGACGGGTTCAAATGAAGCTTGTGAAGTGTTTTTAACGTCCGGGTTTCAGACTTATTCAAACCGGTTGATTTCAAAACACCTGCTACCGATCCGTTTTTGCTTGAATTTGAAGGAGATCTTGCCGTGCAACTCACAGTTGAAAACCATCAGGGAATTGCGATTGTTACGCTCTTGGGAAAATCACTTGATGCCTCTAATGCCAAAGAGTTTAAACGAAGTCTGGTCCCCGTGATTGAAGAATACACCCAGGTCATCTTTGATCTTTCAAAATTGGAGTTTGTTGACAGTTCGGGATTTGGCGGAATTTTGTCAGCACTGCGTCAACTCAATGGCAAAGGCGGCGACTTAAAGCTGTGTTCCCTGACCAAAACCGTTCGGGTGTTGTTTGAGCTGGTCCGGATGCACCGGTTATTTGAAATCTTTAATACTCGTGAAGAAGCCCTCTCAGCTTTTACCAATCAGTGACACCAGTCATACCATTTTGGGCTGAGGGTATCGGGCTAAGGGCTAAGGGAAATGCAATTCTGTCAATGGTTTCGCTTTCCCATAACCGGAATGGAATCCTCACACTAGAAAACAGTCAGGTAGTTCAATCTAATAGATTTAGTAAACTACTGACCACTGACCACTGACTGCAAACTGATATCATTCACAGTATGAACCGCCACCATTCCCTGCATCAATTTTCGAGAACCAGCATCTGGCGTCAGCAATGGCGAAAAGTTCGCTATAGCTCAGGGTGGTATGTTGCGACTCAGCTTCTGTCAGAGAGCAAACGCGTGTTTGATTTTGGTCTGACACTGGTGCTGAGTCTGGCATTGGTTCCAGTCTGGGTTGGACTCGGAGTGATGGGGTATGCCGGCTGGCTTGAGATCCGGAAAACCATTCGGGCCGGGCGATATTGTGAACCATTTGCGGCCTATTCGCTGCACTTCCAAAACCCTCGACTTGATCGGTTTGCCAGCCTGATCGGGCTGACCGAACTCCCCAAACTGCTCAATATTCTCAAGGGTGACATGTCATTGATTGGCCCCCGTGCGGTTGAACCACAGGAGATCAACCCGCGCGAACAAAAGGCCCGGCGGCGTTTCGACGTGCGTCCGGGCCTGATTTGCCTCTGGTGGATTCGCCAGCGCGCCAACATTGATTTTGGCACCGAAGCCGAAGCTGATTCCGAATATGTTGAAACCCAGAGTCTCAAAGGTGATTTAGGAATTGTTGCTCGCTCGCTGCCGTCCCTGATGTATGGCGCAGGTGGCGCTCCGGCCCATCTTGATCAGGTGACGATGCTGGGGATCCCGCTCGATAATGTCACCATGTCACAGGCCATTGAGACGTTGATGGATTGGGTCACCCAGCCGGTACAGCGGCAGGTCACCTACATTAACCCCCACTGTGCCAACATTGCCTGCACCGACCCGCACTACCTGAGATCAATTCTGGCTTCAGATTTTATTTTAGCGGATGGGATTGGCATGAAAATCGCCGGCAAGTTGCTTGCCAGACCAATCCGGCAAAACGTCAATGGCACTGATCTTTTCCCCAGATTGTGCAATGAGTTGCAAGGCACCGGACACGGTATTTTTTTGCTTGGTGGAAAACCCGGCGTGGCCGACGAAGTCAAACAATGGATTGCAACCCAGTACCCAGGCGTTGTGGTGAGCGGCACGCATCACGGCTATTTTTCAGCCGCCGAAGAACCGCAAGTATTAGAAACCATTCGACAATCAGGCGCTGACCTCTTGCTGGTGGCCTTCGGTGTTCCAAAGCAAGATGTCTGGATTCACCAGCATCTGCCTCAAACTGGAGTCAAAGTCGGAATGGGCGTGGGCGGATTGTTTGATTTTTATTCAGGAAGAATTCCCCGCGCACCAATCTGGATGCGTGAAATGGGTCTGGAATGGTTGTACCGGTTGCTCCAGGAACCAGGCCGGATGTGGAAACGCTACATTGTTGGAAATTTCGTGTTTTTGTTCCGCGTGATTCGGGAACGCCTGAGCGGCAAATACATATAGATTTTCAGAATAAGAAACCACGGAATACACAGAATACACAGAAAATAAATCCAGATTTTTCAATAATTTCTGAAAATTCTCAAAATAGAAACTCAGGAAATATTTATCTCAAAAGTTCTATCTTGGAAGATGAATATTTTCGGTCAGCCTATGACAAAGACTTCTTACCATTTTCAAAAATTCATGGTCCTCGCAGGGTTGTGTTTTTTTCTGGGAGCGATGCCAGCCGTTGGGCTCCTGGCCCAGGAAGCCAAACCAGTTGAAGGATTTCAGGTCACGACCAAAGAACAAAAAGTAGTGACCAACGAGAAGCTCCTTGAGTTTTCAGCCAAAGCCGAACCCATCTATCGAATGGGCGAAGGCGATGAATTTTTCCTTGAATTCTGGGGCCGCCCCGAACTTTCCGGAAAACATATGGTGGGCCCCGATGGGACGATCACGCTTCCGCTGGTTGGTTCGCTCAAAGTCGTCGGCCTGACCCGCGACGAACTGGCCCAGGCGGCGACCACATCGCTTTCCCGGTACTATGAAGACCTGCTGGCGACTGTCAAAGTTGAAAAATACACGTCGAACCGGGTGTTTGTTCTGGGTCGCGTTTCACATCCTGGCGAGATTCTCTTTGACGTCCAACCCACCCTGCTTGAAACCATTACCCGTGCCGGGTGCCTCCCGGTGGGCGGCGTCGGCGCTGACAAAGCGGCCTTGACCCGGTGCGCTGTTTTTCGTGGTCAGGACCAGCTCATCTGGATTGATTTAAAAAGCCTGCTCACCGAAGGCAATTTGACGGCAAATATTCGCCTTCAACGCAATGATATCCTGTACATTCCTGATTCTGACGATCAACTGGTTTATGTCTTAGGCGAAGTCAACCAGCCTGGCGCGTTGCGCTTGACGCCCGATATGACTTTTCTGGATGCCCTCGCCCTGGCTGGCGGCCCAAGTCGAGATAGCGCCCAAAGTAAAATCCAGCTTGTGCGTCCGGGCACGGGATTAAACCAGGAAATAGACTTTAAACTCTTGCTGGACCCCAAATCGAGGTTGAATTATTCACTTGAAGAAGGTGATATTATTTATGTCCCCAAGCGCGGACTGGCCAAAGCTGGCTACGTGTTTGAAAAACTGAACCCGTTTATTTCGCTGCTGGTCATCACTCGAACCCTAACCCGATAATACCATTTTAGCCCGATGTCTTCAGCCCAACTTGTTCTCTATGACGTCACCCGAACCGCCGCCGCCGTCTTTTTTGACGCGGAAAATTGATCCGCTGGCCTCGGTGTGGAAACACAAATGGCTGGCGCTGGCCGTTGGGTTTGTGGTGTGCCTGGTTGGATTACCGGCGGCTTATTCTTTGGGAAAACCGGTCTACTACACTGAGGCCGTGATTTATATTTCACCCCGCTTTTTGAAAAACCTGGAGTCCGACACCGAGCAAGAACTGCAATCCAACACGCAGTATCGGGAATATGTCCAGCAACAGGTTCGCACGATCAACCGCTATGACATTGTTGCCAAAGCGCTGGAACGCCTCGGAGACAACCGGTTTCGATGGTGGCAAAAGAAAAATGAAACTGAGCGCCGGGCCATCGAACGACTCCAGCAAAGTCTGCGGGTCAAACCGGTATCTGACACCTATCAAATTGTGGTTGGACTTGAAGGGCCAGAAGCCAGCGGACTGGCTGAAATTGTGAACTCGGTGGTTGATGTTTTTCTGGAAACCGCAAAAAACGAGGAATTTTTTGCCAGTGACGCTCGCATTGACTTGCTCCAGGATGAACGCCGAAAACTCTTGCAGGAAATTGACGAAAAAGTGGTTCAACGAACGCAACTGGCTCAGGAACTTGGGGTTACAACGTTTAACGAAAGCCTGAGCAACCCCTATGATGAATTGTTGTTAAACAATCGAAAAGCCCTGGCCGCCGCGCAAAAAGAACGGATTCAGGCCGAAGCCACGCTGGCAACGATCTATACCGAAGCTCAACCCGAAGGCACCGAATCACTCAAAGCCATCGTCCAGGAAATGGTGGCCAAAGACCCAGGACTCAATAGCCTCAAAGCCAATTTGAACTTGCGCCGCAGTGAACTGCTGACGCGCTCAAGCGGATTGACCGCTGATCACCCAGGACGCAAAGCCGCCGAACGCGAACTCACTGAAATTGATACCGAATTAAAGCGTGCAACCGATCAACTGGCTGACCACCTGACCAAAATGCTCATTACTCAGAAAAAAACTGAGGTTGCCCGATCCAAACAAATTGAAGCCAACCTTCAGACTGAAGTGCTGACCCAAAGTAACACCGCCGCCTGGTTTGCGTCGAAATATAATCAGGCCCTGGCTGTCGGTGCTGAAATTGATCGGGCACGCAAACGGCTTTATTCAATCGATGATCGGATCAATTTGTTGATGCTTGAAACCAAAGCCCCAGGGTTTGCCCGCCGATTTTCAGAAGCTCGAACACCTGAAGTTCCCATCAAAGGTGGAAAAACCAAATTTTTCTTATTTTTTGTGGCTGCGGCTGGAGGACTGGCAGTGGCTGTCCCTATCGCCCTTGATCAACTTGATCCACGGTTGTATTCAGCCGATGAAGTGACCCGGCTGGCAGGATTTCCCCCGTTTGGCTCAATTTCAAACCAGAAAAATTCATCTGAAACTCTTTCGCAGACAGATTCGATGGTTCGGCTGGCTAACCGGATTGCCCAGGAACGCAACCGCAACCAAAGCCAAATTTTTGTGATGACCGCTCCCAAAACTGGGTGTGGAACAACCACGGTGGCGCTGAGCCTGGGCAAATCGCTTGATGATCTTGGCATGCGAACGATTGTGGTCGAGACCAATCCAGAGACCCCCGATGAGCGATTTCACCCACCCACAGGCGATTACTCACAAAGCGTTGGGTTATCCCAGCTTTTATCTGAATCACTTAACCTCCAATCGGCAATTCTCACTTCAACTGAGCTGGTTCCCAATCGAATCGGAGTCGGCCCGATCAATGGGATTCCTCACTGGCGAAATACCCGCAAACTGGCGGCGGTGCTTGATGAACTGAGTCAGGAATTTGACTGTGTTTTGCTTGATGCGCCTCCGCTGGCTAATTCAGCCGAAACGGAATTACTGGCTGGGCTAACCGATGGTGTTTTTCTGGTGGTTGACGCTCAAACCTGCCTCAGACCTGAAGTAACGCGTTCACTCAAAGTCCTTGAGAAACTCGACCCCAAAGTTGTGGGCATTATCTTCAACCGGGCGACTGGGAATGAAAAATGAAGAATTGA
>CAZXCE010000294.1:0-10015 GCA_964639175.1 uncultured Clostridia bacterium
GGGAGCATTACAGTTTGATCTTATTCGTGTATTTCGTGTATTTCGTGGTTCAAAATGTCTGGAAATTTTCGGCAAGGTACTTAACCGGGATGGTCTCGTTCCTTGATCCGCGTCCAGGCCAGTTCGAAAATCTCGTGGATTGGTCGCAACGGAAGTAATCGTTTGAGCGGCTTCCAATATGAGTTGGACGCATACGATTTGGCGCCGTACAGCTCCAGTTTCCACTGTTCAATTGGCTCGTCAGGTGGTTTGGGGGAAATCCAGACGCCGGGCAGGAAAATGTTCCGTCCGGCGCGTTCACGTTTGGCTTCGATGACGATTTCTGCCGCAACCAGTTCGCTGGCGGCTTTCTTGTATCTGGCGCTATTCCAGCCATTCCACAGGCAGATGTTACGCGTTGACGGCTCAATCAATGCCAGCGTTTGCAGGCCCAGCGTGGCAGCGTCGGGGCTCAATCGAAAAGCTTCGGCAATTTCTGAAACAACGTGCGGCGCTGAATACAGCGGGTTGCATTCGTATTGACCGGCTGGAACCGGCGTCTGTTCAATCCGGGCAACCAGATCACGGCAACCCTGGGTGAATGGAAACAGCGACTCCAGACGAGGTGACATTTTTACCATGGCGGCAATTTCTTCGAGCCGCTCAAAATTTGGGATACGGCCTGTCCGAACAAACACCTCGACTTCGGCTGATTTATCATCCTGCTTTCTCAGAAGCGCGACCGAGTCGCCGGCATCAATTCCATGATGTTGTTCATTCGCCGGAGTTTGTGGGGCGACGTAGGGAACATCTCCGAACTGGTCGAAAAACGCGTCTACCTGGGGCTGGAGCGCGCCGTGTGACGCATGGAAATATTTATAGTCGAGCGGTAAGAAAAAATTCGGATTTTTGAGCCGTTCCCAAATCAGGTGCATCAATGCCGGCAGGTTTGACCGGAGTGGGTCTCCCACTGGCAGTGTTACAAACAGATAAGGGAGTAAGATTGACCACGAAGTAACCACTTCGCGCCTGAAAAACTTTGAATTGTTATATTTTGCCCAGTCACAGCCAACCGGATAACTATAGGTCAGCCAGGTACTTGGGAAAAACAACCGCCATTCCTGGTCGTCGTGCAACCATTCGGACTGGGCTGGATTGGCCAGCATGGTCAGGAGTTCGACTGCCTTGATATCGGTGTAATACTTCTCTTTTGTAATGGTCGCCACCAGCTCAGCCGGGATTTCGATTTGTTTGCCGACATGCCGATTCCAGGCGGCCATCAGGCGATGAACGACAGAATTTGAATCTGTTTCGCCAGTTCCGAGCGGCGTCCATAGTGTTTCAATCTCATCGGGCAAGACGTCAGACCACAACGGCAGCCGGATGGGCACCGGGCACATTTTCTCCAGTTCAATTCGTGCTGAATTGACATCAAGGACTTTCATTCCCAGTTGTTCGCGAAGCGATGCTGGAAAAAATCGTGATTCGTCGTGCCCTTCAAATCCTGGAAATCCCAGCCAGAGTACAGCGGCGGCATTGCGGCTCAAGCCCGTTCCGCGAGAAAGCATATCCGCAATTTTTGGGTCCCAGGCAACTGGGCCACGGGTTTTGACCAGATTGACCAGTTTTCGGATATTGTCGCGGCCAAGCCAGCCACCATTGCGCCGCGCGTTCACAACCGAAGTTCCCGGCAATTCTTTAAAGTTTCCATCGGGGGCATATTCAATCGCGGTGTAGGAAATCGTGGAATGTTCAATGTAATACTCATTATAGGTTCTGACGAAATAGCGATTGCCTTCGTGTTCAACCAGCGTGGCGTGATCCAGTTTTTGCCACTCGGCTGCCGTTGCTTCTGGAACCGTGATGCGGCCATACAGAACGCGGATTTTTTCAGGTTCACTGGCAAAAATGGTATCTGACCAGGCTTCAAGAAATTTCAGCCGGGTTTCGCGGTACTGGTAATAGTCAACTTTTTCTTCAGGGGATTGATAGGCTGTCGCGACCAAAAATCCCACCATTCCAAGGTTCCCAATCAGGTCAATCCAGCCGATCCCGGTTCCGTTATAGCCTTGCGGGAGCTTCGGTTGCAGTACGTCAGCCGGTTCCAGACCCGCCAGGTAGGCGTGAATCGTCAACAATTCCTGATTGAGATCGCAGCAAAATCGCCAGGCATAGTTGTGTGGGATGATTTGCTTAAACGCCCGTTCAAAATGATATCGTGGAGGAAACTCAACGGCGGGTGCCGGTTGCGGGGCTGAGACCTTATGAAAATACGCCGGGCCAACCAGCCGGGCCAGCCGGGAAACCGCCCGCGACGCCTCAACCACCAGCCGGTGCATTCCAATTTTCAATCGCTGGTGCATTCCCTCGGGGACAAGTGCTTCAAGTTTGAGCCATGTGTGCGGGAAATCCCTGGCAAGTTCAGGGATATTGTCCAACGTGATGTCACTCAGTGGAAGAACCGGTCCGGTCTGGGCCTTCCAGTCATTGAGTTCGGAAAGAGCCGTTCGCAAAAGCTGATTTGCCGTTTCAACTGAAAACTGGCGCAGGAACCGTGAACCAGCTTCGTCGCGGACCTTCAGGCAATGCAGCCAGACAAACGGGAAAACACAGGCTGTCCCTTTGGCATGATTGGGGCGAAATTCACGCAGGGAGATTTCAAAGGCCGGAATCTGTCCAATTTCGTCCCAAAATGCCAGTGTTCCCCGGTTGTAACACACCGGGTGAAATCTATCAGTTCCCGGAACCGGAAGCAGTCCAACGATTGAAAAAGGATAGGCAAATTTTCCCCGCCATTGCCGACCATCAATTCCTTGAAACTTGCCCCAACGCATTGTTTTCTGGTCATCGGCTCTCACGTGGCGGAGCCGTCCCCCAACCAAACCATCTTTGGTTCCAAGTAACGTTGATTCGAGCCCAGTGGGAAGTGGCAACAAATGGGATCCTTCAATATCGAGGAGATAGGTTTTAGCCTGAAATTCGTCAAAAAACTGTGGCAACGATACCCCTTGCTCTTCCCCCGTTTTCGGGTCAATTTCACACAGGCCAAACTGGCCATTGGAGTATTGTTTCACCCAAACTCTTGCCCCATCTGAATAAACTGATCCCGGTCCGAACAAAAAATCGGGGTTTGGGTCACCCGACCGACCGACTTTTCTGCCAGTGGTCACTCCCACCCCAGGCATTTCAACCAATGGGCCACGTGGCAGTAACTCACGGGTTGAAACATTGGTGTGAAACCGATTTTCAGGCATTCCGCTCCAATAGCCCCATCCAGAACCCCTCGCGCGGTAGAGCACACACAATTGACCATCAGCGAATGCCATATCAGCCAGCTCCGCTTTTGCTGGAAGCTGTAACTGATGATCAAGGATTCGACCAGTTGGGCCAACCACGACCGCCTGCGCTCGATCAGTCACAACTGCATAAGGGAAAAACCCGCAAATAGCTGGATTTGATTTGCTGTTGACGGTTAGTTCTTCAATCACGGCTTCGAGTTCCGGCCAGCCGAATTCATCCCAGATTCCGCCTCGAAAGGTTTGAGCCAGCATTTCTGAGCCATTGATTGCAGTCAGTTTCTGAATAAGTTCGGGAAACTCTTGAAATGTGTCGGGTGATACTGCATCGCGTAACCAGCGCAATGCTTTTTCAAACCGACTCAAGGGCGAAGTTTGCAAAATCTTGATTTGGTTCAGGTACCAGGTACGGCGGGCTTTTTCAAACCCTGGGTTGCCTTTCACTGCCTGAGTAAAAAAACTTTGCCGGATTGGATCATCAAGCGCTTCAACCAGAAGCGGGAAAAACCGATCATCTGCCGCGAGGAATGAAATATCCCGCCTGGGTGCCACATTCAGTCTGAGATCCTGCGACGGATCGGCCACCTTCATTCCAGCTTCGAGGGCCACGTCAATCAAACTGGCAAAACACCACGCCTGGTTTGAGCCGTCAACCGTCTCAAATGACACGGTCACATTTTCTGATTTGAGACGGTGTGCCATTTGTGCCAGTAACCTGAGAAGCGGTTCAGGGACGTCAAGGTCACTGTTAGGCGAAATCCGACTGACCATTTTTTTAAACCACGGATATGCCCCGGAAATGGGTTTCGCTTCAGTTGGAACCTGTTCATCTGGAAGGGTTAATGCTTCTAATGCACCACACGCGTCCAGGAGTTCGAGCCATTCGATATCAAACAGCCGGGGCGGCAGGCTGGTTTCTCCTCCAAGTGGAAATAAATTCAGCAATGTGCCGCGAATGGCGGGCGATTGTTTAGCCAGTTTGACCAGCGTGGGTTGGATTTGTTTCCAGAAAGCCGGGACGGCACGGCGCAAAACGGGTAATTCAAGCAGTGATTGAACCAGTTCGGCTTCTTCCTGGCCAGCATCAAGCCCCGCCGCTTTGGCCAGCGCCCGGAGTGTTTTCGGCATTTCGGGCCACGGTGTGACCCCGGCCAGGGTTCGGCGGTAACACAGGTCGCGGAAAAAGTCGTAGGCGGCTTTGACATCCGGACTGGCCAGCAGGTCTTTTCCAAAATCAGTCAAGGCTTTCGGGGACAAAACACCGGCTTCCGCAAATTCAAGGTAGGCTTGCCGGCGCTGGGTTTCGTCAACGGTCAATCCATAGACCCGTTCGGCTTCGCGGGCTTTGTTAAACAGTTGCAACGCAAAGGCTTCATTGCCAGCCTCAAGGAACATTCGCCCGGCTTCTTCATAAAAGGTTGGGAGCAACCTTGGATCAGCCGCAACCAGAGGTCGAGCCAGAAATTCGATTCGATCTTTGGCATTTTTGGGTTTGGCAGAGATGACTTTCCGCAGGGCTTTTAATTCTTTGGCGGTACTCAAAGCCAGTTCGACCTGATCGGGAACATAGACCAGCGCCCAGGCCGGAAACCCAAGGGCCCGCTGGTTTTGATAGGCACCCGGCAGCGTGATTTCAGTGCGCTCAAATCCAAGCAACTCCATCTCGCGGTCAAGCCCAAATCCCAGTTTTTCGGTTGAGAACCGTCTCACGCTTTGCTGGCCAAGGGCCGGGTGGCGGTACGTTCGAACCGCAACCAGGTCAATGGTTTCAATGCCCTGTTGTTTAGCTTTCCGAATGACCATTCCACCAGCAGCCAGAATGTCATCGGTTGAGAGCGGAGACCAGGTGTGCAGGGAAACCGGCGACGCAATATCCAGCTTTGAATGTTCAGCGGTTGGTGGTTCGGGAACCCCCTGTCTGGCGGCTGAAACAATCGACTGAGCCAGGCGGCAGCCTTCGGAAAAAGCGACTGAGCCGACGGATGGAACCGGAATCAGCCGGCCCCGGTTATCACACCAGCCCAGATAACCAGTGGAGGCTGGATTTTCGGGGTATCCTTCGCCAATCCAAAACATCACTTCAACTGGCGTTCCGTGATCCCACACCGTTTGGCTGGCAAATCCCTGGCGCATTCGAATTCCAAGCGAACGACAGCGGGATAAGGCGTGGTTGAGTTGTTCAAACTCAGCATTGGCAAATCCGTGAAACCGAAACGGGTCTGGTTTCACCACGTCGGGTCTTACCCAGATTTCCCGAAAAAGCTGCTGGAGGGCCTGTTTTTCGCCGAGTTCAACACACAATTCACGCCAATCCTGGAGGTCCGCGAGGTGAACTGGATGCGGAATCACGATTTGCTCTGGAAACAACCAGCGGGTTTCGCCGTCAAGTCCAACCACACCGAGCCCACGAACCGGGTCAACAGCTTTGAGTAATCCCGCCTGATCAAATTCAACTCTGGACGAGGCATCCACCGGAACCATCACGGTGTTTTTGAACGCCTGATTCCAGGCGGGATCGTCCCAGAGGTGGATCATCAGTGAGGTTGGAATCGGAAGCGAACGCAGCATCCATTGTTCGAGTTGTTCAACGCCTTCGGCCAGATGCTGTGCCAGCCAGCTTGCAACGTTGCGCAGTTGCTCGGTCAAGGGCAGGTCTTTTACCGGTTTGGGTAACGATTGCAGAATCTGACCTTTGGGATTGCGCGCCATCAGTTTCGATCCGTCCAAAGCAAGCCAGTACCCGCCTTCGGCTTCTATCCAGATGGGCTCGGGAAGTGGTTGGGATGACAATTTTGACATGCGATCAGGTTCCTCAGACATGAAAAAAAGTTCAGGATATCGCCTTCTGGCGAGAGGTTTTTGTTGTTTCTCGTCTCAAGCCGATACTCTGAACTTTTCTGATTTCGAACGCCGGATTGCGAAAAAAAGAAAGGCCAACCCGTGATGTGATTCCACCAAACCAACCTGGTGAACAACTGACAACTGACCAGTTCTATTTGGTTTTCAACGCTTTTTCAATGAACTCGTCAATCTTTTGATCCATTTCATCTTCGAGGTCTTCAATTTTGGCTTCAAGTTCTTCCTCAAGCTGGGCGATTTTATCGTCAACCGTTTCTTCCTCTTCGGTTTCTTCGGCTTCCTGGATCAAGGCATCATATTCATCTTCGAGGGCCTGGATTTTGGCATCATAGTCAGCTTTGATTTTGTAGACCTGAGTTTTTTGCTCAGAGTTGAGTTTGCGAGTTCGAATTTCTAAGATTCGAATATCTGCATCTTCTTCAATCTGATTAATCTTGTCTTCCTGTTCAACTTCGAGGTCAGCAATTGCCTGTTCGCGGGCTTCTTCATCGCGGATTTTCTCAGCTTTGGCAATACGCCGGTCATAGTCAGCCTCGATGAGTTTCACCTTCTTTTCGGCTTCTTTATCAATCCGATCCATTTCCTTTTCAGCTTCTGCATCGGTCATGAGAGTAATGTCCTTGGGAGGTTGGGGGGTGGCCGGCTTGGAGGCTACCGGTTTGGAAGCGACTGGTTTGGAGGATGCAGATTTGGAGGCTGCTGGTTTGGAAGCCGCCGGTTTGGGTTTAGGGCCTCCTTTTTGCTTCTTTTGGGCCCAGGCCGGGCCTTGAACGGTGGAAAACAACAAGCCAATGACCATCAATACCATACCCTGGCCGGTACATTTCAGACCCCGGCGACACAACGATTCCATAAAAAACTCCTTTTAATCGGGTTCAGGGTTCAGGGTTCAGGGTTTTAGGCGATGAAGTGACTGATCCTATTCAAGATGAGGACTGGAGACCCGGCAGTTACCGCTCAAGCTAGAGTATCTTGCCCTGAACCCTGAACCCTGAACCCTGGTGATAAGTTTGAAAGCAAACTGCTTTCTAATAGTTCAGGTTCAGCTTTGCAAGAACTCTGCGGAAAGAAACTGAGGGGCAGGCACATAGATGCGAATTTCGGTGTGAAGATGCACGATGAAATGGTTTTAGGGTAGAGTTAAGACGCAGCGGTGACCCCGTTGCATTTTAAAGCGGCGGCTGACTGCCGCTCTCCAAATACTGAAGGAGGAGCAATGAAAGCGTGGGAAATTCGAGATAATTTTGGACTTGAAAACTTGAAACTGACCGACCGGGCTGAGCTACAACCCGGCCCCGGACAGGTTCTGGTGCAGGTTCGTGCCGTTTCACTCAATTACCGGGATTTTATGGTATCCAAAGGCTGGTACAACCCGAAACAAAAACTTCCGCTGGTGCCCTGTTCAGATGGTGCCGGCGAAGTGGTGGCAATTGGCGAAGGCGTCAAAAGCGTCAAACCTGGTGACCGCGTGATGAGTTGTTTTTTTCAGCGCTGGCAAAATGGGGAGTTAACCGATGTGGAGGCCCGATCAACGCTGGGTTCTCCGGCAGACGGAATGCTGCGGGAATTTGCAGTTTTGGAAGAATTTGGCGTGATTCCGACCCCCAGCTTTTTGACGGATGTTGAAGCGTCTACCCTGCCCTGTGCCGCGCTGACTGCCTGGCAGGCGCTGGTCACACTCGGAAAAATCAAAGCCGGAGACACGGTGCTGGTTCAGGGAACAGGAGGCGTTTCGATTTTTGCGCTTCAGTTTGCCGTGAAATCAGGCGCCAGAGTGATTGCCACTTCGAGCAGCGATGAAAAACTGCAACGGGCGATTGAACTGGGCGCTTCAGATGGCATCAATTACAAAACCACTCCGAACTGGGAAAAACGGGTGCGTGAATTAACCGGCGGCATCGGAGTTGATCACGTGGTTGAAGTCGGCGGTGCCGGAACCCTTTCCAAATCAATGATTGCGGTCCGCCGGAGCGGCACGGTGAGCTTGATTGGTGTTCTTTCTGGCCCAGGAGATTTTAATCCGCTTCCGATTTTGATGAATGGCACGCGGGTGCAGGGAATCTTTGTGGGCTCGCGGTCGATGTTTGCCGATATGAACCGGGCGATTGAGCTTCACAAGATTCATCCAGTCGTGAGTGACGTATTCACGTTTGACCAGTCACCTGATGCCTTTCAATTGATGGAACGCGGTGGGCATTTCGGGAAAATTTGTATCACTATTTAATACCAGTTTGTAGTCAGTAGTCAGTAGTCAGTAGTTCACTAAGTCTATTTAATTGAATTACTTGACTCTTCTAGTATGAGGGTTTCATTACAAAATGGTATAAGGTGTGAAAAACCGCCTGAATCTCAAATCGATTCAGGCGGTTTTTCAATTTCTGGTAGATGGTGGATTTTTTTCGTGTATTTCGTATGGTTCGTGGTTCAAAATGGCTTGAGATTTTCGGTCGGCCACAAAACACACTTCACCTGGAAAACCGGTAACGCCGTCCATGGACCATAAACCGTCTCGCTGGAAACAATTTCTTTTTTCCGACCGGGAACCACAATTCAATCCCTATGTGGTGCCGCGAGTTGACCCGATTGAAGAAGCCGTTGCCCTCAGACGGCAAAAATGGGCTGAATTCCAGTTGCTGGAACCACATTTGTTTATCCTTCGATCACAAACATACCTGGATGGTACTGATCAATGGCCAGAGGGTGTAGAGGACTCTTTCCTAACCCTGCTTTTTCTTGCAACTGGTACCATTTTTATTGTGATCGCGCTGACATCCATTCTGTTTGAGAGTTTGTGGTTGATGTGGTTTTCCTGGCTATTTTCAATTTTGGGGTGCATCAAAATTGTGGGCCCTAAATACTTCAAATCCCTAGATTTAGCTGAAAAAGGACAGATTACGCTTGGAGAAATTGACCACGCAATCAAGTTACCCATCTCTGCATCGTTTCATCAGGGACAGAGATATAAACTTGGTTTCGTTTTCGAGATTCACAATGGAATGAGAGTTTCAGGTGAATCAATCGTCTTTTCCACTAGAGAAATCAAAACTGGAGATGAAGTTGTGGTTTTGTACCTTGATGAAAAGAACTTTGCCTTGCTTTAAGCCCGAATTTGAACCGAAAGTTCAGCTTCCTGGAGCAACCCCAGGAATGATTCGTCATCGAGGTCTTCCAGCGTATTGACCACCAGATCAGCGTCAAGTTCCGTGTGGGTTGTCAGCACGCCAATCACCTTCATTCCAGCCCGGCGGGCGGCTTCAATTCCAAGTGGAGCATCTTCCACCACAATACACCGATGGATTGGGACTTCCAGTTTTTTGGCCGCCGCAAGAAAAACATCTGGAAAGGGTTTTCCGTGGGCTACTTCTTCGGCTGAAATGTGCGCATCCAGCAGGCTGAAGGTTTCGATCACTTCAAAAACCACATCAATGTTTGGACGTGGGGCTGAACTGGCCAGCGCCTGCTTCCAGCCATTGGCTCGAACCCGACGTAACCAGGCTTCGGCACCCGGAAGCAGGTTGAGCCCGCTGGTGCGGACTTTTGAACGGTACACTTCCTCTTTGACCAGGGCCAGCCGGGTCAACTCAGATTCCGGGAGATCCGGCCCTAAATATTGTTTTAAAAAGAGATCATTCCGGATCCCCAGATGAGCCAGGAAGTCATCATAGGTGTAGGTAATGCCCTGACTCGCCAACATATCTCGCCAGCCTTCAAAATGATAAGCGGCTGAATCTATTAAAGTTCCATCCAGATCCCACAGGATGGCAATGGGTTCGATAGTATTTTCTGACATTGAAGCTCCTTTTGAAAAAACAGGGCTGAGGGCGAGGGGTTGAGGGCAATCGAAAGGATGAGGGATGAGGGATGAGGGATGAAAGAAAACC
>CAZXCE010000295.1:0-4522 GCA_964639175.1 uncultured Clostridia bacterium
GGTCGTGGGTCACCATACAGATCGTTGCGCCACCCCGATGCAGTTCGCGAAGCAAATCCATCACGGCTTCGCCGTTTTTCGAATCGAGGTTCCCGGTTGGTTCATCCGCGAGCAGAAGCAAGGGGTCTCCGGCAATGGCACGGGCCACGGCAACACGTTGCTGTTGACCACCGGAAAGCTGGCTGGGCAGGTGTTTGGCCCGGTGTGACATCCCCACTTTGTCGAGCGCCTCGTGAACCCGTTTTTTGCGCTCGGCGGAAGACATGCCGCGATAGGTCAACGGCAATTCGACGTTTTCATACACGGTTAAATCGCCGATTAAATTAAAACTCTGGAAGATAAAGCCGATTTCACGATTGCGAATCCGGGCACGCTCCGAAAGTTTCAGGCTTTCGACCGGCTTATCATTGAGCCAGTAGCCGCCATCAGTTGGTGAGTCAAGCAACCCGAGAATTGAGAGCAAGGTTGACTTCCCACATCCGGAGGGCCCGGCAATCGAGACATATTCGCCTTTGTTGATGTCCAGATGGACGCCTGAAAGCGCGTGGGTTTCAACTTCGTCGGTGTAAAACACCTTGGTGATGTTATCTAACCGGATCAATGATTTCGTGGCTTCTGACATTGTGTTTCCCCTTCTCGATATTTTCATTCTATGATCAGTTGTGACTTGCTCTTGACGACAATCAATTAAGCTGAATTCGATCAACGGCATCCCAGGCCGACATATCTGAAAGTATGACCTGTTCACCGGGCTTAAGCCCGTCAACGACTTCGATGGTGTTGACTGAACTTCGCCCCAGTTTCACCGGAACTCGGACGGCATGTTTGCCATCAGCTTCAATTTTAAATATGCCAATGGTGCTGTTGGGCTGGCCTTGAACCGGGCGACCCACAAAAACCACATCATCCAGCCGCTCAAGTTCAACTGTTCCGTCAACGCTCAGGTCAGGTCGGGCGCCTTTGGGAAGCTCGCCTTCCAGGCTGACATCCACCGTAACCGTGCCATTTTGCACAGAAGGATCAATGCGGACAACTTTCCCATTCACCGTGCCGTTGCGGGTGTCCACCGTGGTCAATTGCCCGACAAGCACATCTTTGGCCTGGGTTTCGGCAATCCGAATCTCGGCTTTAAGCCGGGTTGGATCCGCAATCCGGGCCAGATTGGTGCCCGGGGTGACCTGTTGCCCAACCTGAACGGGAATCAACTGCACCACGCCGGACATTCCAGCTTTAACCTTTAAATCGGCGAGCTGGCTTTTGCGCAGATCAGCCAGCGCTTTGAGTTGCTCGACCCGTGCCTGCTGAGCACCAAGCTGGGCTTTGACTGAATCATCGTGAATAGCCAGGCGTTTTTGTTCAATTTCAGTCCGCGTTTTCAGTTGATCAGCCGTGACCTGCGACAGTTTTCGATTGAGATCCGAAATCAACCCGTCTTTGGCCAGTTGTTCGTCTGAATCTGACCGCATCTTGGCTTGAACGAAGTCAGCTTTCACCGATGAGGCCGCCGCCTGCTGGTCAAGGAGCGTGCTTTCCAACCGGACTTTGAGGCTGGCATATTCGGCTTCGGCAGCTTTGAGCTGGAGTTCGGCATCGAGCACGCTTTGCTCAAGCTCTGGATTGCTTAATTCCATCAAGATCGTATCGGCTTTGACCTCAGCTCCGGGTTTGACCAGGATATTTTCAACCTTTCCCTGACTGCCAGCCGGGATCCACCGGATTTCTTCGGGCACCAGCGTCCCAAGTCCGCGAACCTGACGCAGCATGGGTCCACGTTTGACCGTGTCAATCCAGACGGTCGCCCGCTCAACCGTCGGGGCGGCTGGTTTTAATCTTGATACCCATAAACTCACCCCAACCACAGCGGTGAGAACCACCACGGCAAGTGCAATATGGCGGAGCTGGCGATTTCGTGCGACGGATTTACTTCGTTGGATGTCCATAGTTTCTTATGCTTTGGGGCGGTACGGTGGCTCCCAACACATATCTTCAGATTGCTGTTGAATTGATTCAGCAGGTCAAAAGGCGAATGCTATGCCACAGGTTTTCTTTTCGATCAGGTTTATCAGGTTTGCTTTTGAGTATCATCTGGGGCAGTTCATTCACACAAAAAAATAATCCATCTAAACCTCTCTATTGACAAGGGTTACCTGTATTTGACGATCAACATACTTTTGGATGGTTGATTTTCCGAAAGACAGAAATTCAATCAGAACGCTACCATTTTCAGCCACACTCAGTACCAGGGAAGACAAACCCTGGCGGTTCATTTGGGTGCGGGTGCCCGCTTGTGGGATTTTGGGTTGTCATTAGCGAACAAGCGTTCAAACTAAGCATCGTCAGTCGTCAAGAGTCACCAGCCAGTATTCAGCTAAGTTTATTTTATAGAATTGTTTAACTATCGAATAATATCAACAGATGAGTTAAACTTGAGAGGAACCTGCCTGAGCGGACACGACTCAATACGGGAACGGCAACTTTTACCAGCGGCTCTTCTTAGAGTAAGCTCGGGCGTTCACATTGAACCTCCCGTTGATCCTCGATACCTATGCTCTCAAAAATTCTCAACTTTATTGCCCTCCAGGTTGGCTGGTTTGCCTGCGTGGTTGGTGCCGCCAAGGGATATGTCTGGCTTGGTCCACTGTTTGTGGTTCTTTTTTTGATCGGACACGTCTTGCTGGTGGCACCTGATCGCATCCGTGAAGTGAAATTTATCCTTGCCGTCGGTGTGCTGGGCGCCGTGGCTGATAGCCTGCAAAAAATGTATGGCGTGCTGGCCTATATGGATGATTTTGTGCGACTGCAATGGCTTGCCCCAGCCTGGATTATTTCGCTCTGGGCACTCTTTGCCAGCAGTTTTAGTACTTCGCTTGAATGGATGCACCGGCGCTATCTCGTCGGGGCGGTGTTTGGCGCGATTGGTGGTCCGTTGAGCTACCTGGCCGGCACCAAATTTGGCGCCATCACCTTTAAATATGATCCCACTTTTTCAATGATTGTCGTCGGCCTGGTGTGGGGATCCATTATGCCAATCCTGCTGGTCATGGCTGAAAAATTTGGACTTGTCCAGCCTGTAAAGATTGATACCTAAACCCCACCCGCTGACACAGGTGGCACTGACTTCTTCATTGGTTTTGCATGGGTTTTACACTTCGGTTTGATCGAGGAACATTATTGCTTGAGGGAGGCACCGACCTTCCAGCGTCGATGACAGGTCTGTTTCGCTTTGACCCAAGGGTTGATGCGTTTCGAGCTTCCTGTGAACAATATCGAGAAATTGTCGAAAAATTGGGGCCGGACCTGGAGGCGAACCGGGCGCCCCGGTATCAGCGGTTAAAGCTCTCGCCCTTACTTTCATTTGAACCGTACCCCCATCAAACCGCAGCCCTCCAGGCCTGGACCAAAGCTGGTCGGCGTGGGCTGGTGGTGCTCCCAACCGGTGCCGGAAAAAGCCTGATTGGAATGCAGGCCCTGGCAAGCTGTGGTCGCAGCGGTATCGTGATTGTTCCGACAATTGACCTGATGCACCAGTGGTTTGCCTTGCTCAAAGCAGCCTTCCCGGAAACCGAAGTCGGGTTGCTCGGAGGTGGCTATCACGATGCGAGTCCGTTGCTGGTGTCAACCTATGATTCAGCCGCCCGCCAGATGGAACGACTTGGGAACCAGTATGGAGTACTCATTGCAGACGAAGTTCATCATCTTCCCTCTGAGTTTTACCGAAGCATCGCTGAATTTTCACTCGCGCCCTATCGGCTGGGGCTGACGGCGACGCTGGAACGTAGCGACATGCGCCACCGGGACTTATTCACCCTGATTGGACCGCTGGTCTATCACTGTGAACCCGAGGACCTGGCCGGAGATGTACTGGCGCCGTACCAGATCAAACGATTGTATGTCGAACTCACCAGTACTGAACGGGAGGCGTACACGGCAGCCCAGCGACAGCGCGATGCCTTCCTTGAGGCCAACAACATCTCACTCAAACAACTTGATGGATGGAGTCGGTTTGTCATGATTTCTTCACGAACCATTGAAGGCCGCCAGGCAATGCATGCCCACCAGGAACTTCGACGACTCTCGCACGCCGCACCAGCCAAACTGAGAGCGCTGGAATTGATCCTGGCCGAACATCCGCAGGAAAAAGCGGTCGTTTTTACCGAAGACAACGCCACCGTCTATGAACTTTCCAAGAAATTCCTGATTCCCTGCATTACCCACCAGACACCAATTAAAGAGCGTCACCATATTTTGACCCAGTTCCGAAATGGAACCTATCGGGCCCTGGCCACCAGCAAGGCTTTAAATGAAGGCGTAGATGTACCGGATGCCTCAGTCGGAGTCATTTTATCAGGCAGTGCTGTTCGTCGAGAGTTTGTCCAGCGTCTCGGACGCATTTTGCGACGCGCTGAAGGCAAAAAAGCGGTGCTCTACGAAGTCGTCACCCGCCAAACCCGAGAAGAAGGCGTCGCCGCCAGACGAATGAAGAATTGAGAATTGAGAATGAAGAATGAAGAATGAAGAATAT
>CAZXCE010000295.1:4532-10011 GCA_964639175.1 uncultured Clostridia bacterium
GTCCTTGGTTCTTGGTTCTTGGTTCTTGGTTCTTGGTTCTTGGTTCTTGGTTCTTGAAAGGTATTGCTTTCCAAACACCAAACACACCAGTCATCAGTTTTTCATTCTCAATTCTTCATTCTTCATTCTCAATTCTTCACTCTCAATTCTTCCAGAAAGGTGATCCGTTTGTGCTTCCGTCAGAACTTTTGACCTATCGCGTCCGCGGCGGTCAGGCATATCCACAATTTTTGAATGGCCCCCGGACGAAATGGGCGACCAGCGTTCTGGAAACGATTACCGGTTGTCTGCAAAAACCCCGCAGTGTGGTGATGGAAGCCTTGAAAACACTTGAAGGAAACTCGCCGGATTATCGTCTGGTGCGGGGTCTGGCCCATCTGGCCCTTGAAGATGCCGTTTTTTCTGTCATTTCCCCAGTTCCGCCAGAGGAACTTCGACAGGAAGCCTTTACCCTGGCGGCCCAATATGGTCACCGACCACGCGAAGTCCAGAATATTTTGAATGAACTCGCCAACCGGTTTGGACTGGACCCGGAAACACTCCGCGAAGCGTTTTATGCCGATTTGCCCGAAAACCATATGCTGGTTTCACTTCCGGACCAGACACCCGAACAACTCGTTGACCGATACAATCTGGCTCAGGCTCAGGGACTGCTTTATTACGCCCGCCAAATCGTCATTCAGGCCCACCGCAATGTACCTGGTGAATATCGAAAATTATTTCATTTGATTAAATTTTATGGGTTGATGTATGCCGTTGAGGGCAACTTGGACGATGGCTATCGGGTCTTTGTGGATGGTCCAGCCAGCCTTTTCCGTCAAAATTTAAAGTATGGTGTCAAAATGGCGGCATTTTTTCCGGCGTTGTTGCATATCACGCGCTGGGAAATCGAAGCCGAGTTAAAAATCAAAGGCGTACCCGCCACCTATCACGTGACTTCCAACGCGGCCTTACGTTCGCACTATCCCAAACCTCCAGCCTATGACAGCCTGCTTGAAGCGTCTTTTGTCGAACGATGGGCCCGGCAGGATACGGCCTGGACACTTGAACGGGAAGTTGAAATTGTGGATTTAAAGGGAACGGTTATGGTGCCTGATTTTGCCCTGCGCCATCCATCCGGAGAGGTTTTTCACGTTGAGATTGTGGGGTTTTGGCATCCAGACTATTTGCGACGGAAATTTGACAAGGTGCGTCGGTCAGGTATGAAAAACCTGATTCTGGCAGTCTCTGACCGACTCAATGTAACAGATGACCATCTTGCCGGTGTGGTCGGCCCAGTTATTTTCTTTAAAGGGAAGTTACTGCCAAAGGCGGTACTTGATGTCGTGGAGGGGTTGGTGGGAGCTGAAGGGGAACAATCGGTGGGGCAGGATAACGAGTAGGGGACAAAAGAACCATACAATATGGTTGAGTCTCAGAAGCCGAAGGACACGAAAAGAAGAACGAATTGATGGAGTTAAATCCAGGTGAGTCCTTTTGCCCCTACAGGTTACCCAATAAATTATGCGGCCTGGAAAACACTTTCATCATGAATGTCAACCTCAACCAACCCATCGCGGTATAAAGCATATCCACTTGGCGTGCTGGCAATAATTGACGGAATGCCACGGTCGGCAAACCAGCGTTGCCAGGCTTCAAGATCACGATAGGCTTCAGACTTTCGGCTTTTGACAAACGTTGAGAAACGGTTTTCTTCGGTGACACGAATTTTAGCAATGCCATGAACTTTTCCCATATGTAACCTCCAGGGTGAGCGAAACTGGTTCGGGGAATCCTCACCAAACCGTTCCGGATAATGTTTAAGATTTCGCTTTTATGTCTTCGTTTTCAATCAGTGTGAGCTTTTTGCTCAAATTTAGGTTGCAATTGATTTCGAAAAAATATCTTGCAATTCGTGCGCCAAAACTTAGACAAGGCTCAACAAATGGCCCATTCGCTCTTTTTTGGTGCGCAGGTAGTTCATTGACGGTTCAAACGGCTGGCTTTCAATCGGCACTCGTTCAACCACGGTGAGCCCAGCTTCACGGAGCGTCGAGATTTTTTCAGGGTTGTTGGACATCACCCGAACTTTTTGCAAGCCGAGAAGCTGTAAAATCTCAGCGCACTGGGTGTAATCACGGGCATCAACTTCAAGCCCCAGCCGCAGATTGGCTTCAATCGTATCAGCGCCCTGATCCTGAAGCGCATAAGCCCGGATTTTATTGAGGATACCAATGCCACGGCCTTCCTGGTGCTGATACACAATCACGCCATGACCTTCTTCGGCAATCATTTCCATCGCCCGCGCCAGTTGACGCCCACAATCACACTTAATCGAATGAAATACATCGCCAGTTAAACATTGAGAATGAATTCGAACCAGGCTGGGCCGGTCAGCCTCGGGTGTTCCCATTGTGAGCGCCACAAATTCTTCGTCGCTGGTCAAACTTCGGAATCCAATAATTCGAAAGTCTCCATGTTCAGTTGGTAAATTCGCCTCGGCGATACGCTCAACGGTTGACTGAACCGGATAGCCTTCAGAAAATGCATTCATATCGTGTCCTTTCCTTTTTCTTTCACAGGGTTGGGAATTGCTTCCCAACGAGGTACATCGAGATCATCAAGTTATATAAGAGCAAGACCATTGGCCTTCTATGACAGAAGTGAATGCTCATTCAGCCGGGGAAAGGTACTTGATACTTTGCGTCTTGTCAAGATTTTTTCCTGGACAAAGACTAAACAATTTTACCTTGTCCTTGACAAAGAGCCGACAAGTACGTGCAATTTCAACCTCACTCCATATTCGTGCCAGACTTTTTCTCTGCAGAGCTGCGATCTGGGTTTTGTGTCCAGAGAAGACGAAAATGGAGTCAAGTTTGTACTTTCACGAGCAACAGACTGAAATCGTTGATCAAATTTGGGGGGAGCGATGGCCGTTAGTAAATTTTGATTTCGCGGAGAACAAACTTTGGACGACTCCCTTTTCTTCGCGGCCCAATTGAATCTAGATGCAAACATTGACAAATGATTCCAGTTTGGAGAAGGTTTTGTCGCCTCAGAAAATAAAATCAGGTATGCTTTGGGCCTGCTTTTGCCCATAACCTTTTCTTAACGATTGATTATCATTCCATCATGCCTAAAGACAAAGTTCTTGTTGTTGACGATGAGCAACTCATCCGCTGGTCACTCACTGAAGCACTCAATGAATGGGGTTACGAATGCGTAGAAGCTGCCACGGCTTCAGCCGCCATGACCCTGTTTGAGTCAGAACAACCAACCGCCGTGCTGCTCGATATTAACCTCCCAGACGGATCGGGGCTCAATGTCCTGCGCGACGTAAAACGCATCCAACCTCAGGCGGTTGTGATTATGATTACCGCCAACGTCCTGGTTGATGACACCATCGCTGCGTTACGCGCTGGCGCCTATGACTTCATTGGCAAACCTGTCAATCTTGAGGAACTCCAAATCACGATCCGAAATGGGATTGAAGCACAACGACTGCGCAAAGAAGTCACCCAGATCAGACGCGAACAGGCACACCAGTTCAGTTTTGAGCAAATCGTTGGGCGGTCGGTGGCCATGATGAATACTCTGGAACTGGCCAAGAAAGTCGCCGCCAGCGAAGTTTCCTGTGTCCTGCTCCAGGGAGAGTCCGGCAGCGGGAAAGATGTCATCGCCAAAGCCATCCACTATGCATCGCGCCGATCCAGCGAGCCCTTTGTCGCAATTAACTGCGCGGCATTACCGTCAACGCTGATTGAAAGCGAACTGTTTGGGTACGAAAAAGGCGCTTTCACTGACGCCAAAGCCCGCAAAGCCGGCCTTTTTGAACAGGCTGAAGGCGGCACACTCTTTCTCGATGAAATCGGAGAAATGGAACTCAACCTGCAGGCCAAACTCCTTCGTGTGTTAGAAGAAGGGACATTTCGCCGGGTGGGTGGCTTAAAAGATGTGTCTCTGGATACACGGGTGATTGCCGCTTCCAACCGGGATCTCAAGTCAGAATGCCAGGAAGGAAAATTCCGCCTCGACCTCTATTACCGGCTCTCGGTCATTCAAATTGATGTTCCGGCCCTGCGCGAACGCGGTGACGACGGCTTGATTCTGGCCAATCACTTCATCAGTCAATTTAAACAGCAATTGCGCAAAAAAACCCGTGGCCTGAGTTCAGACGTTGAAGACATCTTTCGAAAGTACTCGTGGCCGGGGAATGTTCGCGAACTCCGAAACGTGATTGAACGGGTCATGATTTTGGAAGACGGCGATTTGATTACCACCAAGTATTTGCCGCGTGATCTGATTTTACCGGAATACCACCGCCCAATTGCGACGGCCCCGCTGGCCAGCCCACCTGCCCAACAGGTAACGTCAGCACCACCACCGGTTGAATCCAAACCACCATCTGGGAGCCAGCACATGTTTCAGCTTCCAGCAGAAGGGATTTCGATTGATGAGGTTGAAATGTCGCTCGTCCAGCAAGCAATGCAACTGAGCGGCGGCAATCAAACCAACGCAGCCAAGCTGTTGCGTATTTCGCGAGATCAACTTCGCTATCGGCTCAAGAAATTAGAAGGCAATTAAAACCCCTGGGCCTGCAAAATCCAGGGCTGAAGGCAATCGAAGGGATGAGGGATGAAGGATGAGGGATGAAATAAAACCAATTCTTCATCCCGTTGTGTTCAGCCTGACATCTTCAGCCCGCTTTCTTCAGCCCCAGGCCCTCAGCCTGACGTCCTCAGCCCCACCATGAGCCACACCGAGTTTTACTTTGCCAAAATTGCTGCCGCTTTTGTTCGTGGAACACGGTCAGAGCCAATGCCTGTTCCTGATCAGCCTGAAGAATTCTGGACGGCACCGCTTGATGTCTTGCTTGACTCAGAACTTGAAGCGATTGTGCAGTGTGGCCTGGACCAGGGGGTGAGACTTCATCGCTTTAAGCGAACGATGGGGCTGGCCCGTGTTCATCGTGTTTTGGGTCTTTTAAAAGGAATTTCACCGGCGACGTTGCTTGATATTGGAAGTGGTCGTGGCGCGTTTTTGTGGCCCCTCATTGAAGAATTCCCAGAAATGCCAGTCACGGCCATTGATTGTGACCCCAAACGGGTGGCTGATATCCAGGCGGTGGCAATGGGTGGTTTTTCCCAGCTTGCTGCACAGGAGATGGATGTCACCTCCCTGGAGTTTCCAGATCATACCTTTGATGTGGTCACGGCCCTTGAAGTGCTGGAACATATTCCGGCCTTTGAGCAGGCCATCCATGAATGTTGTCGTGTCGCACAGCGGTTTGTAATTGTCAGCGTCCCTTCCCACGAAGATGACAACCCGGAACACATCCATTTATTTGACCAAACCCGACTCACTGAAGCACTTCGGGCCGCTGGTGCCCATCGTGTTTCGTGCGAATATGTACTGAACCACCTGATTGTCGTGGCGGGTATGTGAAGTTCCGGGTTCCGGGTTCCGGGTTCCGGGTTCCGGGTTCCGGGTTCCGGGTTCC
>CAZXCE010000296.1:0-9991 GCA_964639175.1 uncultured Clostridia bacterium
CCCGGAACCCGGAACCCGGAACCCGGAACCCGGAACCCGGAACCCGGAACCCGGTTTTCAAGCCACTCGTGCCGTGTAGCCCAGCTTCTTGATGCGGTCAATGATGATCTGTTCAGAAACGGCAATGGGGTCAAAAGTGACTTCGGCGCGTTTCTTTTCCAGGTTAACTTTGCAACTTTTCACACCTGCGATTGAAGCCACATCAGTTTCAATTGCTCGAACACATCCATTACAATGCATTCCTTCAATTGCAAACCGAACTGTTTTGTTGGCCTTTACCGCTTTGCTCAGGAGTGGTCTCAGCGAAGGTGTTTGAGGAATCACCGCTGCAGTCACATCCAGATTCGTCACAACCAACCAGAAGATCGTCAAGAAAAACAATACTGAGTCAAATTTCATAAAAACCTTTTCAAATGGAAAAATGATTTGGGATTGGAGGAAACGAGACTGTACCACATTTAAAGCGAGGAGTGAGTAGTGAGTAGCGAGGAGTCAGATTAAGTAAAATAGTGAAATAGTGAAATAGCCTTTTTCAGAAGAAGATTCCCTCCTGGGAACTATAAGGAGAAAACCGATGTCGCTTCGAATTGAAAAAAATGGACCGCTGACGACCGTGATTTTGGATCGCCGCGAAGTCCGCAATGCAGTTGACCGCCCGACGGCTCAGGCCCTGGCTGATGCGTTCCGTGAATTTGAAGCTGATCCGACAGCACTGGTCGGTGTCTTATGCGGCGACCACGGGACGTTTTGCGCTGGTGCTGATTTAAAAACGATTGCCACTGGAAACGGAAATCGTCTTGAGCCTGCTGGCGATGGCCCGATGGGACCATCACGCCTGATTCTTTCCAAACCTGTGATTGCTGCTATTTCGGGGTATGCCGTGGCTGGCGGACTCGAACTGGCCTTGTGGTGCGACCTTCGCGTGATGGAAGCCGATGCGGTGCTGGGTGTGTTTTGTCGGCGGTGGGGAGTTCCTCTCATTGACGGAGGCACTGTTCGCCTTCCGCGTCTCATTGGCTTGAGCCATGCCCTGGATTTAATTCTGACCGGACGGCCCGTTCTGGCTGAAGAAGCGCTGCGCCTGGGTCTGGTCAATCGGGTTGTTCCGACGGGGAAAGCTCGCGAAGCTGCCGAAGAACTCGCCTGGCAACTCGCAGCCTTTCCACAAACCTGCCTGCGGGCAGATCGGATGTCGGCTTATGAAAGCTTTGACCGGCCATTTGAAGCTGCCATGGCCTTTGAATTTGAGAATGCCAGACCGGTGTTGCAGACTGAAACCCAGGCCGGCGCCCAACGCTTTGCCGATGGCGCCGGACGTCACGGCGTATTTGATTCCAACACACCAACAACCTCTTGAAAAGAGCCTTGCACGCTTATTTTGTCCACGCGTGGACAAACCATCTAACTCTCTGATTTTATTTGACTTCATTTAACATTCGCGACGAGTTTTTGTATGTGTTGCCCGTGGACAAAAGGCTAACAAATTGATACCGGTGTGTGACTGAATAAGAAGCAGCATTTTTGAACCACAGAGGACACAGAGGACACAGAGGAATCCACAGAGAAACCCAGGTCTTTTATCTTCATTCTTCACTCCTCTTCGGTGTTCCTCTGTGTTCCTCTGTGTCCTCTGTGGTGAGATTTTGTTTCCCTTAATTGATCTTCCTGGTTTGATTGAGAAAAGGCTGACCTTCGGCGGTGAGAATTGTCAGCGGATAAATTGCCGCCCCGTAGGCCACCTGCCGGAGAATGTTCACGACTTCCTCGCCGCGCAACGGGAGCTGACTTATTTCCTCCAGGGTGAACCAGGCTGCTTCGAGGGAGTCTGCATCAGGCGTGGTCTTCGGCGGAGTGTCATCAACTGGATGAGCCGTAAAAATCACTCTGAAACGGGTACTGCCTTCCAGAGAGGGTGAGTGCTCAAATCGCAGCACACCGTCAACTTCGATTGGAATTCCAGCTTCTTCGAGTGTTTCGCGTTGGGCGGCCTTCACCAGAGACTCACCCGGCTCGACTCGTCCCGCCGGAAGGTACCATAACTGGCCGTGTTTGCGTTCGTGAACCAGTAAAAACCGGTGGCCAAGTCGAACCACCACCAGCACAAAAAACCAGGTTGGAGTCGGCTGCTTTTGCATAAAACCTCCATATTGGGACTGAAGATCAGGTCTGCAACTGAGGCAACATCGCCTGTTCGAATTCTAAGATTGCTGATGTGCCAAGTGCCATTTGATCCGGGTATAAGCAATTTTAAACCCGTGCCGTTCGGCGTTACGTTGCGAACCGCCTCCGGGTGGCTGGGCGCTGATCATGGCCACATCGCATCCGTGTTCGGCAGCAAAACGCATCCGGCTTTGAAGCAGTGCCACGTGGGCGCCCTGCTGTCGGGCGTCAGGAAGTGTGCTCGCTCCTCCCAACAGTGCCACACCATCACAGAGATACAAAATCCCGGCGCCGATGGCATATCCATCAAGTTCTGCCAGAAACGAAACTGCCCCAGGACGCCGGACATTGAGTTGCTGTAATTCCAGAATCTGGTCATCTACGTTCTGAAATCCACGAAATCCAGCCGCTGCGGTCTGCGCCCAAAGATCCTGTTCATCGGGTGTGATACACCGAACCTGGATCCGTTCATTGCGGGAACCTTCTAACTGAATACCAGAGTGGATTGGACCAAACATCACGCTGGTAAACTCCACCGGTTGATACCCTCGCGCATTCAACAATGTAAGCAGTGCAGGTTCCGCAAGTGGGCTGATTTCGTGATACACCGGTGCGCCGTGGACAGAGAAAAATGCCTCGATTCGTTCCAGATCACGGCTTTCCACGTTTTGAAATAATCCCAGCCCAAAGGTTTGTGTGATTGGCGAGGTGACACCATCAAAGAGGGCATACGCGCCTGCCACCTGAATCCATTCAGCACCAATTTCAGGAAAAAGCCTGGCTCGGGTTTCGACAAATTCTGCACAACTGCGCGCTTCGGCCAGTTCGAGCCGACGCGCCAGAGATTGATCGGCAACCAAAACTGGTTTGAGAGTTTCATGGTTCATCGTTTGGCCTCTCCTTGTCTGGCTTGGGGTCTTTTGGCAAAGGAAGTTTTTCGGTTACAAATATTTCCAATGCCTTAAAGGCATCACTGTCACCACAAATCGAAGCAATTGCATTGTCTTTGTCGGTTGCGATATTACAGCAATGAAAGCAAATTGAGGCCCGCAGGATACGATCTTTGCCTGAATAGAAATCAGCAATATATCCAGGACTGAAGCAACCAAATCCATTCCCTCGCTGTAAACGGCGCCAGAGTTGTCGCATTTTCTGGGCATCAGCCCCTTTCAACAAAATACTTCCCACACGGCGCTGGGGCCACAGCCCTGGAACCATTCGTTCGATGGTTGGGTCATCTGGGATTTTCCCTGCTTTGAGAGGAAGATACTTCAAGACAATGAGTTCAACCCGATCTACTGAGTCAAGATGAGTCACATATCTGGCAAAAGGATCCGTCTCCTGTTTTCTAACCTGCTGATGGGTTTGCGCTGAAACACTGGTCAGGGTCAGCAGAAGAACAAATAACATCTTCACTTTGAGATTGATCGGCCATTTTGTCCACGCGTGGACAAACCACTTAACTCTTTGCATTGATTTGACTTCATTCAACATTCGTGACGACCTTTTGTATGTTTGGAGTGCGAAGACCTGTCACGGCTTTTTATATGAAAGCTGCATCAAGCTGCAGCACTCCGAAATGGTTTACAGCCCAAACCAGCGCGTCAAGGCGTCCGTGACTTCTTTTCGGGTGAAATAGACGGTGTGGTAGACCTCCGGCGTTTTGCCGAAGTCCAGCCTGTCCTTGATACAGTTTCCAGCCTGGGGATCAATGCAGGTCATGGAGGGTGTATCAACCACCAGATCATTGGCCGTTCCACGCATCAGTTCATCAACGACGCCATTTGCTACCCATTGCAACAACCGTGTTGAGAGTTCTTTGGGTTCGTGCCTGCCAAGCAGTTTTGGTTCGAAATCGGCAATAACTGCATAGTATGGGCTGGTTTCAACGGTTGGCTGGCCCGGCTGGGTCCGGTTGATGGTTCGAATAAAATCGCCGTCCGGCTCCATCGCAGCCAGTCCGGGCACGGCTTTGTCAGTAATCGCCGCTGTGGAAAACCATTGAATGAAATTTCCAATCCCGGACAGCATTTCTCCCAGCAGGTCACCGGTTGCCGGATTTCCTGAAATCACGCCGATGACCTTTTCGGCAGCCACGGCGAGATTGGTGTATAGATCAACCAGATAGTGCCAGTTGTCGGGCTCGGCCATCAGCGTTCCGCCATTGGCTGCCGCCACAAACACGACGTGGTCAAAACTGGCTTTCCAGCCTGACCCAGGCAGGACCAGTTCGGCGAGACTCCGAAACACCAGCCCGCCACGACTATGGGTCACCACGTCAAAGTGTGGAGGCTGATGCCACGGGTACTGGCTCAGCGCAGTGAGCAAATCAGTGGCGTTTACCTTTGGGTCTACGCTCAAGGTCTTATGGTCAAACCCAATCACCGCATCATAGTTCGCCAGGGCCGTTTCCAAAAATTGCCTGCCAAAATCGCTGGCGGTGAGTGCGCCAAAGGCACCTTTGGTGCTGCTAAACGTGCCGTGGATAAAGAGCAGAATTCTGGCTGGACGATCAGACCGGCTGGCAACTGAGGAAAGATCAACGCCGAGTTTCCAATCTTCCAGCGTGCTCGACGGCATCGAGATCAGCCCTTGCTGGATATCACGTTCCAAAAATTCAGCGGTCTGGCCAACCGCCCAGTCACCCGCAAATTTCAGAACATAGGCTTTGGTTTTATCGGCCAGAAAATCGCCGACCAGCCCTCTGACTTTGGGTTGTTCACCGGCGGTTGGTTCCGGTTCAGATTCCAGGCTAAATTCAAAATCAAGGACCTTTTCTTCAGGGGCTTCTTCACCCTGGAGACTGGATTCGCCCTCAGATTCGGCACTTTTTGGAACCACAGGCGGCGTTGGGCGAGGAAAGTTCCAGGTATACACGCCATCTTGTTCCAACAACACAACCGCATGCTCAGAAGGCAACACCGGAAGGCTCAGCTTGAATGTCTGACGTTTGGCTGGCCTTCCAACTAGTTTTAGTTTTTCTGGCGGCAGCAGGGACACCGGTTCTAACTCAAGCTCATCAATCGGCTGAAATCCTTTTTTCACCAGCGATTGAATCAGTTTATCCCGGCCTTTGAATTCTTCGAGTGTGTCAAGAACCAGCCTTGGAGCTTCCGGAAGCTCCGGTAAATCAGAGAGTTCAGGCGCTTCAGGAAGTTCGGGTAATTCAGGAAGGATATCGCTTATCAGTGATTCATCACGTTGTAGCTCGGCTTCAAGGAGCTTAAAGGCATCTGGAAGCTTGACTGACAGGCCGCTCCGTCGCTTGATGGTGTTCATAGGGCAGGATCCTTTTGACGACTGGTTGAAGGGAATTTTTAAGCTTTGGAGTGCGGGGACTTGTCACCGCTTTTCAAAATGATACCAAAGCGGCGTCAAGCCGCCGCACTCCAAAATGCAAAGAGTGCTTTTATTTCAGGATAAATTTTGGTTTGATTGCACTTTCTCACCAAATCTGAACTGTCCCTCACATTTTGCCCGGTCAAAGGACTCACCATTTATGGATTTGAACCTGACTCCGTCTGAATTGCAGTTTCGTGACGAACTTCGCACCTGGCTGGCAGCCAACCTTCCCAAAAATCAACCCAGGCCTGGGGCCTCTGAAAGTGATTCGGCGTATCTCGATTTCCTTCGCGAGTGGCAGAAAACGCTGTTTGAAGGCGGGTGGGCCGGCATTTCCTGGCCGAAAGAGTATGGTGGACGCGGCGCCACGCTGATGGAGCAGGCCATTTTTCAGGAAGAACTCGCCCACGCCAACGCTCCCGAATTGATTGGCACGATTGGACTGGCGCTGGTTGGCCCAACCATTATTGCGATGGGAACGGATGAACAGAAAAAATACCATCTGCCCAAAATCCTCTCTGGCGAAGAAATCTGGTGTCAGGGATTTTCCGAACCCAACGCTGGCAGTGACCTGGCTTCGCTTTCAACCAAAGCCGTACTGGATGGCGACCACTTTGTGATCAACGGGCAGAAAATCTGGACCAGTTTTGCCCATTTTGCCGACTGGTGTTTGCTGCTGGTGCGAACCGACCAGGATGCTGCCAAACACAAAGGCATCACCTGTCTCCTGACCGATATGCACACCGAAGGAATTTCGGTTCGTCCGTTGCGGATGATGTCTGGAGATTCGGCTTTTAACGAAGTGTTTTTCACCGATGTCCGCGTGCCGGTTTCGCAGGTTCTGGGCAAAATCAACCACGGTTGGACCACGGCGATTGCGGCGCTGATGAACGAACGGGCCAACCTTGGCTCTGGATTGCAGGTCATTTTCAAACGCAACCTGGAAGCCCTGATTGCCTGCTCGAAAACGCTGTTGCGAAATGGGGCTCCGGCCAGTCAGGATCTGCTGGCCCGTCAAAAAATTGCCCAAATCCATATCGAACTTGAGATTCTGGGCTTAAACACCATGCGGGCGCTGACATCGCTGAAGAAAACCGGCATTCCGGGTGCGGAAGGTTCGATTTCCAAGCTCTACTGGAGCGAAATGAACCAGAAACTGCAGCAATATGCCCAGGAAATCCTTGGCCCCTATGCCCAATTGAGTGATTTTGACGACGGCATCTGGTCCTACGGCTACCTTCGCGCACGAGGCAACACCATCGAAGCCGGCACCAGCGAAATCCAGCGCAACATCATCGCCGAGCGCGTGCTTGGCCTGCCGAAGAGCTATTGAACTGAGCAAATAGCGAAAAAGCAGATTGAGGCAATTGCTTGTTACATTTTCAAATGAATCATTTGCATTGGGAAACAGTCAACGACCTCAATCAAACTGGCTTCGTGAACCACTAACTACTGACGACTGACTACTTCTATGGAATTTGTCCTTAACGAACTGCAACAGGATTTTAAAGAACAAACCCGAAAGCTGCTCAAACGCGAATGCACACCGGAACGCGTTCGGAAATTGATGGCCACCGATACCGCGCATGATGAAACGCTCTGGAAAACCATGGCTGAGCAAGGCTGGCTGGGACTCACGCTGCCCGAAGATTGTGGCGGGCTGGGTCTTGGGTATGTCGAACTCGCCGTGATTGCCGAGGAAATGGGCCGGGCGTGTCTGCCGGGTGCCTTTCTGGCCAATGTGTTTGCGAGCGCGTTGATTGCCGAAGCCGGAAATGCCAGCCAAAAAAGCCAGTACCTGGCCGGTATTGCCAGCGGTGAACTCAAAGCCACCGTTGCGTTCCTTGAAGCGGGGGCACAGTGGGACCCAACAACCATTTCATTCCCGGCGGTACATCAGGACGATCATTTTCTCCTCACGGGTCAAAAACTGTTTGTGCCAGATGCTGAAACAGCGGATGTCATTGTGTGCGTGGCGCGGTCAAATGATCAGTTGGTGCTGATTCCGGTTGAGAAGACTTCAGATGGTGTTCAAATCAAACCCATGCCGGCAATGGACAGCACCCGCAAATGGTATCAGGTCAATTTTGAAGGGGTATCTGTCCCTGAAACAGCGGTGCTCGGTGCTGACGGGAACTCGCAAGCGGCCCTGGAACGCGCCATCGAAATTGCCACGGTTGCGCTGTGCGCGGAAATGGTTGGTGGAATGCAGTGGGTGCTTGAAACGGCGGTCGAATACGCCAAAGTCCGGCATCAATTTGGAAAGCCAATTGGGTCGTTTCAGGCGGTTCAACACCAGTGCGCTGATATGTTGTTGATGACCGAAAGCGCCCGGTCGGCCACGCTGTTTGCGGCCTGGACGTTGAGTGTCAACGATCCACGAGCAACGGAAGCCATTTCCATTGCCAAAGCCTATTGCTCGGATGCCTACCGCGAGGTTTGCCACCGTGGCGTTCAAGTCCACGGAGGAATTGGGTTTACCTGGGAATATGACCTGCAACTCTACGTCAAACGCAGCAAGTCATCCGAAGCGTTTTTTGGAGATGCGATTTACCACCGCGAACGGATCGCCCAACTGGTGATTGATCGTGTCCCTGAGTAAAAAACTCGCACTCAGAGAAGCTGGCTTCCTGGTTCAAAATTATTGGGGGTTGGGAAACAACTTCAGAAAAAGTAAGAGATGATTTTTATGATTGGCTGGCCCTCTTTCTTTTTGGAATTGTTTTTCGTTTTAATCCCAGCCCTCATTTTGCTGTGCGTTTATTATGATGAAAAATCCAATAGATTTAAAAACAAAATCGGTCTCGTGTTTTTGACCATCTTTGTGCTGGTTACAGGCAATCGATTTGTTCATCAACTTTGGTCTCGAATGATATTACAAGGACTTTCTCCTCAACAAGTTTCTTTAATTACAATCAACAATCAGCAGGTTTCGTCGCCAGAGACAATTACCAAAATCACCAGCAACTTAAACCAGATACAATGGTTTTCCGCAGATCACGGCGGATGGTCCCAGATGGTTCCAATGACAATTACAATGAAAAATGGGAAGATATATTATTTTTATCTTGCGAAATATAAGCGCGAACCGGGTATTGTGATTCAATTGAGTACAAGTATAAATTCGGCAACATTTTATTATGGATATGCATTTCACCGCGATCTTCCTGAAACCTTAACTCAGGCAGGGATTAGTCTTCCATAAGAACCTATAAGGCATTTTTATAGAATATTTTAAACACAGTGGCTATTCATTGTAATACGAAGTCGCTTTTTATTTTTCTTGGTTTGATTTAACCTCCCGTTTCTCCATATTCCACAGAGCCAGGCCTGGAGTGTTTCCTGATTTCCAGGCCTGGGTGTATGCTATTTGTTCTTCCTCAAGCAACAGGTTTGATGTCGCCAAACCTGCCGCCGCGCAATTTCCGGTTTGAAAGGAGTTTGGGTTTGTTGTCTGGTCCTTACACCAACTCACCCAGAAACCATCTATGCCAAGCTGGCAGAATGCACTATTGAGTTTTGCTATCAAAAGCCGGCTCAAACGCCGCCCCTCAGATGAAATGCACCACAACGTCAAACGGGCGCGGTCAATTTTGTCTCAGATGCCAGGGTTTGCAACGCCACCACATCGCCACCATGTTGCGGTTCATACCCACGAAGATCATCACCCGGTCCGTGGTGAATGGTTGAAGTGGAAAAAGAAAGAACATCATTCGGATAAAGTATTATATTTTCTTCATGGCGGTGGGTATATGGCCTGCTCAACAATCACTCACCGCCCACTGACGGTCGGACTCACACAAGCACTTCGTTCAGATACATTTGCCATTGATTACCGACTGGCACCGGAACACCCGTTTCCGGCTGCGGTCGAAGACGCGCTGGCTGGCTACGAATGGTTGCTTGAACAAGGAATCTCGCACAAGAAGATGATTATTGCCGGTGACTCAGCCGGTGGGGGATTGACGCTGGCAACGATGCTTGCAGCCCGTGATCGCGGATTACCATTGCCGGCGGCATCAGTATGTTATTCTCCCTGGACCGATTTAGCCGCCACAGGCGAATCACTGCACACCAATGATCCGCATGATGTAATGTTTTATGGTGAATCCATTCGCAAAGGGCGACATATCTACCTTGGGCAAGCCCCGCCGACCAATCCGCTGGCATCGCCGCTCTATGCCGACCTGACGGGATTACCGCCGCTCCTGCTCTTTGCCAGCAGCACCGAAGTCCTGCTTGACGATTCCACCCGGCTCGCGCATCGGGCTCAGGCCGCCGGAGTTCACGTGGATCTGCAGGTCTGGCACGGGTTGCCGCACGCCTGGCCAATCTTTCACCGCCTGCTCCCGGAAGGCAAAAAAGCAGTCCACTACACGGCGGAATTTGTAAAACGACACGTTGAATGAAAATTTCTTGGTTCTTTGTTATTGGTTCTTGGTTCTTGGTTCTTTGTTATTGGTTCTTTGTTATTGGTTTCGAAAAACAG
>CAZXCE010000297.1:0-9950 GCA_964639175.1 uncultured Clostridia bacterium
GAACGTCTGAAATTTGAGATTTTGATAAGCCCTTTGTTTTCAACGAACAATTTTTCCAACCCTTAATTCACATTACTGACTACTGACTACTGACTACTGACTACTGACTCCATACTGATCTTACATGCTCTTTGCACGTTCGACCACTTCGTCAATCGTGCCGACCAGGTAGAATGCCTGTTCCGGCAGATCGTCGTGTTTGCCGTCGAGGATTTCCTTGAAGCTGCGGATCGTGTCGGCCAGTTTCACATAGGCACCCTTGATGCCGGTGAACTGTTCGGCCACGTGGAACGGCTGGGACAGGAACTTCTGGAGCTTACGGGCACGAGCCACCGTCAGTTTGTCGTCTTCTGACAGTTCATCAATCCCGAGAATGGCGATGATGTCCTGCAGTTCCTTATAGCGCTGCAACACCCGCTTGACGCCTTCAGCCACCGCATAGTGGTCCTGGCCCACAATGCGTGGGTCGAGGATGCGCGATGATGAGTCGAGCGGATCCACCGCCGGATAGATTCCGAGTTCGGCAATCTGACGCGAAAGCACGGTTTTGGCGTCAAGGTGCGAGAAGGTCGTGGCTGGTGCCGGATCGGTCAAGTCGTCAGCCGGCACGTACACGGCCTGCACTGACGTAATGGAACCGTTCTTGGTCGAGGTGATGCGTTCCTGCAGTTCACCCATTTCCGTGGCCAGCGTCGGCTGATATCCCACGGCGGAAGGCATACGGCCAAGGAGCGCCGATACTTCTGAACCCGCCTGGGTAAAGCGGAAGATGTTGTCAATAAAGAGCAGCACGTCCTGGTTCATTTCATCGCGGAAATACTCAGCCACCGACAGACCTGAGAGCGCCACGCGGGCACGGGCTCCGGGCGGTTCGGTCATCTGACCATAGATGAGTGCCACTTTTGAGTTTTCGATTTTATCGAAGTCAATGACCTTGGATTCTTTCATTTCTTCCCAGAGGTCGTTTCCTTCACGGGTTCGCTCGCCAACGCCGGCAAATACCGAGTATCCACCGTGGCCTTTGGCGATGTTGTTGATGAGTT
The DNA here is from genome assembly GCA_964639175.1 of uncultured Clostridia bacterium. Taxonomy (GTDB): domain Bacteria; phylum Acidobacteriota; class Blastocatellia; order Chloracidobacteriales; family Chloracidobacteriaceae; genus JACQXX01. Next base: position 1,044 of record CAZXCE010000297.1, read on the forward strand.
CCATAATGAGCACGGTTTTGCCCACGCCCGCGCCCCCGAACAGTCCGATTTTTCCACCCTTCACAAACGGCTGGATCAAATCAATGACTTTGATGCCGGTTTCGAGCATCACGGATTCAGTGGATTGTTGTTCAAACGATGGTGCCGGACGGTGAATCGGGTAGCGCTTGGTGTGGGGGACTTTCCCCAGTTTGTCCACCGGCTCGCCGATGACATTGAGCACCCGGCCCAGGGTGCCTTTGCCCACTGGCATTGAAATCTGGTCACCGGTGTCAACCGCTTTCATACCGCGCACGATGCCTTCGGTCGGCAGCATCGACACACAGCGGACACGGCCTTCACCCAGGTGTTGCTGAACTTCGAGAATGATATCAATGGGTTCGGGAACCTCAAACCCGTCACTCGTGACCCGCAGGGCCTGGTACACGGGTGGCAGGTAGTTGTTGCCAAACTCAACGTCAATCACAGGTCCGATGACCTGTGTGACACTCCCAATTTGATTGCTTGCACTCATGGCGCGGAAGACTCCTTACAAGATAGAAAAATAATTGCAGATTGGTTGATGAATGATAGATGAAAAGGTACAGGTAAACTGAAAAGGGGAAACTCTAGCATAGAGACGGGATGAGACTCAATCAGTCTGTTTCCCCAGTTGAATTGAATGGGAGAATTTGTCGAAGTAATTGCTTGATTGAAACCCGTCCAGAGTTGGAATCGCGTGAGAGTGGTTCTAAATCGGCTGAACTGAGAACGACTGTCTGAGAGGCAATCGCGTCTTTGTGTTGTTCGGGTGGGGAGACTGTCCGGTAAATCTGATCTGAATCTGGGGTATACGTTTGACTGACGGCCTCAGTAAACGCATTGGCAAAATCGAGCGCTGACAGGTAGCGGGCTTCGGGAGTTTTGGCCATTGCCCGGAAGGTGAGCGTTTCAATGATCGGCGGGAGGTTGGGGCGGCGCATCCGTAATGACGGCGGTTCGGCGACCAGGTGCCGCATCAGGATAGCGCTCGGAGGGCCATCAAATGGGGGATACCCGGTCAACATGCGATACAGCATCACACCCAGGCTATAGATATCACTTTGCGGCGTGACCTCATCTCCCCGGCATTGTTCCGGACTCATATATTCTGGCGTGCCAATAATGGTGCCTTCTCCGGAAACATTGGCCTCTTCATTGTCAGACCGAAACTCCCAGCGTGGTTTGGCAATACCAAAATCAAGCACTTTCACCAGGCCAACTGAGTCTTCCTCCGCCTCGGTTTGCCCATTCCGATGCAAAAAGACATTTCCCGGCTTGACGTCACGATGTACCAGCCCAACGGTATGTGCGGCATGGATTGCCTGACAAACCGGTGTAAAGATTTCAACCGCCTGAGCGAGCGATAACGGGCCGATTCGACACAGAAAGTCAAGCAGGCTCTCGCCAATCAGCAATTCCATGGTGAAAAAGGTGAGGCCCATGTCGGCATCAGCGATTTCAAACACTTTGATCACATTTGGGTGATCAACCAGCGACATGGCGTGGGCTTCACGCCGAAACCGTTTCCGTGTGATTTGATCAGCCTCAGACACCCCGACGTGGAGCACTTTAACCGCGATTTCCGTATGGGTTGACAGGTCAGTTGCACGGTAGACAGACACTGTCTTGCGCGTGCTCAGGCACGCGGTTAACTGATAGCGGTTATTAAAGACACGTCCCACAAGGTCATTTGGCGAGGGGAGCATGAACACCTGCCTCTTTGGGTTCCGGGTTCCGGGTTTTTTAAGCTGAGGTAACTGACAACCGAGAAAACACCTTACTTTACACTGATTTGGCAGAAGAGCGAAATAGCAAAAGAAAAGCGAACCGCGACGCGTCAATCTGAAAAGAGTGAAAGAGTGAACTCAAAAGACGCCGAACAAAAGCCCGATTGTCACATTGTCACCTGATCACTCTGTCACACCGACGGCGGCTTCCAGAAGTTCCAGTTGCTGGCGGTCAGCATCAAGTTTGACCTGAATGCCCAGGGGCAAAGTGCGATTTTTCATTGGGCTATGCCCTGATTGCCAGCCAAAGAGGGTCGGTACGCCAATGTCTTTGATCAGGTCAAAGCATAGATCCTCAATCTGATAGCCAGCTTCGGAGGGAATGGTACAGTCATACATTTCCCCAAACAAAATGCCGCGAACCTGTTCAAACATTCCAGCCAGTTTCATCTGGTGGAGCATTCGGTCAAGCCGGAATGGGCGTTCAGCGACATCTTCCAGAAACAAAATTGAATTTTGTGTTTCAAGCTGCCAGGGCGTCCCAATCAAGGCGGCGATGAGTGACAAACACCCGCCAACCAGCCGTCCGGTTGCCGTACCGCCAATCAAGGTTGATGTTCCAGGTGAGGTCAATTTTCCCTGAGGGGTGGGGTGGCACAGTATCCGCTCAAATGAATCCCAATCATAGTGCACAGGGCCTTCGGCAAAATCTTTGGTCACCATCGGGCCATGAAAGGTTACCAGTTCACAATCTTGAACCAGAAAAAGCTGCAAGGCAGTCAGGTCACTATATCCAACCAGAATTTTTGGGTGCTTGCGAATGCGCGCTGCATCCAGAAACGGCAGCAGGTGCTGGCATCCATACCCACCCCGGGCGGCAATCACCGCACACACTTGCGGATCTTCCCAGAGTTCATAAAACTCAGTGAGTCGTCGCTCAAGCGACCCGGCCAGATACCGTTCGGCTGCCAGGATATCTTTCCGGTAGCGAGTCCGAAACCCACGTCGTTCAAGTTCCTGTACCCCAGCGGCAAGCTGCTCAGCCGTAATTGGGCTGCCGGGGGCAATAATTCCAATGGTGTCATCAGGTCGAAGGGCAGGTGGCTTGAACATAAGAAAAGAAGAGTCTCCAGAATTCTGTTTGGCGCTATCAGTGAGCATTGCATGATAGTGTGGGTTTGGAATACAAACAAAACACCTGTTCACCGTTGATTCCCGAAATAAGTGGTTCGTGGTTCGTGGTTCGTACTTGGTGCTTGGTGCTTAGTACTTAGTGCCTGGTGCTTAATGCTTAGGAATCAATACTTTCCAAGAACCAAGAACCAAGCACCGCGAATCACAAGCCACTCATCACCTTCTTCATTCTCAATTCTTCATTCCTCCATGCTGACTGTTGAACCACTTTTTGGATTGTGTAATCGGATGCAGGCATTATCTTCTGTCCTGTCATTGGCTGAAGATTTGAAACAGCCAGTAACGGTGATCTGGTCATTGAATCCAGAGCTGAATTGTCGTTTTGATGCGCTGTTTGAAATTCCCCAGGCGGTGGTCGAACTTCGGCAGACTCGACGGGAACGCTGGCGGTACTATACCGGGCCGAGCATTAGCATTGGGACTCCTGAATCAAATGATCCCAATTTTTTGAAAAACCTGCCTGGAAGTCGCTGGTTTTTTGATCAAACCCAGCCAGTTACCCGAGAGAACCTGATTTATCGGTGCTTGGCACCAGCCCGGTACCTTAATAAGCTGCTGTTTTATCACTATGGGTTTGATCGGGTTGTCTACGAATTTGAAGTTTCAAACTTGCTCTGGAAAAAGTTTGATTTTCGGACACTTGCCAGCTACCCAACCATGTATTTTCGGGCCTGGCAATTTTTTCATTCATCAGGCAGTTCGCCAGCCGCCCAGTTTCGGCTGATCGCTGAGCTTCGAGATCGGGTTGCGGCTGAAACTGTGCATTTTAGCGACTACACCGTGGGGCTTCATATTCGACGAACTGATCACGTCCGGGCCATTGCCAATAGCACCACGGAAAAGTTTATTGCCGCCATCCAGGCTGAGATTGATCAACATCCGTCGGCCTGTTTTTTCCTGGCGACTGATTCACCAGAAGAAGAGGCCACCTTGCGCCGGTTGTTTCCAGACCGGATTCTGACCTATCAAAAGCGCACGCTGGATCGAAACTCGCCAGAAGGAATTCAGGATGCGGTGGTTGACCTCTACTGCCTGGCCCGAACCCAAAAAATCCTCGGAAGCATCGGAAGTTCATTTTCACATACTGCTTCCCGGCTTGGCGAGTGCCCGTTAAAAATGGTTAACTGAATTTCAGGCGTACCGCAGACGCCGTCTGGTAAGGTGAACTTATGACACAGTTTACTGAGTATCGAGGGATTGAAGGCATTAACTATTTTGATCAGGACCGGGGTCTTCAGCTTTTGCTTCGTGACTGGGTATCTGAGACGTTGCGGGAAGAAATCTTTGCGTCCTTGCAAAATTGTGCCGGGCACGTGACCGACCGCTGGTTTACGCTGGCCCAGGACGGAAACCGGCCTGAACAGTTGCCGCGAATTGTGAACTTTGATCGGGTTGGAAACCGGGTTGATGCGATTGATTTTGGGCCGCACACGCGACAGTTGCGGCGCGAAGTGGCGCAGGAAACAGGGCTATTTACCCGAACACGCAACGATTTACACCATTTTGCATTGATCTATTTTCTTGCCCACAATGGTGAAGCGTCACTTACCTGCCCGATCAGTTGTACCGACGGGCTCATCCGGGCCATTGCCGCCAAAGGGTCGGAATATTTAAAAGCCACCTACCTGGAACCGTTGTGTTCGGCGCACACTCCGTTTGCGGGTGCCCAGTTTGTCACCGAACGAGTTGGGGGATCTGACGTCGGCGCCATTGAGATGGAAGCCCGGCCCAATGAAGACGGCACCTGGTCGCTCACGGGCGATAAATGGTTTTGTTCCAACCCGGATGAATTTTTTGCCGTGGCGGCTCGCCCAACCGGTGCCCCGGCTGGAACTGATGGCGTGGCCTTGTTTATGGTGCCGCGTGTTTTACCTGATGGTACGCATAACCGGATTATTTACCATCGGTTAAAAGATAAATTAGGGACTCGCTCACTCCCCACGGCTGAACTGGTATTTGACGGGGCCACCGGCTGGTTGATTGGTGAAGCCCACGATGGCTTTAAAACCTTGATGCACTATGTGCTCAATACCTCGCGCATTCACAACGCCGTCAATGCCACTGGCTTTTTGCGCCGGGCTTTCCTGGAAGGCCGAAACTATGCTCGCCAGCGAACTGCTTTTGGGCAGGCAATTGAAAACTACCCGCTGGTTCAGGAAACACTGGTCACGCTCCTTGAACGGGTCTGGCGGTATCGGTTACTGACCTTCAAGCTGATTTCACTGGTGGATGAACACGGGCTTTCGCCAGCCGACGCTGAACAATCCATGTGGCAGCGGTTTCTGGTCAACCTGGCGAAATATCGGACCGCCGAAAACCTGACGGCTTCGATTCACGATGCCACCATGCTGTTTGGAGGCAATGGCATTGTCGAAGATTTCACGATTTTACCGCGTCTGGTGCGTGATGCGATGATTATCGAAACCTGGGAGGGGGCGCATAACACATTGTGCCTGCAAATCTTACGCGATGCTGCCCGGTCAACGTTGCTTGATCGCTGGCAGGTTGAAATCCAGCGTGTGGTGGACCTCTGGCCAACGGATTTTCTGGCCCAAACCAGAACTCGCTTTACCGCTGTGCTGGCTCAGGTGAAAGCGGTTCTGGATCAGAACGCCAATCGAGACCGTCAGTGGGTCGCCGTACAGGCCCGCCGAATGGTGAACACACTTGGCAGCCTCCTCGAAGTCGCCTGGATGATTGAACTTGCCGTGAGGCATCAGGGTGAGGATGCCACCCCAGCCGTGCTGGCGGCGGTGGCTGCCCGCGATGTCTTTGCGTCTGAACACCACTTTGAAAGCCTGCTGCCGGAAACGCTCTGGCCGCACGTGACCACACTCATTGACGAAACACCATTTCAGATGGACGTTTCGAATATCTGAAGAATGAAGAATGAAGAATGAAGAATGAAGAATGAAGAAACGGGTTCCGGGTTCCGGGTTTTCGAAACCAGTCACCAGTCACCAGTCACCCGTTTATTTCTTCATTCTTCATTCTCAATTCTTCATTCTCAATTCTTCATTCTTCATTCTCAATTCTTCATTCTTCATTCTTCATTCTTCATTCTCAATTCCAAAGGGAGTTTTCTCTGTGTCTGCTCGATTGCTTGATGGAAAACAGGTTGGTCAAAAACTCAAACAGGATGCGGCTGAAAAGGCCGCTTTTTTAACTGAACGCGGGGTAAAACCTGGGCTGGCCGCCGTGCTGGTTGGGGATAACCCGGCTTCGCGGACATATGTTGGCAGCAAGGTCAAAACCTGTGCTGAACTGGGCCTGTATTCGGAAAAAATTGTCCTTCCAGTCGAGACCACCACGGCTGAATTACTGGCTGTGGTTCACACCTTGAATGAACGCACCGACATCCACGGCATCCTGGTTCAACTGCCGTTGCCACCACACATTGACGCTGAAGCCATTCTCCGGGCAGTGGATCCGGCCAAAGATGTGGATGGGTTTCATCCAGTCAATGCTGGGAAGCTGTTGCTGAAACAACCGGGATTTGTCGCCTGCACCCCGGCGGGCATTATCGAAATGCTCAAGTTTTATGACATCCCGATTCGTGGAAGCCGGGCAGTGGTGATTGGGCGCAGCACTATTGTCGGTTTGCCGATGTCGCTTCTGTTGTTGCATCGTGATGCCACCGTGACAATCTGCCACTCGCGCACCAAAGACCTGCCCAGGGTTGCCCAGGAAGCCGATTTGCTGATTGCGGCGATTGGGCGAACGGCATTTGTGACTGAGGAACACATTCGACCTGGCGCGGTTGTGATTGATGTGGGTATCAACCAGGTTTCAACCGAAGCGGATGTCGCTGAGTATTTTGGTGATGACCCGGCCCGGCAGGCTGATTTGGCCAAAAAAGGCTATACCTTGATCGGAGACGTCCATCCACGTCATGCGATTGCGAAAGCCGCTGATTTTACACCGGTTCCAGGTGGCGTCGGCCCCCTTACGATTGCTATGTTGATGCAAAACACCGTTCGCGCCGCCGAATGGATTTCAGGAATCAAGCTTTAAGTGGTAGGTAACTGATAGTTTATACCTGGTACTTCGTACTTAGTGCTTCGTACTTGGTGCTTAGGAATCAATATCTTCCAAGCACCAAGAACTAAGAACCAAGCACCAAGAACCAAGCGCCCGGCACTAAAAAAGGATTTACAGATGAAAATGCTCTTTACACTTCTGACAATTGGGTCTCTGCTTACCCCCGGTTTGTTGCTTGCAGCAGGAAAATCAGAGGACGAAAAATTCGAATTACTCGCCAATAGCTACATCGAGTCATTTTTAAAACAAAACCCTGAGACGGCCACCCTTTTGGGAGATCACCAGTTTGACGGCAAACTGACAGATCGGAGCCGTAGCGGGTACAAACAGCGCCTCAAAGTGAATGTTGAAACGCTCAAGTCACTCGGCAGCATTAACCCGGCCCGGCTGAGTGCCATCAATCGCATTGACTACAAAATTTTGCAGTCCAATGTCGAAGCCAAGATCTTTGAAATTGAAACCCTGCGTGAGCACGAGTGGAACCCGATGCTTTACAATCCTGGCGATGCCTTGTTTTCGCTGGTCTCCAGGGATTTTAACCCACTCAAAACCCGGCTTGAGAACTTAAAAAAGCGACTTGAGAGTGTTCCCGATGTGGTTGCCAGCGCCAAATCCAACCTGCAGAACCCGCCCAAAATTTATACTGAAACCGCCATTTTACAGAACAAAGGCACGATCAGCCTGATCACCGAGGATCTGGATTTGTTTCTCTCACCAGCACCGGATATGAAAGAGGAACTCCGGTCAGCCAGGGAAAAAGCGGCCAAAGCCCTTGAGGCATATGGCACCTGGCTTGAAAAGGATTTGCTGCCAAGGTCAAACGGTGATTTTCGAATCGGTGACAAGCATTTTCGGACAAAACTCCGGTATACACTCGAATCAAATCTCACCAAAGAAGATCTTCTGAAACGATGCGAAACCGAATTAAAACAAACTCAGGAAACGATGTATGCCACGGCATTACCGCTCTTCAAAAAAGCATTTCCCGAGGTGACTGATGCCAAAAAGCTTGAAGATCGCAAATATGTTATCAAGTCAGTGCTGGATAAGCTCGCTGAAGACCGCCCCAATAATGAAACCATTGTGCCGCTGGCGACCAGACAACTCAAAGAGTGCACTGAATTTGTGCGAACTCAACAACTGATGACAGTTCCAGATGAGCCAGTCAAAATCATCGAAATGCCTGAGTATCAGCGAGGCGTCGCCGTGGCCTATTGCGACTCGCCAGGTGCGCTGGAAAAAAATGCCGAGACGTTTTTTACCATTTCTCCAACACCCGCTGACTGGCCGGCCACACGGGTCACCTCGTATTTCAAAGAATACAACAATTACATGACCCAAAACCTGACCATTCACGAAGCAATGCCGGGGCATTATCTGCAACTGATGCATGCCAACCGGTTTAAAGCACCGACAATGGTCCGGGCCATTTTTTCAAGCGGCACGTTTGTTGAAGGTTGGGCCACCTATGCCGAACAACTGATGGCTGAAAAAGGATTTGGCGGGCCATCGGTCAAAATGCAGCAACTCAAAATGCGATTGCGGCTCATCATCAATGCCATGATTGATCAGAAAATTCACACGGCAGGGATGACGGAAAAAGAAGCGATGGACTTGATGATGAATGAAGGCTTTCAGGAGGAAGGGGAAGCGGCGGGGAAATGGCGCCGGGCCTGTTTGTCTTCGTGCCAGTTATCAACCTATTTTGTCGGAAACCTTGAGGTCAATGACATCCGCCGGGCGTATGAAGCCAAACTCGGCCCCAATGCCAACCTCAAAGCCATGCACGATGAAATGTTATCGTTTGGCTCGCCGGCTCCTAAATATGTGAAGGAGTTGATGAAGTTGTGAATGGTCAGTAGTTGATGAGTCAGTAGTTGATGAGTCAGTAGTTGATGAGTCAGTAGTCAGTAGTCAGTAGTCA
>CAZXCE010000298.1:0-9935 GCA_964639175.1 uncultured Clostridia bacterium
CCAAGTGCACCTGTCAACATCGTGCAGTCTGTGACGCGACCGCCTTCGGTGAATCCAGTTTCGCCAGCCGCGATTTGCAGTGGCACTGCGACCAACATTGCGCTTTCAAGTACCCCAGCCGGAGCCACCTTTAGCTGGACGATTGGAACGGTGACCGGAAGCGTCACGGGCCAGTCAGCCGGATCAGGCAGCACGATTGCCCAGACTTTAATTGGAAGCGGGACAGTTACTTACGTGGTGACGCCTTCACTCAGTGGGTGTACTGGAAGCCCAACGAACATCGTACAAATGGTGAATCCAACCCCGGTGGTGAATCCGGTTTCGCCAGCCGCGATTTGCAGTGGCAGTGCGACAAACATCGCGCTGACGAGCACCCCAACTGGCGCGAGCTTTAGCTGGACGATTGGCACGGTAACCGGATCAGTCACCGGCCAGTCAGCCGGTTCAGGCAGCACGATTGCCCAGACCTTAACTGGAAGTGGAACCGTGACTTACGTGGTAACCGGGATGCTGAGTGGATGTCCAGGTGTCCCAGTCAACATCGTGCAAACGGTCAATGCCGCCGCGACTGTGGATGCTGGACCAGACCAGGCGGTGTGTGCCGACAGTCCTGCGGTGACACTGGCTGGTGTCATCGCAGGCAGTGCCAGCAACGGCACCTGGAGTGGTGGGGCCGGAACCTTTACGCCAAATAACACAACGCTCAATGCGGTCTACACGCCATCTGCGGGTGAAGTTTCGGCTGGGACGGTTACCCTGACCCTGACGACTGACGATCCAGCCGGACCGTGCGGCGCCGTGAGCGACACCGTGACCATTACCATCGCCAACTGTGGCACAGTGTTGATGGTGGCGGATACGTCAAACAACCGAATCCAGCAGTTTGACGGCCTCAACTGGAATGTGATGGCAGTGGGGACGCTCGGTTCAGGCAACGGCCAGTTCCGATTGCCGGAAGCGGTGGCGTTTGATCAGGCAGGCCGAATCTACGTGGCAGACACGGGAAACAATCGCATCCAGTGGTCAACTGACGGAGGGACAACCTGGGCGAATTTTGCCACCAATGGGATTGGATTGTCTCAGGTGAAAGCACCGCAAGGAGTGGCACTTGATTCAGACGGGAATCTGTATGTTTCGGATACCGGAAACGGACGGGTGCTGCGTTTTAACGGAGGCACGCCAGGACCGGGTGTGGTGATTGCGACGAATGGATCCGGAGGCGGACAGGTCAGCAGCCCGCGCGGACTGGTGATTGACAGCACGTTCCGGTTGTTTGTAACGGATGAAAGTAACAGCCGAATCCTGCGCATTGCCAGTGCCAGCACAACCGTGAGTGGCACGAGTGGAATCATTCTGGCTTCAACTGGAAGCGGATCAAACCAGGTGCGGAATCCACAGGGAGTTGCGATTGATGCCGATGGGACGTTGTACGTGGCGGATACGGGGAACTCACGCATCCTGGGTTGGGCCAATGGCAACCCGGCAACCGCAACCGTGCTGGCCGTGACCGGAAGCTCGCCTGGAAAGGTCAACCGGCCAGAAGGCGTAACGGTAACCACCCTGATCAGTGGACCATTGGCCGGAGAGCCGGTGCTGGTCATCAGTGACACCGCCAATAACCGCATTCAGGGGCGGCTGATCGTGGCCGGTACCTGGTCATTGATTGGCACGCCGAACAATATCGGCAGTAGTACTGGCCAGTTCCGCGCTCCATCCAAGATCCAGTAGCTGTGGAGTGCGGCGGCTTGATGCCGCTTTGAGTCAAAACGACAAAATGACCAGATCACAAAGTGCCCGGCTTTTGTGGTCTGGTCATTTTGTCATGTGGTCACCCTGTCAACATTGAAAGTTGCTGCTCCAGGCACAGGTGGATTATGATGTCTGCTTGCTGATTAGTTTCTTTCCCCAACCAGGGGAGAAACGAAAAAGCTCCATTGCAAACATAACTCCCTCCTGCCTCATGCACGTATTTCATCTTTCCCGACGATACCCTCACTTCCATCTTCCAATTCGACTCGGGTTGATCGTTCTTTTTCTTTGGTTTGGGTGTATTTTCTCGTCATCCATCACTTTGGCGCAATACCGATTTGACTCGTGGACAACCGACAATGGGCTTCCACAAAACGTGGTGTTGGCCGTGACGCAAACACGTGATGGGTATTTATGGCTGACGACTCTGGATGGGTTGGTGCGGTTTGATGGTGTGCGATTTACAGTCTTTAACAAGGGCAATTCGAAGGGATTGACCAGTAATCGCTTCTCCACACTCTTTGAAGACACTGACGGGACGCTCTGGATCGGCACCATTGATGGTGGTTTAACCCGGCTGCGTGATGGTGTTTTTACAACGTTCACCACGGCTGACGGACTGCCGCATAATGCGATACGCCACATCCACCGTCAGTCAAACGGTGACTTGATCATCACCACGGAGGATGGTTTTGCCTATTGGCGCGACGGGCAACTCATCGCTGACCCAGAGCGGTTCAATTCCAATACGATGATGTTTTTTACCGGTCCAACGGGGATGGACTGGCGGTGGGATACGGAGGGGTTTCATCGCTTGACGGGTCAGCCCATCACCTTTCCGATTCAGTTCCTGAGCCAGGGGATGAAACACATCCGTCCATTTGAAGATCGGCAAGGGAATCTGTGGATTGGGACCTTTAACGATGGTGTCTACGTGATTACTGGGGATCATTTCAGGCACTTTACCACGCAGGATGGGCTGCCAGCCGAGAAGCTCATTCTCCCGTATTGCCAGGATCGGACCGGCGACATCTGGCTCAGCACGGAAGATTTGACAATCAACCGTTCATCTGCGCTGTTGCGCTTCAGGCAAGGGAGATTTTCAAGCTATCCAACCTCAATGGTCGTCAGGACGATTTTTGAAGACCGCGAGGGAACGCTCTGGATCGGCACCAACGGGCAAGGGTTGAACCGGTTGACACATCAATTTATTACCACCTATTCAACCGCCAATGGACTGGTCGGCAATAATGTCTACCCCATTTACCAGGACCGCGCCGGCAGTATCTGGATCGGGGCGTTTGGTGGCTTGAGCCGGTACAAAGACGGGGTTTTTACCAGCTACACCGTGCAGGAAGGGTTGCTCTCACCCAATGTGCAGGCCTTTTGTGAAGACAATGCCGGGCGGTTATGGATGGGCGGAAGGCCAAGTTTTTTTCAGAATGGCAGGTTTTATATGCCACCTGGCGACATCCCGTTTATGGACTACATGTGTTTTGCGATTTATCAGGATCGCTCGGGCGTGCTGTGGTTCGGAACACATCGTGGGCTGGTCAAATACGAGCATGGGAAGACGTTTTTTCTGACCGTTGAAGATGGATTGCCAAATGGTGATGTCTCAGCCATTCATCAGGATCGTCAGGGAGTGTTGTGGTTTGCGACCGGCGGCGGCATCGCCCGGCTGGAAAATGGCAAATTTACCGTTTTCACGGTCGCGGACGGGCTGACCACAAATTATGTGCGCTGCATTTATGAGGATGCCGAGGGCGTACTCTGGTTTGGTACCTATGATGGGGGGCTCATCCGGTACCAAACTGGACGTTTTACCTGCTACACGATCAGGGAAGGCCTTCATAACAATGGGGTTTTTCAAATTCTCGAAGATAATCGCGGGAATTTCTGGATGAGTTGCAATCAGGGAATTTACCGGGTGAGTCGCCGGCAGCTCAATGACTTTGCCGCTGGGAAAATCCAGGCAATTACTTCCATTGCCTATAACAAACATGATGGCATGCTCAATATTGAATGTAATGGTGGGCGGCAGCCGGCGGGAATCAAAGCCCGCGACGGCAAGCTCTGGTTTCCAACTCAGGAAGGTGTTGCCATCGTGGATCCGGAAGCGGTACCAACCAACCCGCTCGCGCCGCCGGTGTTGATTGAAACCTGCAGGCTCGACCGTGAAGTCACTGCTTTTCAGGGTGGCCTCCGCATCAGTCCGGGCCAATCAAATTTAGAAATTCAGTATACTGGACTGAGTTTTATCAAACCGGAGCAGATGCGCTTTAAGTATCAATTGATCGGACAGGATCCGGATTGGGTTGACGCGGGCACACGCCGGATGGCGAATTATTCTTACCTGCCGCCAGGAGAGTACACCTTCAAAGTGATTGCCGCCAACAGTGATGGGGTGTGGAATCTGAGTGGTGTGGAATTGCAGATTGTTGTCTTGCCCAGGTTTTATCAAACCTGGTGGTTTCGTGGACTGATTGTTCTGATGCTGGCAGGTATCACCGGGCTGGTATTCAAAGTGCGGCTTAATCAGGTTGAGCGTGCGCGCCGCGTGCAGGAGGCTTTTTCGCGGCGCTTGATTGATTCACAGGAACAGGAACGCCAGCGCATTGCCGCTGAATTGCACGATAGCCTGGGACAAAACCTGCTGGTCATCAAAAACTATGCCCTGATGGGGCTCACCACTGCTGAGGATGATAATCCGATGCGTGAGCACCTGGTCGAAATCTCTGACGCCGCCACGCTGTCCATCGAAGAAGTTCGCCAGATTGCGCACAACCTGCGACCCTATCAACTGGAACGGCTGGGGTTGACCAGGACCCTGCAATCCATGCTGCAGCAAATTGCGAATGCCTCTGACATCGGCTTTACCTGGGAAGTTGATCAGATTGACGGGTTGCTCTCAAAAGAAGGTGAAATCGGCCTGTATCGGATTGTGCAGGAAGCCCTCAACAACATTCTCAAACATTCCAAAGCGAGTGACGCCAGTGTCTCGATTCAACTGGACGGCGATGAACTTCACGTCACGATTACTGATAATGGATGTGGGTTTACCGTCGAGGCAAGAGGCACGGCTGAGCTACAAAAACGCGGCTTTGGCTTGACGGGTAGTGCTGAGCGCGTGAGGATGCTGGGTGGAAAACAAACGATCCGTTCGGCGCCCGGCCAGGGTACGACCATCTTCATTACCATCACCACCAACCGCCATGTCAACTGAACCCGAACTGCACATCATTATTGCCGATGATCACCCCATCTTTCGGCGTGGGCTGCATATGATTATCGAAGCCGATCCACGGTTAAAAGTCGTGGCTGAAGCCGATGACGGTGCCGTCGCGCTGGCCGAAGTGAAGCGACGGCAACCGCATGTTGTTGTGCTCGATATGGATATGCCTGTACTCGATGGGATGGGGGTGGCACGCGAGATCCTGCAGCAGCGCTGGCCAGTCGAAATTGCCTTTCTGACCATGCACAAGGAAGAAACGATCTTCAATGCCGCGCTTGATCTGGGTGTCAAAGGCTATGTTGTCAAAGACAGTGCCGCCACCGAAATTGTTGACTGCATTAAAGCCATTGCGAGCGGACAGAGCTTTATCAGCCCGGTACTTTCGGGTTTGTTGCTGAATCGGGTTGCGCCAGGGACAGCCAGTAAGGCTCCGGGACTCAGCGTTCTGACACCAGCCGAGCGACGCGTTCTGCGTTTGATCGCCGACAGCAAACTCAACACCGAAATTGCGGCTGAGCTTTTCGTCAGTGTCCGCACTGTCGAGCACCATCGTTCAAATATCTGCTCCAAATTGGGACTCAATGGCAAACACGCGCTCTTGACCTTTGCCCTGACACACAAATCAGAGATTTAGTACTACAACGAGATTTCGGTTTTAATTTGCGAAGCGGGTGCCGGGTGCTCCCGAAAGCGCACACTAAGGAACTTACCGAAAATTTCCAAACATTTTAACCACGGAAACCACGGAAAACACGGAAAAGAATCAAGCACTTACCAAACCCAATATCTCAGAAAATTTATGATAAGGTACTTAACAGAGGGGTGAACGTTCGCTCCAGGTAACCGCTCTCCGGCCTGTACCCGACCAGAACTGCGTCGCCGCGAGGCGGGGTGGGAAGCACCGGAAGGGGAACGACCAGTCCGCAGGATAACAAACTCGATTCGGCAGGAAAGATCGACGAGCCAGCCCGGCAATGGTGAAGCCGTAACCTCGAAAGAGGAACTCAAAGCGTTGAGGGGGAGCGTGAGAAAACGACTCTGAGGGTCTTCAGAAAAAGATTTCCTCCTGGGCACACCGGCATCCTGCCGGCGTTTCCAGGAAATATTTTTCTGAAAAACTATACCAACCGAATTCCATCCCCCAGTTATGGGGATTTGTATGTGGAGACCTGTACTTCCCTCAGCCCCAACTGGTTTGAGCTATCGGTTCCCTTCCAGATTGGCCCATTCCCCCGATTGAATAAAGCTCGCCCAATAAAACGGATGCTGTCGCCGGGGGTCTTTGAGCATTTCCAATTGCACGTTGCGCAACGCCTCTGACCGGCCTTCACCCGCTTTCAAGCGCGTGTAATATTTTACCATCAATTCCCGCGTTGCCTGGTCCGACACCGCCCAGAGACTCATCATTTGCGCTTCGCTTCCGGCCAATACCAACGCCCGGCGCAGTCCGTACACCCCGTCCCCGGTTTTGGCTTCACCGACCCCGGTTTCACAGGCCGAGAGCGTCACCAGCTTTGTCCCCCACAAATTCAGTTGCGCCGCTTCCAGCGCGGTCATAATCCCGTCATTGTCTTCGCTGCCGCCGTGATTGGCACCAGCAAAAAACAGCCACGAGCGCAACAGTGGATTTTCAATCCGGAGTTGTTCAGCGTTGATCACTGGCTCATTCAACAAATTTCGCCCTGGATCAATCGGCGTCTCACCTGAAGTATCGGCGAGAAAGTAACCGTGCGTCGCCACATGCAACAGATAGGGGCGGCGGATCGCTTTGAACGCGTTTTCGGTGGCTTCCGTTTTGACGACCAGCCGGGCATCCCCTATCAGTTTCTGAATTTCCTGTCCTTCCCTGGCCGTTGCTGGGAGCGCAATGAGCGGTTTCAAGGATTGGCCGGCCACCACCGGTCCCGTGCCCAAAGCATAATCCGGGTTGGCCAGCACCAGAGGTGGTTCCTCGTGTCGAAGTTTGACGTTCAACCGTAGCAAATCCCGCCCGCTCGTCAAATAGGTCAACGTGTACTTTTCAACCAGGAACTGGCCTCGTTCGTCCACCAGCGCTGAAAAGGGAATTAGATTCAAGTCCCCATCCGGCGAAATCAGCAGATGTTGAGTGTTTCCAAGCAGGGTACGCACCGGCTTCATGACGAACTTGTCCAGTGCTTGTGCGGCTGGCTTGACTTGACGGCTTACAGGTTTGGATCTGTCACTTAACACCTTGCGCAACGTGGCAACGGCACGATCAATCGGTCCGGCTTCCCCCAAATCCGCATATTTAATTTCGTTTGCACTGTTGAGCAGGTAAACAACGTAGCGAAGTGTTCCATATTGGTTGTTTTTGGCATCATAGGGACGATATGCCGCATACTCAACCAAACTGGCATTGGTTGGAATGTATGATTGAATGTTTTCCACTGTAACAGGTGTTATCTGGGCCTTGAATTCGGCGCTTTTGGCGCTGATTTCAGCTTCAAGTTCTTCTTTCCGCCGCTCAAGCTCCTTCAAATACGTCAGATGATCCACAGGTTTCTTTTTGCCCGGTCCGCGTAACGTCAACACCGAGAGTTGCCCAACCAGGGCTGAATAATCATCCAGTAATTTTTGGGTTTCCGGCGTTTGCCGTCGCTGCAGCGTTTCAATGGCGCCGGTCATGGCATCGAGGGCGCGCCCTTTACGGCGCAAAATGACCGTCAGAGCCGCCCGGAGCGCGGCCCCATCCTGGGGTGCTTCCTGGACGTGCAACGAAATGGATTGATCCGTCAGACCTTCTGTTTTTTTCAGATACAGCGCTTTCTGTTGCTCGGAGCCGGCGGCCAGGTTCCGCATCAGGTCGCGTTCGGCGGCGTCATTGCTCCGTGCCCGATAGGCAATCGCCTGGGCCATTTCGCGATTGGCATGGTAGAGCCGAGCCAGGTTGCTGAGGTTGATGGCGACCTGCGGGTGGTCGGGACCGAGCGCCTTTTCCAAAATGGCCAGCGCACGTTTGAAAAGCGGCTCAGCCTGCGCGGAGTCGCCTTTGGCCTGATAGAGCAAAGCCAGGTTGTTGAGGCTGATGGCGAAAACCGGGTGGTCGGGGCCGAGCGCTTTCTCACGGATGGCCAGCGCACGCCGCATCAGCGGCTCGGACTGGGCGGAGTCCCCTTTGCTCCAGTAGAGATTAACCAGGTTGTTGAGGCTGCTGGCGACATCCGGGTGATCTGGGCCGAGCACTTTCTCACTGATGGCCAGCGCCCGCTTGTAAAGTGGTTCGGCCCTGGCAAAGTCACCTTTGTTCTGGCAGAGAAATGCCAGGTTGTTGAGGGTGTTGGCAACAACCGGGTGGTCGGGACCGAGCGCTTTTTCCAAAATGGCCAGTGAGCGCTGATACAGCGGCTCGGCCCTGGCGTAATCGCCTTTGTTCTGGTAAAGATTTGACAGGTTGTTGAGGCTGGTGGCGACAGTCGGATGGTCGGGGCCAAGCGTTTTTTCCCAAATGGCCAGGGCACGCTGATACAGCGGCTCGGCCCTGGTATAATTCCCTTTGTCCCGGTAGAGCGCAGCCAGATTGTTGAGGCTGTTGGCGACATTCGGGTGGTCAGGACCGAGCGTTTTCTCCCGAATGACCAGGGCACGCTGATGCAGCGGCTCGGCCTTTGTGTAGTCGCCTTTGCTATAGTGGAGTATAGCCAGGTTGTTGAGGCTTTCGGCGCTAGCCGGGTGGTCGGGACCGAGCGCTTTCTCCCAAATGGCCAGCGCACGCTGATACAACGGCTCGGCCTGCGCATAGTCGCCTTTAGCCTGGTAGACCGTAGCCAGGTTGTTGAGGCTTTGGGCGACATCCAGATGGTCGGGGCCGAGCGCTTTCTCCCGGATGGCCAGCGAACGCACATAGAGTGGTTCAGCCTGCTTGTAGTCGCTTTTAAAATAATAGAGCATCGCCTGGGCGTTGAGGCTTTGGGCGACGAGAAAATGTTCAGATCCGAATATTTTTTCACTCTTTTCCGCCGCTTGTTGCGCGAGCGGCAAAGCCTGATCATATTTTCCAACTTTTTGTAGCGTTATAGCCTGCGCAATGAGTTTTTCAATTTCAATCTGGCCGCGATCCTGCTCGGTGGCTGGCTTCGCCGCTTCCAGCTTCAACTCGTATTTTCCCGCCTTGGCCGTCTTTTCCAACGATTCTACTTCAAGTGTATAGCCGCCGCTTTGCTCGACAATGGACACCAACGGCTCTGGGCCTTGCGTGCCGTTGGGGCTATCCACCTCGGCCAGTTTTTTTCCGTCCGGGCCAAACAGCCGCACCACCACATCAATCCCCTTTTGTTCCACCACCAGTTTCAGGTAATCACCGGCTTTGAGCGTCAGCGGGTAGGTGTGCTTTTCTCCAGGATTCAGGGTTTGGGGTTCAGCCGGAAGGTGGCGATCCTGAGTTGTGGACTTTGGGCCTGGAACTGTGGATTGGCTTTCCAGCTTTGATGTCCAACCGTTGAACAGCATACAGCCCACCACTATCCAGGAAAGACACAGCGAGGGTATAGATTGGGCCAGGCGTGACAGCATGGGGTTTCTCCTCTTTGAAATGGCAATTCTGGTTTGGTGAAATGACGCGGTTTTTTGAAGAAGTTGCAATCCTACTGGGTTTGGCGGAGCACGCCCGCGAAAGGGACTGACGTGTGGACATTCTAGGAGGGATTACCGAAAAAGGGAAAAAACATGAGTCGTCTCACAAAAAAATAATTCGATTTGGTGTTATCCCTTTATTTATGGGAACTTGTACTTAGAGGGCGTTAAAAAATAAGTTCCTGGAAGCGCGGTCACCCTTGTACATCCAGGTTTTTGGTTTTGCACCGCGAAGCGTTGCCGTTCGGATAGCCGGTTGGTTGGCCGCTTTGGGCCTACCACCGGTTACCACGGCTCCCCTTGTCACTCCTCGCTTCGCCCGCGCCCCGCAGGGGCGCGGGCGAAGCGAGGAGAATTGGAG
>CAZXCE010000299.1:0-9934 GCA_964639175.1 uncultured Clostridia bacterium
TCCAAATGCCTGCCCTCCAAATGAAAACGGGAAGATAATTTTTAACGCTCCCTTAATCTGGATATCAGATTGGCTGGGGTGTGAAAATCTGTTCCCGTATACCCATCAGGGCGATGGATTAAACTCAAACCCAGGATTGGACGTACCCCAACACACTCATTTTCCTGAATAACTCAATCCATTCCAGATTTTCGAAACCAAATTCTGAGGAAGTCAAATGAAAGTTTTTGTGTTGATTCTCTTATTTGGACTGCTGGCACCGATGCCGGCAGCCGCTTTATCACCATCGCCAAACCCGCCACAGATGATTGAATCATCTTCGGTTGAATCACTCGCAGAAGAATACAGCGTCTATACCGCGATTTTAAACCAGTATCTCAGTCCGACCTCAAACGTCAAAATCCTGGTTCTCCGAGATTTTGCCCAGACCGAGACTGAATCCAAAAGGCAACTCACCGACCGGATTCGATTTGTCAGTAAAAACCTGCCGGCGCTTGAGAAAAAAACCGCTTCCAACTTTAAGAAACAGAACCGAAAGCCGTTTCCGCTTCAGGAACAATTTGCACTTTCGGTTCCAGTCAAACTCATCAGTGACGAAGAGTTTCGGCAACTGGTGCCAAGCGCGGCTGATTGGAGCGGTTTTTACGCTGCCTATCCAGGAGCACCAGGATTGGTGACCTTTTCCCGCGTAGGCTTTAACCGCGACCTGACGCAGGCCGTTGTCTACCTTTCACAGGTAGCTGGCCCGCTCGGAGGCGAAGGGGTCTTTGTGCTGCTCCAAAAAGAAAACGGCGTCTGGACACCAACCGAAGAAATCACCGTCTGGATTTCCTGAAAAAGTTGGTTCTTGGTGCTTGGTTCTTGGTGCTTGGTTCTTGGTTCTTCGAAAATATTGGTTCCAAAGCACCAAGCACCAAGCACTCAATTCCTCATTCCTCACAGGTCTGCCAGCAGAACTCGCCCAGTTGGCTGATAGGTGCGCTGTTGTTCTTCATCCAGACTTTCGTGGTGCTGACTCAAATCGAGACCGATCACTTCCTGATCCGCCCTGACTCGAAGTGGCATAAGGGCATTGGTCAGTTTGAAGAGCAGGTACGACCCCCCAAAGGTATACACACCCACGATGGCCAGTGCATACAGGTGATGCAGAAAAGTTGTAATCTGACCTGACATCAGGCCAACTTTATCGGCAAACACCGCAGTCAGGATCATTCCGACAATCCCTCCGACCCCGTGGCAAGGAAACACATCGAGCGTATCGTCAAGGGTTGATTTTGACTTCCAGTGAACGGCGGCATTACTGATCACACTTGAAATCGAACCGATAAAAATACTGGCACCAACCGTCACAAAACCGGCGGCTGGCGTAATGGCAACCAGTCCAACCACGGCGCCGATACAGGCGCCAAGGGCTGACGGGGCACGTCCTTTGAGCATATCGAAGAAAATCCAGGCCAGCATGGCCGCTGCCGAAGCCGTGTTGGTGGTCAAAAATGCCTGAGCCGCCAGTTCCGAAGCTGCCAGCGCTGATCCGGCATTAAATCCAAACCAGCCAAACCAGAGCATGCCCGTTCCGAGCAACACATAGGGAATGTGGGCGGGCATACCGTGGTCGCCGCCTTTATGCACCTGACGCCGCCCCAGAACCATCGCCCCAGCCAGGGCGGCAAAACCTGCCGACATATGCACCACCGAGCCTCCGGCAAAGTCGAGCACCCCCATTTGCCGCAAAAACCCTTGCGGATGCCAGGTCCAATGCGCCAGCGGTGTATAGATAAACAGGGTGAACAGGCAGATAAACAGCATATAGCTGGTGAATTTGACCCGTTCGGCAAAAGATCCGGTAATCAGCGCGGGTGTGATAATCGCAAATTTGAGCTGGAAGAGGGCAAATAAGACCAGTGGAATCGTCGGAGACAAATCCGGGTGGGTTGCCCCAGTGACTCCGCGAAACATAAAGTACGTCAGCGGATTGCCGATAACTCCTTTGATACTATCGCCAAAGGCCAGACTAAATCCCACCACGACCCACAAAATACTGATCAATCCCATGGCAATAAAACTTTGCAACATGGTTGAGATCACATTCTTGCGCTGGACCATGCCTCCATAAAAAAAAGAAAGTCCAGGCGTCATCAATAACACCAGCGCCGTAGCCGTCAACATCCAGGCCACGTCGCCGGTGTTAATTGGCCCACCTTTGACAACGGCGGCGGAAGGTGGAACAAAGGCTGCCGCACAACTGACAACCATCAATAACCCAAATGGAAGCACACGTTTAAATTCCATTATCTGTCTTTCACTCCTCAATCTTGAATGCAGTCATAGAAACCTCTTCAACCAGAAAAGCAGGCGCAATCCACTTGAAAAGAGGAAGTGCCCCCTCAGCGAGAGATCATTTCTGGTTCAAACTGGTGGTCTGAAAATCCAAACGGGTTGGAATATGAAGAGAGAATTAGGGGGAAGAGATGGCGGATTGTACCTTCCAGGCCCAGGGAGTGACAAACCAGAAATCATCTGGATTCACATCAGGATTGCATCAATGCCAGATAAACTATCAATTCAATCAATGATTTACCTGTTTCCATTTTTTGACGCAAGGTGTCATTTCACATCAAAAACCCCGGCAAAAAACCACAAAAACAGCTTGAATCCGCTCAGGCTCGAATCCATACTGCCGTTGCCCTCCTCGTTGGCCCACCTCGGAATGCTCTATATCAATTAGTTGTGGAATTCTCCCCTTAAATCTGATAAACAATGGGTTGCCCTCTCAAACACACGCTTTTTTCTGCAACCCAAACCGATTGAATTCATCCCTGCAAGTTTTCATTTTCTGGAGAAAAACCACGTGAATCGGCTATTCGCGTTTTATCGAACAACAACTGGAAAGAAGGCGGTGATGGCAATTACCGGCCTGATCGGGTTCGGGTTTGTCATTGTCCACATGCTCGGAAACCTTCAGGTTTTCCTTGGCCCCGAACAACTCGACGCTTACGCCAAACTCCTTAAATCCAATCCACTGGTGCTATGGGGCGCTCGCGCCACCTTGCTTGGCGCCGTGGCGGTGCATATTGTGGCGGCGTTGCAACTCACCCACCAGAGCACCAGTGCGCGCCCGGTCGGCTATCAGCAGTGGAAACCACAGCGATCCAGCTTTGCCTCGCGCACCATGAAGTGGACCGGCCCGATGCTGTTCTTTTTCATCGTGTATCACCTGCTGCACCTGACCAATGGAGTGTTCCACAAAGAATTATTCCACGATCATCAGGTCTATCGCACTGTGGTTGAAAGCTTTAGCAATCCGCTGATTTCCGCCGCCTACATCATTGCCATGCTGCTGCTGAGCTTCCATCTCTACCACGGAGCCTGGAGTCTTTTTCAATCACTGGGGTTGAATCACCCGAAATACAACCCATTGATTCGCTCAGTCGCCACCCTCGGTACCGTGGTTGTCATTGTCGGAAACATCTCGATCCCGACGGCAATCCTGTTGAACCGGGAGTACTTTGAACGCAAGCTCCAAAAACCAATCATCCAGAAAAAAGTCCATGAAACTAGATTCCAAGATTCCATCCGGACCAATTGAACAGAAGTGGGATAAGCACCGCTTTGACATGAAGCTGGTCAATCCCGCCAATAAGCGAAAATTCACGCTGATTGTGGTCGGCACCGGCCTGGCTGGTGCGGCGGCGGCAGCATCGTTGGCTGAACTGGGCTACAAGGTCTTGTGCTTCTGCTTTCAGGACAGCCCACGCCGGGCGCACAGCATTGCGGCGCAAGGCGGTATCAACGCTGCGAAAAACTACCGCAACGATGGCGACAGCATTTATCGGCTCTTTTACGACACCGTGAAAGGCGGAGACTTTCGCGCCCGTGAAGCCAACGTCTATCGGCTGGCTCAGGTGAGCGTCAATATCATTGACCAGTGCGTGGCCCAGGGTGTCCCGTTTGCCCGTGAATACGGCGGACTACTCGACAACCGGTCCTTTGGCGGCGCCCAGGTCTCGCGAACCTTCTATGCCCGTGGTCAGACCGGTCAGCAGTTGCTCATTGGCGCCTATCAGGCATTAGAGCGCCAGATTCACCTGGGGAACGTCAAAATGTTTTCCCGGACAGAAATGCTGGATCTGGTGGTGGTCAACGGTGTGGCCCGTGGGATTGTGACCCGCGATCTGGTCACCGGGAAAATTGACTCCCACGTGGGCGATGCGGTCATTTTGGGCACTGGCGGATACGGGAACGTGTTTTTCCTGTCAACCAACGCTAAAGGCTCAAACGTGACGGCAAGCTGGCGCGCTCACAAGAAAGGCGCCGCGTTTGCCAATCCCTGCTTTACCCAGATTCACCCGACCTGCATTCCGGTCAGTGGTGACTATCAATCAAAACTGACCCTGATGAGCGAATCGTTGCGCAACGATGGCCGCATCTGGGTGCCGCTCAAGAAAGGCGACAAACGCTCACCGGATCAAATTCCAGAGGGTGAACGCGATTACTACCTTGAGCGCAAATACCCAAGTTTTGGAAACCTGGTGCCGCGCGATATTGCCTCACGCGCTGCCAAAGACGTGTGTGACCAGGGCCGGGGTGTCGGCGAAACCGGCCTTGGCGTCTATCTCGATTTTGGAGATGCAATTAAACGGGTTGGCGAGAAAGTCATCAGCGAAAAATATGGCAACCTGTTTGATATGTATGAGCGGATTACGGGTGAAAACCCATACAAAGTCCCGATGCGGATTTTCCCGGCGGTGCACTACACCATGGGCGGCCTCTGGGTTGACTACAACCTGATGAGTACCATTCCAGGTCTGTTTGTCCTGGGTGAAGCCAACTTCTCAGACCACGGCGCCAACCGATTGGGTGCCAGCGCCCTGATGCAGGGACTGGCGGACGGGTATTTTGTCATTCCGTACACGATTGGAAATTATCTGGCCCAGGCCAAACTCGACAAACTGGATAAAGCCCACACCGATTTCCAAAAAACAGAAGCCGATGTCAAAGGCCGGATCAACAAGTTGCTCAATCTCAAGGGCAAGCGCACGGTTGACTCCTTCCACCGCGAACTCGGCAAAATTATGTGGGATTATTGTGGGATGGCCCGCACGGAAAAGGGCTTGACGCATGCACTGGCCAAAATTCCTGAAATCAAAGAGGAATTCTGGAAAAACGTCAGCGTGCTCGGGAGCGGTGAAGAACTCAACCAGTCGCTTGAAAAAGCAGGCCGTGTGGCGGACTTTATCGAGCTTGGCGAATTGATGTGCCGCGATGCACTCAACCGCAATGAGTCGTGTGGCGGTCACTTCCGGGTTGAATACCAGACTGAGGAAGGGGAAGCCATGCGCAATGACGAAGCGTATTCCCATGCCGCAGCCTGGGAGTATACCGGCGAAAACAAGGCCCCAATCCTGCACAAAGAACCCCTCGTCTTTGAATATGTGAAACCTAGCCAACGGAGTTATAAATAACATGAAACTGACGCTTTACGTTTGGCGACAAAAAGGCCCGAACGAAAAGGGCCAGATGGTGAAATACGAAGCACCCAACGTCAATGAACACATGTCCTTTCTGGAAATGCTTGACGTGGTCAATGAAGACCTGATTGCCAAAGGGGAAGACCCAATCGCATTTGACCACGACTGCCGCGAGGGGATTTGTGGAATGTGTGGCGTGGTCATCAATGGAATGCCGCACGGTGGACATCGTGGAACCACCACCTGTCAGCTTCACATGCGGCACTTCCGCGATGGTGAGTCAGTCTATATCGAACCCTGGCGGTCAAAAGGCTTTCCGGTCCTGCGCGATCTGGTGGTTGACCGTAGCGCCTTTGATCGGATTATCGGCGCTGGCGGCTATGTTTCTGTCCCAACTGGCGCCGTGCCTGATGCCAACGCGATCCTGGTTTCAAAACCAGATGCGGACCGGGCAATGGATGCGGCGGCCTGTATCGGGTGTGGCGCCTGTGTGGCGGCCTGTCCAAATGGCTCGGCTGCCTTGTTTACCTCGGCCAAAATCGGTCACCTGGGTGTCTTGCCACAAGGCCAACCCGAACGGTACAAACGCGTTCTGGCCATGGTTGATCAGATGGATAGCGAAGGATTTGGCCACTGCACCAGTCATCGTGAATGCGAAGCGGCCTGTCCAAAGGAAATTAGCTTTGAATTCATTACCCGCATGAATCGGGATTACCTCAAAGCCAGTCTGACGGATAAGAACGGAAGCTGAACATACCAGGGCCTGGGGCTGAAGACATCTGGTTGAAGACATCAGGAACAGTCAGCCAGTGAGAAAAAAACGAAAAGGACCTGTGCCGACAGGTCCTTTTTGTTTTTCCGATTGAGCTGAATTTCGGGAAAACAACGCGATCCCAGGTAACACAAAGACATCGGGTTGAAGACATCGGGCCTGGGGCAATCGAAGGGATGACGGAAAACCAGTTCTTCAGCCTGATCTCTTCAGCCCCTGGCCCTGAACCTGACTTCTTCAGCCCTGATCCCTAACGAGCCCCAGGTCCTCAGCCCCAAACTGAGAAAACCCTTGATTTTTTTTGATCCATCTTAGAGAGTTTGATGGACATCCCACTCACTTGATTTTTCAACGATTTACACCTTCTCACTTCATCACCTATCAAAAACCTGAAGCAGCCCCTTGGAGCTAAAATCGAAACACTCCCAGGACAAAGAAAGGGATTCGACATGAGGCATCTGTATTTGAACCGATTTATTTTGAGCACCTTACGTGGAATTTTCATTATTCTGGCGGTTTGTATGTGTACCCACGTCAATGTGAGTGCCCGGCAAGAACCTGAAGCCACCCGCTCGCTTTGGGATTCTGAATTCCTCCAAAAACGGCCCAAAGCGACCAAACCACAGCCCAAATCAAAAGTCAGCATCGCCAGCATCCGCTATAAACGCAAAGAGACCATTGCGGCGGCAGTTCCGCCAACCAGCAAGCCTGAATCCACACAGGTCGTCAGTAACACCCCGTCACGGCTTACGATTGGGGTTACCGCCTGGAGACTTCGACCAGCCAAGGTTTCAGACGACAAAGCGGTCCGATTGCTCGAACGAGCTGATGATACCGACAGCCAGCGCGAATTAACCCCCGAGCGTATTGATCTGGATACGCCGCTTGAGGAAGGTCAAAAAATCCGACTCAGCATCGAAGTGCCACGCTCAGGGTATCTCTATGTCATTGATCGCGAAAAATATGCCGACGGCACAGTGAGCGAACCCTACCTGATCTTTCCGGTTTTGCGTGGTGGCAAACTGGAAAACAATCAGGTCAAAGCCGGGGTGCTGGTTGATATTCCTGGCGATGACGACCCCAACCCATATTTCAAGGTCGCTCGCAGTGGTCCAACCCAGGTTGGGGAAGTGCTCACCCTGCTGATTGCTCCGGCACCACTGGCTGAACTGAAAATCGGCAACAAAATCCAGAAACTTCCGGCGGAACAGTTTGCAAGCTGGGAAAAACAGTGGAGCACCCAGGTGGAAATGCTCGAACTGGTTGATGGCTCAGGAAATCCGATTACCAAAGAAGAAAAAATTGCCGGAACCGGTGGCCGCATTCTGACCCGTGACGATCCACCACCCCAAACACTGTACAGTGTTACCTGCCAACCCAACACCACCGTGATGGTGCCGGTGACGCTCAAACTTGAGAAATGAATTGAGAAGTTGAAGGGAATCAATGAATGATGGATATGAATGATGAATGATGAAGAAACCAGCCATCAGTTCATGTGTCAGCTCATCCAGGGCTTTTCCGTGATTTCGCTGTTTTCAACGCTTCAAAATGACTTTCTTCCAGCTCTGCATTCCTTATAATTCATCATTCATCATTCATCATTCATCCCTGGACAAACGCCATGTCAAATAACAATGAAGACAAAACGCTGATCCAGCAATCAGCGAGTCACACCACTGCCGGAAAAAACAAGGGGTTTAATGATCAGGAAACCATCGTTGATGCTGGCGGAGGCGATCAAACCGTAGCCTATGACACCTCGGCTGGCCGGAAAACAGCCGTCGAACAAGGCACTTTGATTCACCATAGCCAGGGAACCGACTCTAATCCGATGAAACGTGGCATCCCGACCAGCCAGCTTGTGGCGCCAGGCATGCTGGTTGGTGAAAAATACCGGATTGAATCTGAACTTGGGCGAGGTGGAATTGGGGTTGTCTATCGCGCCCTGGATATTAAAGTTCATAATCGCCCGGTGGTGATCAAAGTACTGCTGTCCGATTCGGATGATACCGACTGGCTGGTGAAAAAATTCCGTCACGAAAGCGAAGCCCTGTCCCGAATTGAGCATCCAGGCGTGGTGAAAGTTCTGGACCGGGGCGTGTTGGAAAACGGGAAGCCGTTTTTTGTGATGGAATTTATCAAAGGCGAGATTCTCCGCGCCCGGATTCCATCTGGCGGCATGGATTTTAAAACGGCGGCTGACTATTTGCGCCAGTTAGGTCAGGCGCTGGATGCAGCCCATGACGAAGGAGTCGTTCATCGGGACCTTAAACCCGAAAACATCATGATCCAAAAACTGAGCGGTGGCGGTGAGCAAATCAAATTGATTGATTTCGGAATTGCCAAGGTTCAGAAACCAGGGACTGAAAATTTGTCAACCGCTACTTTTCCAGTCGGCACGATTGTCTACATGGCACCTGAGCAAATCGAGAAGGCTGAAACGTCTCCGGCCAGTGACATTTACACCCTGGGAATCATTGCCCACGAAATGCTCACCGGCGCCCGTCCGTTCCGGCCCGATTCAAACCTGCCGTTTGCCGCCATGCAACAAATGGTCAGCATGCAGGTCAATACCCAAAAATATGTCAAACCACTCGAACGCCGTGCTGATTTGCCGGTTGAGGTGGCTGACCTGTTGCTGAAAACACTCAGCTATAACCCACAGGATCGCCCGGCCCAGGCACGGGAATTTTGTGATCAACTGGCCGAATACCTCTTAAAAACTCATCAATCCAGTTCTCCCGACAGCAAACCGCCCGTTCACGTAGACCATCTGGCCACGAACCCCAACGCAGCACGAGCCACTGTTGCAGCTCATAAAGGTGATACCGCCCCAAAACCTGGTGAAGCGAAGGAGCCCACCCCACCTCATTCAGACTCAATAGCAACGGTGCCGCCGCCGGTGAAAAAATTTCCACTGGTTCCAGTTGGCATTGGGGCAGTGGTGCTCGCCATTGTCGGAGCGATTGGAATGACGATGTTGTCACCATCTCCGGCCCCGCCGCCTCCACCCGGTGAAAAACCGCCGCCGACTGTGGTGAAACGATCTTTCAATTACTGGCTGACCGTGCGTAAAAACCCGGAATTGTTTCCTAAAGACAAACCGTTTCGCCTGCCCGGCGAAGTCATTTTTTCGGCTGGGGATCAGGTCTGGATGACGTTTTCAAGCCCGAATGATGGCAATTTATATATTGTGAACGAAGGTCCAGCCAGCATTCAGGGCTTGCCGCATTACGTCCTGCTCTTTCCCAAACCCAACCTCAACGAGGGAAACTCTCTGGTCAAAGCCAATCAGGAGCTACAACTTCCAGGCGAAAAACCCTGGCAGATGGATCAACAGGAAGGAACTGAAAAAGTGTGGATCATCTGGGCAAAAAATCCAGTTTCCTCGCTGGAGGCAGTCAAAGGACAGGTTAATCCAACTGACCGGGGCCTGGTTACCGATACCGTGCAAATCAAAGCCATTCAAGAATTCCTCACGCAAAACACGACCAAAAAACCTGAAGTTGCTAAAAATGACGAAACAAAACTATCTATCGTCACCGGTGAAGGCGATGTCACCGCCCACCTGCTCAAACTGGAGCACCACTGAATTGAATGAAGAATGAAGAATGAAGAATGAAGAAAGTGGTTAGTGGTTAGTGGTTAGTGGTTAGGGGGCGTTAAAAAATAAGTTCCTTGGAGCACGGTC
>CAZXCE010000300.1:0-9931 GCA_964639175.1 uncultured Clostridia bacterium
GGTATTGGTTCCAAAGCACCAGGCACCGGGCACTAACTACTTGTCACTAACCACTAGCCACTAACCACTAAAGGATTTCTTCATTCGGATCTTCCCAGTGCGGTGGTCAATTAGTTGAATCGAACCCGAAAGATGGTCTGTGTTTTATCAACCAGCAGGAAGATTTCACCGCGTGAGTTTACAAATAACCCCCGGAGTGCATCAGCCCCTTGTTTGGTGTCATAAGTCGCAACCAGTTGGCCGGTTTGGGTGACTTCGGTCAACATTCCATTTCCACGGTCTGAAACCAGCAGATTGCCGTTTGGCATCAAAACCAGTCCAAATGGATATTGAAACCCATTGCGCAACACGCGTTGATTGCCAGTCGCTTCGTCAACGGCCACCAGCACGCCACGGGAAGAATCAAGGGCGAAAATTGTCCGGGACGCTTTGTTATAGGCCAGTTGTTCGAGCCCGCGAGTGTTGGCATCAGTGGTCGAGAGACCAAATCCACGCGCAATCACCCGACCAGTGGAGCGGGTATCAGGGTCAATAAACCGGATTTCCCCAGTGCCGCCATTCGACAGGAAGAACGTGCGCGAAACCAGACCGTCTACGCCAAGCATATACCGTGGATTTGAAACGCCACCCAGGTTCCCTGGGGCAATGCCTTCGGCACCGAAATCGGAAGATCGGAAGGAACGGGACGCCAGAATCGTGGGCACGCAGGTCGTGTAGGCGACTTCGGTACTGTAAAAAGCAATCGAGGAAACCAGCAGGAACGAATTGCGCTGCACCTGACGAACCCCACCCGTCGAAGTAAGCAACACCAGTGACCGGGTTGAATACTGGGTCACGACATACGAGCCATCGGGGACTTCGGTCATGTGATAAATGTCTGGACCGGTATCCGGACTTTTCCCAAACTGGATCAGTTCGACGGTGCGACCAGGTGCTGGTTTTTCAGTGATGGTGAAGGTTACGTTTTCCGAGGAAACACCATTGGGTGTCGTCACACTCAACGTTCGAGCCCCAGGCGCCGCTGCATCCTGGATGGTAATCGCCACTGGAAAACTGGTTTCCGTTCCGCCCGGCAAAACGGCAACTGTGGCACCACTTCCGCTCAGCGCAACAGCACTGGCACCGCCCAGTCGAAAGCCGCTAATGACGGCATTGACAGTTTCTCCCTGGATTCCACTGGCCGGGTCAATTCCGCTCACAACTGGTTTGGTTTCGTCCGGCGCCGTGACGGTAAAACTCACGGTTTCGCTTTGGGCAGTTCCAGCCGTGGTTGTAACCGTAACGGTGTGTTTTCCAACCACTGCATCCTGGGCAATCACAAAAGTCACCGGGAGTTGCGTCGGATTCACTGACGTTGTGGTCGAAATCGTAACGCCTTCAGCACTGACGGTGACAGTGCCGCCATACAGATTGCGACCTTCGATGACTGTGGTAACGGTGGTTCCAGCTTTTCCAGCGGCTTCTTGAATGCGCGTCAACTGGGGACGGGCGGTGGCATTGGCGACAAAAACTTCGGAGCGCTGACCCGAAGCGGTGTTCAATACTTGAAAAACCGTTTGATCACCGCTGGTGTTGATCGCGGCTAATCGGTCATCTGTGGCTCTCAGTCGGGTTGGGCTACCATCACTGGCCGTTCCATTTTTCAGCGCTTTGGTTTTTTGAGCGGCAACCCCGTTGATTTCAACGGTACTCCCGCCTTTGACAAACCCGGAACCGGTGACATTGGCCCGAACCTGACCACTGGCATTTTTAGAAATTGAAACATTTGAAATTGCCGGCCCCGACGATTGGGCAATGGCGGCGACTGACATTCCAAAAATCACAAGACACAAGCTGAAAAGTTGAAATACTGAACGATATCTGTTTCGAATAGAATATTTTAGAAGCGGCATACCATTTCCTTCCATATAACAAACCAGTACCGAAAGAGGGAGTGAAAAGAACCAGCCATTCACGACCTCGCCTCCTTCTCTTCATTAAACCGGGCAGCACCAGCAATGCCCGTTACTGTTTCAACACTTTGATTTCAACCGCCATTTTATTAACTTCCTGATACATCACCTTGACGCTGGTATTGGCCACCAGATCGGAAACCGTCAAGTCTTTGCGGCCACCGAAAGCGGCTGAATCTTCAGCTTTGAATTTCGTTTTTTTGGTGAGGGTGAGGATGAGTTCACGATTCTTCTGGTCTTTGATGGTGACCGTGTTTTTTGCGGTATCAACACTGAGCACCGTGGCGCGCACGGCTTTGGTTGGAGCAAAGGCATCAGTGGCGCCCGGACGTGGCGGGCTGATGGCGCCACCACCACCGCCAGATGCCAGGGCGGGCCCAGCCAGCAGTGTCAAACCAAGCAGTGCGGATAATCCTGAAAGTGACATTGTCTTTAAGTTCATGATTTAAACCTTCTCATTCTTGAATTTATGGCTTTTAGAACCCGGAATCCGGAACCCGGAACTCGATTCTGATGAGTTAATTTGACTGATTGAGATTCCAATCGTAGGTTAGGAAGACAACTTTAGCATTGGCAGCCGTGACGTCTGACCGGTATTTTGCGACAAACGACGGGACATTTCCAAAATCGTCCTGATACCAGTCAAAAATCGAAGAGACGGAAAGTCTCCCGGATGCCGCATCCCAGTTGGCGCCTTTGGTCGCATCGGCCAGAAATTCACGCGTGACAGTATCCAGAAATTCGTTCAGGTCTTTGCCCTCAAAGGCCCGTGGCTGCAAGTTTGGGCAACCAACCGAAGCACAGTTGATCGCAAAATGGATGCGGGGATCTTTGTAGCGCGGTCTGAGCACTTTATTTTCGATTTGATCGAGCGAAAGCTCAGTATTGGCAACCGGATAGGGAGTTTGCCAGAAGTTTTTGGCTTTGGGGTCTTTCAAGGCGTCGAAATTCACGCTTTTCAATGGATATTTCTCAAGTACTGAATTGAGTGTGATGGCATTATAAGCATTGATCCAGAAGGCTTTCTGGTCATTTTCAGGGAGGTATTCAGGGTGGGCTGTCGCCAGCCGTTTGACATACTCGGCCAGAGCAGCTTTGTCAGCCGCATTAGCGACCCATTCGCTGTATTTCACACGGCCACCAACGACATATTTTTTGAGGAGCGTGTCAAATTCAGCGTGTGAGAAGGTTTCGGCTTTCCCGGCTGGTGGCGGGGTTGAGACAGGTGGAAGATTTGGTGCCGGCGCAGTTTGATTGCAGCCGGTGGTCATTGAGAATACAACCAAAAATAAACTGATAAAAATAAAGCGATCCCAGGTCATAGCTTGGCTCTCAGACTATTGGGGTTCAGGGTTCAGGGTTCAGGAAAAGACACCTTCTTTTATGTGTGCTCTCTTTTCCGATTCCAAAAAATGATCCCAATTGGGCTTCATGGATGGAATGAAGCCAGATTGTTGGTTGAATGTGGTCATGAGATTTGGAGGCGTTGAGTGCCGGGTGAAATCCACGGCTGAGTTTTTCTATTCCGAAGAAATCCAATCCCAAAGATTCAATCGGTAAGAATATTTTCCAGCTTCCCTGGGATTAAACCCTGCACACCCAATCAAAGTAAAATAGTGAGTAATCAAGGAAAACTCTCCTCATAGTGAATTTAATTCCTGACCTTATATTCACAGGCAGTAAAGTAATTCAATCAAATAAATTTAGTGAAGGACTGACTACTAACAACTGACTACTGACTCAAATTGATATGACAAATCTGATTTCAAGTTATTTCAACTGGTTACAGCACGGAACACCGACTGGCGAGGTCGTCCGCTATCCGGTCATTCGAGAAAAGTATCAATCACAAGTTGATGGACTCTATATTGTAGGCGATCTGTCCGGTCTGCCGCTCCTGAAATTTGCCGCCAAGCAAGGCTTTGAAGTCATCGGGCACATTGCCACGCGACTGGCACAATCGTCAGCCCTAGCCGATGATTCAGTGTATGACGTGGCTATTCTTGGGGCTGGCGCGGCAGGATTGGCCGCAGCCCTCCACGCTAAACGCAAGGGGCTGCGATATGTAGTGCTCGAAGGCGTTCGGATTGCCAACACAATTGTGAATTTCCCCAAAGGCAAGCCGATCTTTGCCGAACCCATGCAAATTGCCAATCCCAGTGAACTTCCAGTGGTCGAATCAACTAAAGAAGAAACCCTGGCTACCTGGTTCCAGCTCCTTGACCGCGAGCAACTCAGCATTCTGGAAGGTATGAATGTGCGCGATGTTCGCAAAAACCAGGATGGCGTTTTTGAAGTCACCGTCGAGGACAAACCAGCCGTGAAAGCCAGATTTATCGTGCTGGCGACTGGAAAAGCTGGAAAATCACGCACGCTCAATGTTCCAGGCGAAAAGCTGCCGAAAGTTTCTGACCGGTTGTTTAGTCCGCTTGATTACCGTGATCAAAACATCCTGGTCGTTGGCGGCGGTGATTCCGCCATTGAAACGGCAATTGCCCTGGCTGAAACCGGAAACAACGTCACGATTTCTTATCGCAAAGGGGATTTTTCACGCATTAAAGAAGGCAATGCCCGGCAACTGGAAACACTTTTTCAGGCCGGGAAAGTCACAGTGCTCTATCACTCGACCGTCAAGGAAATCACCGAAACCTCAGTGGTGCTTCAAATTGGCAAAGAAACCCGAAGCCTTCCCAACGATGTGGTGTTCACCATGATTGGCAAGGAACTGCCCTATGAGTTCCTCGAACGACTCGGCATCACGATTGAAAACACCTGGACCGCCGCCCGCTTCGCCCTCTTTGGCCTTTCGCTGTTTGTCTTTTCAATGGTCTATTTTGGCAAGAGCGTCGCCGGGAAACTCACGCCGGAAGCTTCGCTCGGCGCCAAAATCGGAGTACTGGCGATTCCGGGTCTGACCGTCATCGCCATGATGGCGGCAGTGTTGTATGTTTACTGGACGACGAACCGCCATAAACTGACCAGTTTTCAAAGCCTTGTGCCCCCCCTGCTGACGGCAGTTGTGACCACGGGCATCACGCTTTTGTCTTTATTTCTGGTCTGTGACCACGTTGGGCCAGATGGCAAACCAGCGCCGTACAAATTGCTTGGGCTCGATCAATATTTCTGGTACAGCGCGCTCTATAGTCTGGCGATTCTGGTGTTTGGCATCCGGCGAATTGTCACCAAGAAAAACGACTACATCACGAAACAAACCATTTCGCTCATCTTCTTTCAGGTTGTGATGCTCTTTGGACTTCCCTACGGATTGGAGTTTGGCGTCAAAAGCGGCTTGATTCACCTGCCAAACTGGATGGAAACCTATGTCTTTCCTAACCAATCCTATTCCAATGTGTATGGACTGGTGCTGGCCTATCCGCTCTATATTCATAATGTTCTGACGGGTGAGCCGAGTGCCTTCTGGCTTGGAATGAGTATTTTGCAGACATTTGTCATCATTCCGGCGCTGATTTATTACTTTGGGAAAGGCGCCTATTGCGGCTGGATTTGTTCCTGCGGAGCACTGGCCGAAACCCTGGGCGATGACTATCGGACGCTGGCACCACACGGTGAAAAAGCCAAACGCTGGGAAAATCTCGGACAGGTAATCCTGGCTGCAATTGTGCTGATCACCATTTTGTGGGCGCTTGGACACTGGACACCCGAAGGCTCGGTCTTCCGTACGGCCAGGCTCGGCAGCCTGACGCTCGCGAAACTCAGCCTTGGACTCAAGAACCTGTATTCGCTCGTGGTGGATGTGGCGTTTGCGGGGGCAATTCCACTGGCCGTTTACTTCTTTTATTCAGGCCGCATCTGGTGCCGCTACGGCTGCCCGCTGGCTGCATTGATGCATATTTACGCCAGGTTTTCACGCTACCGGATTTTCTCAGACAAAAAGAAGTGCATTAGCTGCAACATTTGCACCAAAGTTTGTCACATGGGCATTGATGTTATGGGCTATGCCAGCCAGGGCCGCCCGATGGATGACGTCCAGTGCGTCCGCTGTTCAGCCTGCGTGGTGAGTTGTCCGATGGATGTTTTAAGCTTTGGACAAACCGGAACCGGGCATCCGCACGATCCAGGACCGAAACTGGTGCAATTGCGAAGGGTAAAATAACCTTCTACACCAGGCTCTACAGTTTTGGTGCAGGCGCGACCAGCCTCAGGGCAACATCCCATCCCATAGTTGAAGCGCACACCAGAGCATAAACATCTGAACGGGCATCGAAATCGAATCGGGAAGTTCAATGCGAATTTCCCGATATATGTTTTTATCATCCGAAGTTTTTTCTTTTGATATTTTTCCCAGGTTTTCCCGGTTCAAAAAAACCTCAAAATAACTCTCTTTCAAAAGCGGCGTTTTTGCCAGGTATGTTTTGTTTTCACTGAAAATAAAGCATTGAAATTTTGTTCGCTCCACATTGAGAAACTCTGTTTTTGCAATAATTTCAGTGCCGGTTTCAAACTGGTAATGACCACGCCAAAACAACAATCCAGCCGAAACCTGTCTGACGTGGAATATCTTTTTTCCAACCTGTATCTCGGCGCCGAAATCAGGGTCGGGAACAACGCCAATCAGAGCATTTCCCTGAAAGATTCGGTACTCTTTTCCACGTTCACTTTTATACTCGCGAAGTGCGGTATACATACGATTCTGATTCCGATTCACTCGTTTTAATACTTCGCCTCTTCCCCAAACTGGGGAATCAAGTCCAGCTTTATCAAGCACCGCCAAACCAGTTGTCTCCTTGCAACGGCCCGCCAAGTTCCTGTTCGACGCTGAGAATAATCTGAATATTTCGCTTATCAGTTTCATTCAGCATGGCGTCGGTGTAGGTCGGATCTTCGCGATACCATTCCATCCGGCTAAAGTATTCGCGGATTGACTCACGCTTAAAACCACGTCCCCGCCGGGCATAAATTGTGTTGCGCAGCAATTGCAGATCCCGCAACGAATAATCTTTCAATTGATCTACCCTGAGCAGCTTGTCGAGGAGTTTCGGGTTGTCGAGCGGCGACGCCTCCCCGGCTTCATCTGTCGGTGCTTCGCCCAGCGAACGGGCCAGCAGCGAAAGTTCGATGCGCTCTTCTTCGCTCAAAATGGCTTTGCCTGACTTTTCGAGGAGTCTGGCTTTCTGAGCCGCGAGATCAGATTTTGAAATCCCGGCTTCATAGTCGGCAATAAATGACGCGTTGCGCCGATCAAGCTCCGTGAGCTTGCTGTCATCCATTCGCTCAAGCGGTTTGTACCATGTCTGGGCAGTGAAATAATCGTGTAACCACTGTTTTCGGAACGGGTTCCCGGCACGGGCAAAAATTGTATTGCGGATTAACGCCAGCTCTCTGAGCGTCCGGCCTTCCAGATCGCGGTCAGTGATTTCACGGTTGAAGTAGAGTGATTTCCCATCACTTGCCTTCCCCTGCCCGCCTGTAGTTTTTGAATCTCGGGATGAACCATCATCAGTTGCTTCAAGTTTGCCTTTTGAGTCACCTTTCTTAGAATTTTCCGTGAACCCGCTACACCCACTGAGCAGGGTCAACAGAATCAATCCACCACAGAGCCAAAGTCGCATAACAGCCTCTCTTTTTGTTCTGGTTGAAAAAATGTCGTTGGCGCGGCGATTTTTCTGAAAAGGGATGGACTTGCAGTTTCCTTCGTTCCTCGGCATATTGGCAAGAACTTTCTTGGTCAGAAACTGTGGGCGTCTCACCACAGGTCTTCGATGCTGACCCTACGGGCGCGAGAGATCCGTATCCCGGCATTATACCCTGAACCCTAAACCCTGAACCCTCAATGGTTTTATGAACCTTCAACAACGTCTGCTGTGGGGAGTAATCACAGTCATCGGTGCGTTTGCCCTGGGCAAGATTGCGCTCCATCGTGGCGAACCGATCAGTGCCTTGTGGCTGGTGGCAGCATCTCTGTGCGTGTATGCCGTCGGCTATCGCTTTTATTGCCGCTATCTGGCGCTCAAAGTCTATGAACTTGACGATAGCCGCCAGACTCCAGCGGTGACTCAGGAAGACGGAAAGGACTTTGTTCCGACCAACCGCTGGGTACTCTATGGTCACCACTTCGCTGCGATTGCCGGGCCGGGGCCGTTGATTGGCCCGACACTGGCGGCTCAGTTCGGATATCTCCCAGGCACACTCTGGATTATCGTTGGCGTGATCTTAGGTGGGGCAGTCCAGGACTTTGTGATTCTGGTCGGCTCGATGCGGCGCAAAGGACGCTCAATTGGTCAAATCGCAAAGGATGAGATTGGAACGTTTGGCAGTCTGCTGGCCCTCATCACGATTTTGATGATTATGATCATCTTGATGGCCGTACTGGCACTGGTGGTCGTCAATGCGCTGAAATCGAGCCCGTGGGGAACGTTTACCATCGCCGCCACAATTCCGATTGCGATTTTGATGGGCCTCTGGATGCGATTTGTTCGACCCGGAAGTGTCTTTGAAACCTCGGTCATCGGGCTGGTTTTGCTGTTTCTCTCAGTTATCGGAGGCCGCTGGGTCGCGGAATCAGCCACACTCGCACCCCTCTTTACCTACGATGGGAAAACCCTGGCCTTTCTGCTCATCGGCTATGGGTTTGCGGCATCGGTGTTGCCCATCTGGCTGTTGCTCGCCCCGCGCGATTATCTTTCCACATTTGTCAAAGTTGGAACGGTGGTGGCACTCGCGCTGGGGATTTTTATCCTGCGACCTGATTTGCAAATGCCGGCGTTCACCCGATTTGTGGATGGAAATGGACCAGTTTTTGCCGGAAAGATCTTCCCGTTCTGTTTTATCACGATTGCCTGTGGTGCCATTTCCGGGTTTCATTCGCTGGTGGCATCGGGGACAACGCCAAAACTCATTGCCCGTGAATGGGACGCGCCAATGATTGGCTACGGCGGGATGTTAACCGAGTCGTTTGTTGCAATTATGGCCATGGTGGCGGCGACGGTGCTGGATCCGGGCATTTACTTTGCGATTAACTCAGCTCCGGCGCTCCTTGGCCCCAATCCAGTGGCTGCTGCCCAAACCATTCAAAGTTGGGGATTTGTCATCACACCCGAACACATGGAAACCCTGGCCCGACAGGTCGGTGAAGATACCCTCTGGGGACGGACGGGCGGCGCTCCAACGCTTGCGGTTGGAATGGCCAAAATCTTTGCCGAAGCCCTGGGCGGCGTGCACTTGATGTCGCTCTGGTATCACTTCGCGATTATGTTCGAGGCCCTTTTTATCCTCACCACGCTGGATGCTGGAACACGCGTTGGACGCTTCATTTTGCAAGACTTGCTCGGACAGATTTGGAAACCGCTTGGAAAAACTGAGAGCTACCCGGCGGCAATTTTAGCCAGCGCGCTCATTGTTGCCGGCTGGGGGTATTTTCTGTATCAAGGGGTGATTGACCCACTGGGAGGGATCAACTCGCTGTGGCCCCTGTTTGGCATTGCCAACCAGTTGCTCGCGATTCTGGCATTGACCGTGGCCACCACGATTCTGATTCGGATTGGAAAAGCACGATTTGTGTGGATAACTGTGGCTCCACTCGTGTGGCTGGTGGCGGTGACGTTTACAGCAACCTATCAAAAGGTCTGGTCAGCCAACCCGAAAATCGGGTTTCTTTCAGCCGCCGCCAAACTGGCCGAACAACCGTTCAGTGCCAAAAATGCCCAATTGATTTTTAACAATCGTCTGGATGCCGTTCTGGCCATTGTATTTATCACGCTGGTCGTTCTCACGCTTGGAACTGCGCTCTGGACCTGGATTGGCGTCTATCGCGGCCGGGTGTCAATCCACCCGGATGCCGCGCCGGACGACGCACTGAAAGCCACTGGATATGGCGGGCCAACCCGATGCTGTTGAAGGAAGAACAGATCGGGTTCCGGGTTCCGGGTTCCGGGTCTTGTCATTACCCAAATTTTTTCGATGTCCGAACGATCAACCTGAATCCCCCACATCACCCCAGATCACAGGAATCGTCAGGATCA
>CAZXCE010000301.1:0-9917 GCA_964639175.1 uncultured Clostridia bacterium
TCGCAACCACCGGCTATCCGAACGGCAGCCTTTCAGGATGCTCAATCCAAATGCCGCCCTCCAAATGAAAACGGGAAGATAATTTTTAACGCTCTCTAAGAGTTTTTCATCTGAAAAAAACTTACGGTAATGGTCGCATCACAAAAGCACGGGTCACGTTGTTGAATTGACCATACCCCACGATCC
Organism: uncultured Clostridia bacterium; assembly: GCA_964639175.1. Lineage (GTDB taxonomy): Bacteria > Acidobacteriota > Blastocatellia > Chloracidobacteriales > Chloracidobacteriaceae > JACQXX01. The sequence goes on from CAZXCE010000301.1 coordinate 187, forward strand.
AGCCCTGGTCGTTGATGTCGTTCACTCCAGACACAATCCATCCACTACCAGTGACAAAGTTATTCAGGTTATACATTTTCCGGTTGGTCCACAGAAATGGAATTCCATTTGAAGTTCCCACAATGTCACCAACATTGTTCATCGCATCAGGTACGGTGTCGCCACCTCCGGGCAGCTTCCCGATTTTCACTGTGGTTGTACCGTCAACAAAAACCGTGTCATAGATATAAGTATTAACCCGGAACCCAGATACAGCCATTTGTCCCCGGTCATTGATGGCATCGCATTCCGCATAGTCAAACCCATAGCGGCCTTTATTGGTCATTTTGCCATTTTGCCAGATAAAAACATTGGCGTGACCTGGTTGAGCATCAGCGATTCCAGCCACCTGATCCAGATTATTCATGGTCAGGGCCCGGCTACTGCCATAGGTCGTTCCCGTAAATGTTTTTATCTCGGTAAAAACTCCGGCCTTCCAAAAATATCCTCGATACGTTTGATAAGCCCGGGTATAGAATCCAGCAATGTTGCCATTGTCATTAAACGCCAGGGCGACTGGGGGGGCCGTGACCGCTACTGGGGGAACACCTTTTTCCCAGATAGTTGTTCCCGTTGCAGAATTCCCCATGATTTTGCCAAACCGATTGATTTGCATTGGGGTTCCTACTCCCAGATCAGTGTAGAGATTGGTACTGGCTTCCCACAACCAGACATGGCCGTTGCTGGCAATCGCCACCTGGCCAGTATTATTAATGCTATTGGCAACGGAAGTTGTGGTTGGGGCACTGCCCGGCGGTATCAGTTCAAGAATTTCATACCGGGGAGCTACCTGGGCAAAAGCCTGTGGCACCATTGAGAACGTGATACAAAGTCCAAGCAGGGCAACTGCAAAAGATACTTTCGAAAACTTCAATATTTGACCGGGCATAAGTCTACCTCCTGGTTGAAAAAGTGATTTTTCAACCTGTACTGCTTACAGCGGATTGAATCGGTGGGAGTCAAAATGGCTTTGATTCAGGGGCGGGAAATCAAGCGTAACTACTTTTAAAACTGGTTGAGATCAGTTGTGTTCTCATCAAAAATACAGGTGTTTATCTTGAATCAAAGCCTAGCACAATCGATATGAATGCAGGATGAATGGTCAGGTGTGGAACCAGACCAGACCCAGATGGTACCTGGCATAAGCACCAGGATAAGAAACTCTGTGTTTTTGCTGCTGGTATCAAACGATGCCCTTGTTCGACCTGAATTTCATCCTGGCCATAACTGTGGGCTTCGCCCCTTAGTCGTCTTTCCCAAACCCATACAGCTTGAATTTTCCATCAATTTCAACCACCGGGCCAAAGGGGATAATGACTTCCTCGGTATTGGCTTCCGTCCGTACCTTCACCCGTGGAAACCGATAAACCCGATATGTTCCATAGGTTTCAGGTTTTTTGGTAAAACTGATGCTGACAAAGGTGTACTTTTTTCCGCTGTAGTTCGAAAGGGTGGATTGCAGACCATAACTGCTGGGGATTTGATCCTGATTCCACAAAAAGTCACAGTTGACATTCGGGATTTTCCCACCAGGAAGCTCCGGCACCAGATACTGGCAATATTCATCTTTGGTAAAGGCAAAGGTGAGCAGAGCTTTCGCATTTGGTTTGTCAGCCAGCGCCTTCAAAAAGGCTTTGGTCAGCTCTTCGGCTGATGGGTAGGTTTTCGCCAGTTTTCGGTTTTTATCTGGTAATTTTGGGAGCGGCTCTTCAATCGAAGGTTCTGGTTGAGCTGGTTGAACTCGCGCCGGAGCGGGAAGGGAAGTCGAAGATGGCGGCTGTGGTGATGGCGCAGGAGTATTGCATCCGACAAACCACAGAAGGCTCATTCCAAGTGTCAAACTCGCGATATTCTTTCCACTCAAGCATTTCCAACGTGTGTGCATTGTCTTCTTAATCCTGGTTGAAACACCAACGAGCCATGAAAACTCATGGCTCGTTGGGTGATGTGCTATTTCGCTACGTCATCAAGTCTACCAATTTGCAATGGAATCCTTGTATGACGAAGCAGTCAAGTAATTCAATCAAATAAACTGAGTAAACTACTGACTACTGACTACAAACTGATCCTATTTTCGAACAAACGAGGCCCAGCCTTTGGTCCAGTCATCATTTGCACCTGAGCCCATGCCGCCCAGGAAGTTGGCCGCTTCAAAGAAGGTATCACCTTGCGGACGTGACGCCACCAGCGCCTGATTGAGGGCTGGTGAGCCGGTTTGTGGCCGGAAATCAGCCGGGGTGGCGGTCTTGCTGATATTGGTCAGTTTTGGATCGTCGGTGCTCACGTTGCGGAAGAGGTTTGACAGGTCACCTGGATCCGGTGAGCCGGAGTTGGCGACAAACTGGAAGTTGCCTTTGGCATTGCCGTTCACAATTAATCCATCCACACTCAACGCACCATTTTGGAGCTGAGTCAGGCTGGAGTCATTCTGAACCCGGATACCGAACTCGCGGAAATTCATCACAATGATATTGCGGAACGTTCCGGCTGTTCCGACACGGAGCAGCATCCCGAAAGCCGAGCTTGATTTGGTTTCAAGATCGCCAATCAGCGTCATGTTGTAGATCGTTGGCGCCGAACGTGGCAACTGATCGTTGGCTTCGTTGAGGTTGTCGGCTTCGACCCCGTTTTGGGCCTCAGTCGTTCCATCACGCAGGGCAATCAGGAATTGCGCCTTGCCAACCCAACCGTTCACCCAGTCAAAGGAATCATCACCGTTGCCAAGTGAGAGCAGGCGTTTAACGTTGACCGTTCCGCCAAAGAATTCAAACGAATCATCGCCTGATTCCAAGACTTCCACGTTTTCAACCACGGTGCCGTTGCCGACGCCCTGGAAGGCAATGCCGTTCAGTTCGTTTTGCGGCGTGATCGGAAATCCGCCAAACTCGACGCGGACAAATTGCAACACGCCGCTGTTGTCAGCCGCGTTGGTGCCGCCCGCCGCACCGGTGCCGCCTTCACCCTGGAAGTTTTGAATGTTCATCGGTGCGCTGCCGTTGATGATCAATCCACCCCAGTCACCAAATTTTCGGCTTCCAGCATTCTGGGCACTGGTAAACACGATGGGTTTGTTGGCCTTGCCTTTGGCAATGATCTGCGCCCCGCGCTCAATCGCCAGGAAGCTGTTTGGGCCGCCGAAAATCTGGGTGCCAGGTTTGATTTTCAATTTGGCTGGGGCTTTGACAAACACACCGCCTTCAAGCACATAGCGTTTGTTGGCCTTGAGCGTCGTGTTTTGGGTAATATTGCCGCGCAGGGTCACAACATCGCCCTGGCGTTCTGGTTGGGGTTCGTACCAGAACTCGCCGTCGTTATCGTCGGCTTCATCTTCATCAAGCTCAATCTGGGTCTGGTTATTGTCTGATTGCAGGGCAGGTTGTGCTGTGTGGTTGGCTGAAACAACCGACCGGCCCGAAGTCACAAAGATTGAAAGGGACGCCAACAGCCCCAGTACTGCAACAGTAAACAGTTTCCTCGTCATGGATACTTCTCCGAATAAATGAGTCATCAGTGAAGCCTGATGAGCAGAAATGAATGTCATTGAGTGACAGTGAGTGGTCAGTGATATGTCCGAAGGTTTGTGGACGACTGACGACTCACTATTGACTACTGACTGTTTTAAAAGAACGTGTAGGAAAGGCCCGCGCCGAAAGTCCGTCCCCGGCGATAGACCTGGAAGGGGAAATCGTCGTCAATCTTGAATCGAACCAGCCGGTTGAGCAGATTCTCACCGCTGAATTTGACTTCCCATTTGCCATTTTCACCCCCCAGCTTTTTGCTGAAGAGCACATCGAGGGCCGGGTAGCCTTTTTCCTTAATATCCGGGATTCCTAATGCGCCAACATCGCTGATGCGTTCTCCGGTGTAGTTATAGAGAACACGCGCAAAGCTGCGGAATTTTGGAATGTCATAATCAAGCGACAGGTTGATCAGGTGGGTTGATTGGCCGGCAAGTGGGCGATTTTTCGAGGTCAACAATTCAAGCGCTTCAGGGCCGATTTCAACCGATGAATCTACAAAAGTGTAATTGGCCGTGAGCGTCAGGTTTTCCAACCGGGAGGAAAGCTTGCCCAGGCTCTGGCGCATTTCAAATTCCAGTCCCCGGTTTTTGGCTTTGTCAGCGTTGCGGTATGAGGTGCGCAGATTGGCCGTGGCTTCAACCACCGGCTCAATCGGATTGCGCAGGTTTTTATAGAAAAAGCTCACCGCAAACAATCGGCCTGAGGACTGGAATATTTCAAACCGGGCGTCATAATTTTGAATTTTGGTGCGCACCAGATTTGGGTTCCCAAGCGTCGAGCGACCGCCAGTGGCTTCAGTAAATTCAAACGGGCTGAGTTCGCGGAATTGTGGGCGGGTCACCGTCTGACTGTAGCCGAGTCGCAGATTGATATTTGGTTTGATGTTATAGACAAACCCGATGCTGGGCAGGACATCGGTGTTTTCCAGCGTGGCTCGGGTTGGTTCAGGGTTTGATGAGAACAGTTCAAAGGTCTGAACTTGCTGTTCTGAGTTTTCAACCCGTGCACCAAAAATCAATCGGAATTTGTTATAGGTAACATCCGCCATGCCATACCCGGCAATAATATCCTGTTTGGCCACGAAAAAGTCGGTTGGGCGGGTGTTTTCCTGGACTTCAAATCCTTCAGGGTTGATGTTTGACGCTTCAAACAGATTTTCTGGCGACAGGGAAGTATCAATTCCAGCCAGGCTGCGGGCGGTAAAGCGCAAGCGGCGGGCATTGAAGGATCGGTCGCGGTTGGTAAACTGGAAACCGGCTTTGAAGTTAAATGTGACGTTTGATTTAAAGACGAACTTTGACCAGTCAATCGCTGGTTCGCGGATGTTTTCACGCATTTTGGTAAACATCCGGAAGCCGCTCTGTCCACCCTGGAAAAACACAAATTTGCCCAGGCTGGAGTTAAAGTCATAGAGCGTTTCGCGCAGATCCGGCTCGTCAAGCAGCGCCCGAGAGTAGGTAAAGCGCCAGGTAATGATGCTATCCCCCAGTTTGCTGACCAGATGATCGCCAGCCAGTTGGTGGGTTTCGGTTCGGGTGCGGGTATAGCGCAGACGACGATTCAGAATGTCGGTCGTCCGGTCATCAAAATAGCCTTGAAACTCGCGCGCTTCGTCGCGTGAATCATTGCTAAAGAAGTTTTTGAACAGGAATTTGTTCTTGTCATTGAGTTTGTAGGCTGCATTGCCAAGCAACCCAAGCCGAACGCTGTTGACGCCTGACACATAGTCGTACAGGTTTTGGGCGCTGACCACCGGGGTGCCATCTGGACCGGTTGACACACGCGGATAGCGCTGGATTTCCGGAGTCACCGTTGAACTGTTGCCATAGGTGAGGGTGCCGATAAAGCCGAGCTTTCCGATTTGGGTGCTGCCAGCGAGGCTATAACTTTGATTGATCGGTGCGGTTGATTTACGTGGTTCCCAGACATTTTCAAATGCGCGACCAAAGGTCTGTAATTCCTGGGGCGTAAATCCGGGCAGCAGGTCGCTGCCGCGCACCAGTGGCTTGTTTGGAATAATTGATGGCAGTGAACGCCGTCCCAATCCAAAACCCAGAAAATCAAGCCGGTCTCCGGGTGCGGTCAGCATATCCTGGAACGTGGTCTGGGTGTTGCCGCCAAACGACGTTGAGAATTTCAGCGACGAGCGGTTGGGAAACTCAAGGGTTTCAATTTTGACCAATCCACCGGCAAATTCACCCGGTTGATCCGGGGTAAAGGTTTTCAAAATCTTCAAGTTCTGAATCAGATCAGATGGCACCTGGTCAAGCGGCACCACTTTGCGTTCGGCCTGGGGCGTCGGCATCACGGCGTCATTCATGACGGTGTTGCTGTAACGATCTCCCAATCCCCGAACATAGACAAATTTGTTGTCAACGATTGAAAGTCCCGGTGCGCGCTGCAACACCCCGGCGGCGTCTCCGGCGACGTCATTGTTGATTTCACGCAATGAGAGCGAATCAACAATCGTGCTCGCCGTCTTGCGTTCTTCGACCATTGCAATTTCAGTGCTGCCGCTGGTGGCGTTGACTTCGACCACTTCGCCGCTTCCGGTCGTTGAAAGGGCAAAATCAAGCGGAAACACATCTCCCGCCACGATGGTGACGGGTTTTTTCGTGTCAACAAAACCGGACTTGAAAACGCGGACTTCGTAGTCTCCGGGTGGGAGTGTCAGGACAAAATTGCCGTCATTGTCCGTGTAGAAAGTCTGCTGGGTCGAAACAATTTCGACTCCGGCGTTGGGGATTGGATCACCCGTTGCCACATTCACGACCAGTCCGGCCACTTTGCCGGGTTTATCTGCGTTCTTTTGGGCAGTTGCCGATTTTCCTGATGGCGCGGCTTGAATGAGCGGCGCACCGAGTGCTGTCAATGGCGTTCCCACCAGACAGATACACGTCAGGAAGGCGCAGGCCTGAGTCAAGGCTGCACGTGGACGAACTGTCATACGTTGTACCTCATGAGATTTGAAAAAAAGAGAAAACACACGAAATAATCTTGGGACTCGGTTGAGTCAGCGGCTGTGACTGAGTGAGAGGAATGTCACGCCGAAAGGTTCGAATAGAATCAATGCAGGATGATAAGTAAGGTTGAAGCGGCGAGCTTACTGAGGAGGCGTTAATTTTTTTTGCTGATCGTGTTAAATCCATCTGACATTGATGTAACAAGGCACAGCGCCGCCTGGATGGGGAATCCAGGGGATCTATCTGAAAAAAAAGGATTTGAGGAGTTGTTTTGAGTTTAAGACAAGCGATGGATTGTGGCTGCTTGTTGTCAGCAGGGAAGGAAAGTCAGGCAGCCATGTCGTGAGCAGAAGGCTACCCGAAAAAGACTTCACAATCGCGGTAAATACTGTCATCCAGGAGCTTAATACCAGAGACGGCGTGTTCGAGTGGAACTGAGATCATATGCGTTCCCTGGATGGCCGTCATCGAGCCAAATTCATGGTTGAGCACCATATCCACGGCTTTGACCCCCATGCGTGAGGCCAGCATTCGGTCAAAAGCGGTTGGCCCACCCCCGCGCTGGACAAATCCCAACACCGTGACGCGGGTAACAATCCCGGTCAATTCCTCGATTTTTTTTCCAAGCAGTGAGCCAATCCCGCCCAGTCGGGTATGTTCAAATACCTCCTGGGCATCTTGTTCAGAAAGAAAGTTTTCATCCGGATGCGGGTGAGCATCCTCGGCCACCACGATGATTGAAAAAAAGCGCCCGAGCGATTTGCGCTGGTTGATGATTTCGCAAATTCGGGAAATTCGGAACGGATATTCCGGTACCAACACCATGTCGGCACCTCCGGCAATGGCTGAGGTGGCGGCAATCCAACCGGCATGACGGCCCATCACTTCGACCACCATGACCCGGTCGTGGGATTCAGCCGTGCTGTGTAACCGGTCAATGGCTTCGGTGGCGATTGACACAGCGGTATCAAAACCAAGGGTAAAGTCGGTGCCGCGCACATCATTATCAATTGTTTTTGGAATTCCGACGATTGGGTACCCTTGATCACGCCACATGCGCAGGGCGGCACTGAGTGTGCCATCGCCCCCAATGGTAATCAGGGCATCAAGTCCAAACCGCTTCCAGTTTTCCTGAATGCGATGCAGGGTATCGTCTGATTCCAGTGGGTTGATGCGCGAGGTGCCAAGGATTGTGCCGCCCCGAGGAAGAATCCCTGAAATTGAATATCGTGTCAGCGGCTCAACTTTGCCTTGAATCAGTCCTTTCCAACCGTGATGGACCCCGAGCACCCGCAGGTGAGCTTGCATCGCCCGGCGAACAACGGCGCGTAACGCTGCATTCAGCCCCGGTGCATCGCCACCGCCTGTCATAACACCAATAGTTCGAATGTCTTTCACGTGAAGGTCCTCTGAAGAAGAGTACTGCTGATGGCTCACTGATTGTACAATCACCTGCTCTGGAAGAAGGTCGCTAACCTGGGTTTCACTTCAAAAAGAAGGTGAGGAGTAAAAGGTTGAAGAGCCGCAGGATTGTCAGAGCAAGTCGTGCAACTATATAGTTGAGCGACAAGATGTGTCAAACATCACCATTTTACCCAAACTGACAGGGTTCAGGGTTCAGGGTTCAGGGTTCAGGGGCTTCAACTCTTTGATTCTGAGTGACTCAAAGCAATCAACTGAGCGAACGACTGACCTCTGACAACTTTTACCTCACCACACATGCTCATGACTGTTTCCTCACCTCCTGACTCCCCTGTACTTCTGATTCTGGATACAACGTCCACCCAATTTAGCGTTGCGCTGGTTTGTGGAAGCCAGATTCTGGCCGAATTTGGCGTCGTTACGAGACAAACCTCATCCCTTGTCATCAGTGACATTGATTTTGTCCTGCAACGTGCCGGCTACACCCTCGCCGGGCTGGATGGGTTTGGTGTTCTGGTTGGTCCAGGAAGCTTTACTGGTCTTCGCGTTGGACTGGCGACCATCCAGGCCATGAGTCAGGCCCTGAATCGGCCAGTTGTCACCGCCACAACGCTTGAAGTTTTGACTGCCACGATTCCGATCTTTTCAAACCCGGTTTGGGTTTGGGTTGTGCATACTTCGTATCGCGATGAAGTCTATGCGCAGTGTTTTCAACTTGGACCTGGGACAGAGCCGCAACCGATCACCGAGCCTTTTGCCGGTCACAAAAATCAGATTGCCGACATCATAACTGTGTTTCTCCGAAACCCTCCGACGTTTGCTGCTGCAGGGTTTTTTACCGGAGATGCGATTCCTTCGCTGTCTGCCCGTCTGCAAGCTGAAGCTGACGAGCAGCGCGTCCAATTTTTTCCACTTGACCAGACTTCGCAAATGAATTACCTGATTGAGTCAGGCGGTTGGTATTGTATTCAATCTCCAACCTTTCTGGCACCAACGGCAGCGGGACTTTTTCTCAATCGCTGGCGGGAGGGAAAACAGATTGGAGCCCACGAAATCGACGCCTGCTATGTTCGTCCATCTGAAGCCGAACTCAAATTGATCCAGCCAGCCGAAAGTCAGGTGTGAGGTGTCGAAAATGGAAAAACCAAAGGGACTCAAGTTTTTTGTGGCGGATATGATGGAAGCCGACCTGGAGGAAGCGGTGGAGCTTGAAGAAACCACCGGGCTGAGTCGCTGGGGATATGAAGGCTACCATTGGGATCTGCATTACAACCCGATGGCCATCATGCTGGTCGCCCGTGGTGATGAACCGGGAGCGATGATGCGTCGCATTCTTGGCTTTATTGTCGGTCGAGTCGTACCCTCTCCGGTCGAAGATTATGACGAACTCCATATTAACAACATCGCGACGCATCCAGACTTCAGGCGATTTGGTGTTGGGTGGGCACTGATGGAGGAAGCGATGTCGCGTGGCCGCATCTATGGCGCCAAAAGTGTCCGGCTCGAAGTTCGGGCTTCAAACACAGCCGCGCAATTGCTCTATTACCAGCTTGGTTTTCAGGCTGTCACCCGCCGCCGCAATTATTATTATGGGCCAACCGAAGACGCCGTCGTGATGGAACGCTGGCTGTAAGGCCAAAATGAAGAATGAGGAATGAAGAATGAAGAAACCAATTCCGGGTTCCGGGTTCCGGGCTCCGGGTTCCGGAAACAAAGCACCAAGCACCAATCAACAAGAACCAAGAACCAAGAACCTAGAACCAAGAACCAAGAACCAAGTACCAAG
>CAZXCE010000302.1:0-9904 GCA_964639175.1 uncultured Clostridia bacterium
AACGCAGGTTCCCTGAGCTTAAAACTCAAATAAACGAAGATGCGTCGCTTAACCAACTTTTGCACTGTATTTTGACTGACTCTAAATATTTGCCGAGCATTGATAAAGATCCTCACTATCTATTGGCTCAATTGAAGTGTCCAGTATACATTTCTGCTAAACCAGATGATTTGATGAAACAAGCATTGATTTCTTATTCTCGATCACCTCTTGTATTAAATTTTGAGTGGAAAGATGAGTTGGATCGCACAGAAGATGATCAATTATCCAATCCACCTAAAAACCAGCAAAGTCTTAACCCTTCAATAGAATATCCTCTGGTTTACAACCTATTTGGAAGTTTTGATGATGAAACCCCATTAGTCTTAGCTGAAGATGATTACTTTGATTATTTAATCAAAGCAACTGGTAAGGTCGACCCCATTCCTGCCGCAGTGAGAGGTCGGCTTAACCATACGTTACTTCTTTTTCTTGGATTTCGGTTAGACGAATGGAGTTTTCGAGCTTTACTCCGGAGTCTTCTCAACCGAGCTGGTGAAGGTTCAAGAAAAGAGTTCGCTCATGTCGCAGTACAGATTGATCCTCAATATAGCCATAATATTGAGCCAGACCAGGCCCGCAACTACTTACGGAAGTATTTTCATGCCTCCCACATCAGTGTTTATGAAGGGAGTGTTAACGAATTTGTCGCAAAGTTACATGAAGAGGGTATCAACAAATATGGGAGTAAGTTCTTGGTAGGAAAAAAAGTTTCTTAGTTAGCACCAAAAAGCAATTAACTAAATTGAATCAATAGCTTACGCCATATTATTAAGCTCTATTTTACAGGTTTGCTTTTTGTTGGAGAGAAAAAGATGTCGCTTCAATTTACCCACTCAATTCACAATGGGAATCCCTATGTCGGACCACGCCCCTATTACCCAGGCGAAACCCTTTTTGGTCGCGATCAGGAAACTCTTGATTTGTTTGACCTGCTTCTGGCTGAACGCATTGTGCTGATGTATTCACCATCAGGTGCTGGAAAGTCTTCATTGATTGAGGCTGGTTTGCGGCCCAAACTTCAGGAAGAAGAATTTGAAGTTTTTCCGACGCTCCGGGTGAGTTTTGTTCCCGTGACCTCCAACCAGCACCATGAAACCTCCAACCGTTACATTTTGAGCCTGTTGTTATCGCTTGAAGAAAGCCTTCCGAAAGAAGACCGGTGGGATATCAAACAATTATCCAGCCTGACAGTGGAGGCATATTTAAATCAACGCTGGGCAGGTAATCGGGGAGAGAAGCTCAAAGTTCTCTTTTTCGATCAATTTGAAGAAATTCTTACCTTAAATCCGGTTGATCAAGACGTCAAAATTGAATTTTTCAAACAAATTGGACAGGTTCTCCGCAATCCTGAAGTATGGGTATTGTTTTCAATGCGTGAAGAGTTTGTTCCAGCGCTTGATCCATTTCTGTATTTGATTCCAACCCGACTCAAAACCCGATTTCGACTGGAACTCCTCACCAAAGAAGCCGCCGCAGAAGCCATCCAAAAACCGGCCCAATCTCAGAAAGTTCTCTTCACCGACGAAGCGCTAGAATTCTTGACTCAGGATCTGGCAAAAATCGTGGTTCAGGACCTGGATGGAAACAAAAAAGAGAAAATCGGCAATTATATCGAACCTGTCCAACTTCAGGTGGTTTGTTCCAATATTTGGGAAGATTTTATTGAAAAGAAGCAGGTTACCCAAATTACCAAACCTGACATCGAGAACAGCCAGGTGAGCAACGTTGACGCCGCGCTTGGTCAATTTTACGCCCAAACCGTTCTCACCATTGCTAATAATAAAGCTACCGAAGGTAAAATCCGTCTCTGGATTGAAAATCATTTAATTACCGACTATGGCACACGAGGACAAGTCCTTCAGGGACCACAGGAGAGTCAAGGATTGCCAAATCATTTCATTCAAGATCTGGTAGATCGACATTTGATCCGGGCAGAGCGAAGGCTAGGATCAACATGGTATGAGATCTCACATGACCGACTTGTTCAACCAATCTTGAAGAACAACGAGAATTGGTTCCCTTATAACTCAAATGACTTAAACTTATTACGACAACTCTTTGCTTGGGAAAAAAAGTTGATAATTTCAGGTAATGTTCGCGCAGAACCTGAATTGGAACACCTAATCAAAAAAACAAAGGAATACATTCAGCATTTCGAGAAAGAGCGAGTCAGTTTGTTACCACCACCAGAAAACAAACCTGATTCACCAGTTAATAGGGAAGTAACAGTGGTTGAACTTGACTTGGTAGAATACAGTTCTATTTCAGCGGTTCTTCAGGAAAGTTTAGGACCAGAAGCAGTTCTACCCCTCAACCAACAAATCCAGGAATTTATTAACCAGGCACTTCAATCTGTTGGTGTTTCTCGATCAGATTCAGTAATGTCAACCACTGGAGACGGAGCCATTCTTCTTTTTGAGGAAGCTCACATTGCTCACCAATTTGCCCGCACCATACATAACTTAACCCAACAACATAATAAGGGAAAAAGTCACCGTTCTGGGTTTCGGCTTTTTAGAATTGGTGCGGCAACAGGAACAATTACTCTTCAGCCTCTCCCAACTGGAGGATTTGATATTGCCGGTATAACAATCGCGATTGCCGTCCGGCTTGAATCTGCTGCCAAACCTGGAGAGTTTGTGGTAGACAAAGCAACATTTGATATCCTACCTGATCAACTTAAAACTCAATATGGACCAGAGGAACTTATTCGTGGAAAGCGGGATGAAATATTTAAAGCCTTCCGATGTATTATGAACCCTGAGATTGAAGTGTTTCTTCTTCCCTCACAGTCCCCCCCCAACCAAACGGCCAAAAACAAAAAAGCAAAGATTCGAACATGCTATGACTTGTTTGACAAGTTAGTTCCAAGTGACCAAATTGACCGTCTGGTAGCCTTACTGGGTATACCACATCAAAATCGTCCAGCAAAGGGACTATCTTTGAGAGAAAAGACAGGTAAACTTATTGAGTATTTATCTCAACTTCCGAACGGACTCGACGATCTTGAAGACGAACTGAGATGGCTTATTTCGAAACAACGTTCTGAAGAATAATTCTTTCTTTTCGGCTTTGCCGTTCAAATAATTAATTAACTCTCGGTCCTGGGCTGGGTTATGGGCCTCCTTGTTGCTCAAGATTTTGGATCATAGTTTGGTTACTACCAACTTGATCCCTGCTTTTTCAATTCAAGACTGAGGTTTACTGAGGACTGTCGTCTTTATCAATGGAAGATACAAGATCTGGAAGATTCAACCCTGAAATAATGACTTGGTTGTGAGTTTTTTCCTCTTCCCAATCGAGAGAAAATCAACCTCCTGGAGCTGAATTCTTGCTGTGCATCTCGACGAGAAGGGCATCTCTTCAGCTTTGGACAAATACTTTCAATTGGCTTTAACTGACTGACAATATAGGTTTTGCCCTGAATTCAAAACTCATAACCAGTTCAATCTCAGTCGGCTTCTCACTCACAGCCAACATTCAATCTGGAAGGTGTGTTTATGTCAGACGAACTCTATTTCAACGGAATCAACGCCTCAACTGGCGACTATCTGGTGGCTCCGATGACGGCTGAACAGCTTGCAACACACATTGTGGCTGAAAAACCTGATGAGACACACGTCACTGAACTCAAAGAAAAACACGATCAAAACCTCCATCCCCGGCTGCTGCTGATGGAAGGTTTTGACTCAACGGATCTGGCTCAAGCTGGTTGGGGAGTGATCTTTGCAGCGAAGGCAGACCCCGAAATTCGGAAAGCTCTGAGCACGCTGATTGATCACCGGAAAAATCAGGCAGGGAGTCGCTTTAAAGAATTTTCAGGTGCGACCGGGTTTCAAGCCGGCGAAACCAAACTGGATTTTCTCAAGCGAAATGGTGCCGGCATGGGTCCGGTCAATCCGGCAAAAATCCCCTATTATCTTCTGATTGTAGGTGATCCAGAAACCATCCCGTTTCATTTTCAATACCAGTTGGATGTCCAGCATGCCGTTGGGCGGATTCATTTTGAGACGCCTGACCAGTATCGCGCCTATGCCCAAAGTGTGGTCGAGTTTGAAACAACCGGCCAAACCCACCGCCCGGAAGCCGCTTTCTTTGGCGTGAAAAATGATGATGACCCGGCAACCAGGCTCAGTTGTGACGATCTGGTTAAACCGCTCGCCGACGAAATGCAGGCCGTCTTTCCACATTGGAAGTTCAATCGAATCCTGGAAGCTGATACCACTACCAGTCGCCTGGCAAAGCTGCTTGGCGGGAATGAAACCCCGTCACTTCTCTTCACCGCCAGCCACGGCGCCGGGTTTTCAAAAGGCGACGCACACCAGTTGAACCATCAGGGAGCACTGATCTGTCAGGAATGGCCCGGGCCGCTGATCTGGAAACGGCGACCACTCCTTCCGGAATTTTATTTTTCAGCCGATACCCTTTCGACTCAGGCCAATGTGTGGGGAATGCTCGCCTTTCATTTTGCCTGTTATGGAGCAGGAACACCTCGCTATGACGATTTCCCACACTTGAACAAGCGCAGCAAAGATCTGGCGGCAACCAGCTTTCTTGCCGCGCTTCCGAAAAAAATGCTGGCTCACCCCAACGGTGGAGCGCTGGCCGTGATTGGGCATATTGATCTTGCCTGGGGTTATTCCTTTGTCTGGCAAGACACGGCCAAACTAACCGAAGGCTTTAACAGCGTTTGCCAGCGTATTTTGAAAGGCATGCCGGTTGGGTATGCCCTTGAATACTTCAATAACCGGTATGCTGAGATTTCCACGGAACTTTCCAAAGAACTCTATGAAATCAAACACAATGGAAAAATCACGGAACCGGGGCTGCTTTCCCGGCTGTGGACTGCCAATAATGATGCCCGGAGCTTTGTCATTCTCGGTGACCCAGCCGTCAAGCTCCGGATTGGAAATGCTTCAGCGCAACCTGCTGACCGACCGAGTTTGAACGTGCCGTCTCTCCAAAAACCTGACAATCCAATTGTTTCCAGAGCTGATGCTGGCAAAACGACTGTCGAACAACCTCATATGCCGCCTGCTCCCCCTGAAATATTCGGAGCAGAAACACGAATCAAGTCATCTGATTCAACCGGGATTTATGTTGAAACGCTGGTTGATTCCAATCCCGCAACCGTAGACCTGACGCTTTCATCAAGCACAAATGTCATTGCCCGCTCACACATCAAGCCAGGGGTGAGTATCAAAACCGTCGTTGCAGACATTGACCATCCACGGTTGGAAATCTTATTGAAATTTCACTCCGGGCTGGTTCAGCAAATCGCGATCAACCAGCCAGCAGTGAACTCCCAGGTCCCCCAAACAACTCCGGAGAAATAAATACCTTACCGAAAATTTCCAGACATTTTAAACACGGAAAACACGGAAAACACGGAAGAAAATCAAGCACTTACCAAACTCAATATCTCAGGAAACTTTTGACAAGGTACTTAATACCAGTTTGTAGTCAGTAGCCCGTAGTTAGTGGTTCGTTAACTCCATTTGATTGAATGATTTGATTGTTTTTTAATGCGATAGCTTCGTTGCAAATGGGTGCTATTTAAGGTAGGTGGTCCCATTGAGTCGGGCTTTCCCGCCCAGAAGCGTGATCCACACCACAACTGACATCCAGTGCAAAATCACTGGCGGCCAGATCGAACCCGTGCGCAAATACACCAGCGTACACACCAGCCCCAAAATCCCGGCACAAAGTAAAAAAGCCGGGCTCAGGAACAATCCCAACACGGCAGGCTTGATCAGCCATCCATTGAGCGGATGGGCAAAAATAAACACAATCAGACTGAAAATACTCCATTTCCAGATTGCAGATTGCGTGTGAGTTTCGGAGGGGTGAGGAAGCAACACCCCTCGAAAAATGGTTTCTTCGACCAGACAGGGCTTGAGGAAAATGAGAACAGCGAGCCTTCCCAGTTGGGTTGCCGTGATGGCAACGACCTGAACGGTGAGCAAACCAGTTCCAAATCCAATCAGAATTGTCGCCAGCATTCCAAAGCTGTACACACCGAGACACCAGACCCATTCTTGCCAGGATGGCCAGGTGAGAAAGGCTTTGCTGACACTTGATGCCCGTTGGCGGATTGAGCCTGCTATTGATGATTGACGAACGTCTGGTTGCTCCTGCATTTTGTTGTTGCCTGGTCAAGAAGCCGCCAGATATCTTCAATCCAGTCCAGATGTTCCGGTTTCATCAGCACTGATCTGAGCACGGTGACGTGAGGTTGATCAATTTCGATTCCCGCAGCTTCGAGGTTAAAAAATTCAACTGGAAGATCAGCCAGCGCCAGATGTAATCCCTGGCGGGCGGTTTCGGCAAAAATCTGGCGTGACAGTGCACTGACCTGATAGGCGTTTCGGGCTTTTGGAATCCAGACCACAATATCGAGTTCAGGTTCAAAAGCCGTCAAAAAGCGGGAATCAGCTTTGAGTTTTTGAAAGAGGGTCAGGGCTGCGGTTCGCGATTTGGCCAACTGACCGGCGAATGTCCCACCTCGAACCAGCGGGAAATGCTGATGCGTCGCCCACAGTGCAACGGCGGCGGCTCCGGGGCGTGAGCACTCCAGGCTGATTTCGCCAAGGTGCAATTCATCTGAACTGAAATAGGTATACGGCGAGTCATGGCGATAGAGCCAGCCAACGGTTCGATCCCGGAACAAAACACACCCGCAGCCATAGGGTTGCAGGCCGTGTTTATGCGGATCAATCACGAGGGAATCAACTTTATTTAATTGATCAAAGGCGCGACGGGCATCTCCGGCCAGGTTGTCGGCCAGCCCATAATATCCGCCATAGGCGGCATCGGCGTGCAGGCGAAAGTCAAACTCGTTACGCAATTGGAGGATTTCAGCCAGTGGGTCAACCGAACCAATGGCCGTGGTGCCCATGGTGGCAACCACGGTGCCGACCTTTCCAGTGGCGAGTTTTTCCCGAAGCGCTGAGAGATTCATGCGGCCATTTGAATCGCAAGGGATTGATTCAAAAGGGATTCCCAGCACGCCGCAAATCCGATGATGGGTGTAGTGAGCCTGGGCCGAAGCGACAATCATTTTTCCTGGATTGAGTCGCCCGGCGACCCAGAGGGCTTCGAGGTTGGCCATGGTGCCGCCGCCACACAAATGCCCGAGATGCGTTTCCCAGCCAAACATTTCAGCCAGATGGGCAACGGCTTCTTTTTCCATCGCCGAACTGGCTTTCCCCCCATCCAGGGCGTGGTTATTGGGGTTGATCCACATGGCCAGGGCATAGGCCAGCCGGGCGACCGGATGCGGTGGTTTCAACATTTGACCGGCATAAAACGGATGAAAATATGGGTAATTATCAACCAGGCGGTCGGCAACCTGATTGAGGACGGTTTGGATGACTTCAGGTTGGATTGTTTCGGCAGTGTTGATCGGTGGAAGGTCATCAAACCCGGCACTGAGACGGTCAAGAGAAGATTGAAGCAGGCGCACCAATGCCTGATCCGGAAAAGAAAAATGCTGTTTGCTCATTTGACCAACCCTTTCAAGGGGCAAGAATGATCTGAGGTGCAGAGGTGGGGAGGTAGGAATTTTCAGGTGGTCTATTTCACCATGAAACTGAGTCTGGATACAAAGCCAGAACCGGGAGAATCGAAGTTTTTTCCTTAAAATTATGAAAATTTGAGAAGACCGTCCTGCAAAATAACCAGTTCGCAATCCGGCTTCAGGATTGACCGCACTGGAACTAACCAATTAGGCTGCAAAAACTGATTGACATCCAGTCAAACCAGTTTTATTTTATCACTGCTTGAAAATTTAACACTGTTAAAAAATGGGAATCAAAGAACGCAAAACGAAACATAAAGAAGACCTGCGGCGGATGATCCTCGATGCTGCCCGCGATTTGTTTGTGACTGAAGGCTATCGCAATGCTTCGATTCGCAAAATTGCAGAAAAAATCGAGTATTCACCAACCGCCATTTATTTTTACTTTCGCGACAAGGCTGAAATCCTTGACGCCCTCTGTGCCGAGACTTTTTCAGGGCTAGACGAAACGTTGAAGGGGCTGAACCGTCAGAATGTAAACAGTTTGGAAATGCTCAAGACCTGTGCTCGAACCTACATTGACTTTGGGTTGAGCCATCCACATCACTACCTGCTGGTGTTTGTCATGGACGACCAGTCAGTGTTTCAAGGCGAACGAGCCGAGCATAAAAAAAAATATGGGATGCAGTGTTTTAACAACCTTCGCCAGTCCGTCAAACAGGCAATGGATGACGGCCATCTGGTTGAAGCCGACCTTGAAACGACCTGTCAGGCCGTGTGGGCTGCGATGCACGGGGTGACGGCACTCTTGATAACCCAGCCCGGCTTTCCCTTTGTGGAACGTGAACACCTCATCAATCGCGTGATTGATATGATTTTGGACGGCATCCGGCGGCGGGATGGTGCTTAGTACCTGGTGCCTGGTGCCTGGTGCTTGGTGCTTAGTGCTTAGGAATCAATATTTTCGAAGAAAAACCAAGAACCAAGAACCAAGAGTCAGGTACCAAAATTTTTTACCCAAAATTTGAACAGTGTTCAAAAATAAATCGGTATTCTAGAGATAAGTGGCAACTATGAACTACGTGGCGCTCAAAATGCTGACTGGTGATCGGGCAAAGTTCCTGGGATTGATTTTTGCCATCGCGTTTTCAACTTTTCTGATGTCGCACCAGAGTTCGATTTTCTGCGGACTGATGCGCCGAACCGTCAGCCAGATCCGTGATGTCGCAGATGCTGATATTTGGGTGATGGATCGCGAAACCCAATATATTGACGAAGTGAAAACTCTGACTGAAAACGATTTGCTCCGGGTCCGTGGTGTTGCTGGCGTTGAATGGGCGGTCCGATTATTTAAAAGCAACCCGCGAGCCCGAGCCGAGGACGGCAAGTTTCGCAATGTCATTTTGATGGGGCTCGATGACGCCACGCTGGTTGGTGCCCCCCGCCAGATGCTGGTCGGGTCAATTGAGAATCTCCGCAAACCGGATTCAATCATCATTGACCGGGCTGGTTTTCTGTATTTTTTTCCAGGTCAGGCGCTGACACTGGGAAAAGTGCTCGAAATGAATGACCAGCGGGTTGAAATTGTCGGCATTTGTGAAGCCTCTGCCCCATTTGCCACATTTCCAGTGATGTTTGCCCGGTATAGCGAAGCTGTGACCTTTGTTGGCCGCGAGCGCAACACACTGTCCTATGTTCTGGTGAAAGCGCAGCCCCAGGTTTCAATTCGTGATTTAAGCCAGCGCATCCAGCAAACGTTTCCGGACCTGAAAGCCATGTCGGGCGAAGAATTCGAATGGGCAACGATTTTTTACTACATTCGCAACACCGGGATTCCCGTAAATTTTGGCATTACCGTTACAATCGCGCTTCTGGTCGGAATGGTTGTAGCCGGACAAACCTTTTATATCTTCACAATTGAAAACCTCAAGCAGTTTGGGGCGCTGAAAGCAATTGGTGTCACCAATTACCGGCTGGTCGGCATGATTTTGCTGCAAGCGCTGGTCGTCGGCAGCATTGGATATGCCCTTGGTATTGCCCTGTGTGCCGCATTTTTTGATTTGACCCGTGACGTCGCGATTCAGCTCCGGGGATTTATTTTACTCTGGCAGATTTCAGTGGCCACTGCTGGCGTGGTGCTGGTGATTGTGTTGCTTGCCAGTTTGTTAAGCATCCGCCGGGTACTGGTTTTAGAGCCGGCGATTGTCTTTCGAGGATAATTCAAATGCGGGCTCCGGGTTCCGGGTTTTGAAAGGACATAAAGGACGAAAAGGACGAAAAGTGAAGAATTCGAAGAACCCGGAACCCGGAACCCGGAACCCGGAACCCGGAACCCGGAACCCG
>CAZXCE010000303.1:0-9870 GCA_964639175.1 uncultured Clostridia bacterium
CAATTGTTCCCACATTGATATGTGGCTTACTGCGATCAAATTTCTCTTTTGCCATTGTCTGTTGCTCCGACGAATGAAAATTTTTTGAAATATGAGGATTGAAGGTGGAGCGTTAGAATCTGTTTTCCATCGCCCCACATTCTTTATTCAACTTGAGTTAGGCAGCCGTCCCCTTCACCCGGGCGATGATTTCATCGCTCACTGACTTCGGTGCTTCTTCGTAACACTTGAAGTGCATGGTGTAGATGGCGCGTCCTTGAGTCGCTGAACGCAGATCGGTCGAGTATCCAAACATAGTTGCCAGCGGCACGGCGGCAGTAATGATCTTCGTTCCTGGCCGTTCATCCATTTTTTCAATCCGGCCACGCCGTGAGCTCAGGTCACCCGTAATTGCGCCCATATATTCTTCTGGGGCTTCAACTTCGACTGACATAATCGGCTCCAGGAGAACCGGCTTGGCTTTCTTGGCTGCATCCTGGAAGGCCATTGAACCAGCGATTTTGAACGCCATTTCGTTTGAGTCAACTTCGTGGTAGCTCCCGAAAACCAGTTCAACCCGAATATCAACCATTTCGAAACCAGCCACGATACCGCGACCCATGGCTTCGATAATGCCGTTTTCAACCGGTTTGATGTATTCGCGGGGGATTGAGCCACCGACGACTTTGTTCTCAAACACAAAGCCGCTCCCTGGTTCGCCAGGATACATTTTGATTTCCGCGTGACCGTACATACCGCGACCACCGGTCTGGCGCTTAAACACGCCGTTTCCGTCAGCCGCAATCCGAATCGTTTCGCGATAGGCAACCTGTGGACGTCCGACATTGGCATCGACCGCAAATTCACGCTTCAACCGGTCAACAATGATTTCAAGGTGAAGCTCACCCATCCCGGCAATCAGGGTTTGATTGGTTTCGGGATCAACTTTGACACGGAACGAAGGATCTTCCTGCGCCAGACGGCCCAGAGCAATCGAAAGCTTGTCCTGATCCTGACGGGTCTTGGGTTCGATGGCGACTTCGATCACCGGCGCTGGGAATTCCATGGCTTCCAGGATGATCGGTTTTTTGTCGTCGCAAATCGTATCGCCAGTGGTTACATTCTTGATCCCGGCCACGGCGACGATTTCACCAGCACCGGCTGAATCAACTTCTTCGCGCTTGTTGGCGTGCATTTTCAGAACCCGGCCCACACGTTCTTTCGAATCGCGGGTTGAGTTCAACACATAGGAGCCAGACTGGAGCGTTCCAGAGTAAATCCGGACAAAGGCCAGTTGGCCAACGTGTTTGTCGCCCATGATCTTAAAGACCAGTCCCGAAAATGGGGCGCTATCATTGGCTTCGCGGGTTTCATTCGCATCGGTGCGCGGCACGATTCCTTCAACCGCAGGAATATCAAGTGGTGAAGGCAAAAACCGAATGACCGCGTCCAACAACGACTGAACACCTTTATTTTTGAAGGCTGTACCGCAAATCGTGGGCACAATCTTCATCGCAATGGCTTCGCGTCGGAGGGCTTCGTAGAGTTCAGCTTCCGTCAGGTCCTGACCTTCGAGGTACTTTTCAGCGATCATGTCATCAACATCCGCCAGCGCCTCAATCATTTTTTCGCGCGCATCGGCGGCTTCATCAGCATATTCCGCCGGGATGTCTGAAACAATCATCTTCTGGCCGCGGTTGGCTTCATCCCAGGTAACCGCTTTCATCACAATCAGATCAATCACGCCAGCAAAGTTTTCTTCAGCGCCCATTGGGTGGTGAATCGCCACCGGTTTGGCGTTGAGCCGGGTGCGGATTGAATCCACACTCTTATAGAAATCAGCACCGGCACGATCCATCTTATTAATGAATGCAATGCGGGGAACGCCGTATTTGTTGGCCTGACGCCAGACGGTTTCTGACTGGGGCTGGACACCCGCCACCGCATCGAAAACGGCCACCGCGCCGTCAAGCACGCGCAATGAGCGTTCAACTTCGATGGTGAAGTCAACGTGGCCCGGAGTATCAATGATGTTAATGCGATACTGATCGCCTTCCATCGCCCCACCTAACCGCCAAAAGCAGGTCGTGGCGGCTGAAGTAATCGTGATTCCCCGTTCCTGTTCCTGAACCATCCAGTCCATCGTGGCAGCGCCGTCGTGGACTTCGCCAATTTTGTGATTAACACCGGTGTAGTACAAAATACGCTCAGTCGTCGTGGTTTTGCCGGCGTCGATGTGCGCCATAATCCCGATGTTGCGGAAACGATTGAGCGGAACTAACTTAGTCATAACTTTGAATTTCGCCTTCGATCAATACTAGCCACCGAGCTTTGAATGAGGTTGGGTTGCTCCAGGGGGGTGGCCTCCAAAACTCAATGTCCAAAAGGGTTAGACTTGGGATTACCACCGGTAGTGGGCAAATGCCTTGTTGGCTTCGGCCATACGGTGGGTTTCCTCACGCTTCTTGACGGCATTTCCACGGCCATTTGAAGCTTCGAGCAGTTCGCCAGACAGGCGACCCATCATTGTCTTTTCGCCGCGGGAGCGAGAATAGTTTACCAGCCAGCGGATCGCGAGTGCCGTTCCACGGCGGCGCTGATCAACTTCGACCGGCACCTGGTAGGTCGCACCGCCAACGCGGCGTGATCGGACTTCAACCCGTGGGCGGACGTTGTCGAGCGCTTTTTTGAAAACCTTGAGCGGGTCGTCGCCGGTCTTTTGGCGGACATCCTCAAGCGCGCTGTAGAAAATCTTCTCAGCAACCGACTTTTTTCCTTGCCACATCAGGCCGTTGATAAACTTGGTTACCATCTCGCTGTTGTACACTGGATCAGGTAGAACCTCACGTCGCTCAGCTACTCTTCGTCTTGGCATATGCTTCTTCTTCTACTGAATTCCTCAAGATTAAACTCCAAACCCGGTCTGGATTTGGCCAACACAAACTCGTACAGCGTGCAAGCCTACTTCTTCTTGGCTGGTCCGCCCTTGACTGGTGCGCCTTTGCCGGCGGCACCCTTGGCGCCTTCCTTCGGACGCTTGGCACCGTATTTTGAACGACCCTGCATTCGGTTTTTGACCCCATCTGAGTCCAACGTTCCACGCACCACGTGATAGCGCACACCGGGAAGGTCTTTGACACGACCGCCGCGAATCAACACGATTGAGTGCTCCTGCAGGTTGTGGCTAATTCCGGGAATGTAGGTCGTGACTTCGATTCCATTGGTCAGACGGACACGGGCGACTTTCCGCAAAGCTGAGTTTGGTTTCTTTGGCGTTTGCGTGTACACACGAGTGCACACACCGCGCTTTTGCGGGCAGCCTTGCAGCGCAGGGCTGCTGGTTTTGTATTTAACTTGTGAACGACCTTTTCGAACCAGTTGATTAATGGTAGGCACGCGAACGTCTCCTTAGAACACACAACAAAATAAATTCCAACACCAGAAGAACAGGAACTGCTCTCCTGGTCAATGCTTTGCCCGAGGCTCAAAGCAACCAAAAGCGATACAAGGCAATAGCTTGCCCTTGGCTGCCAAGCCAGTTCTCTTTCGATAAACTGAGTTCAATTGTGGTTTGGGGATGTTCTGAAAGCACAGAGGCCAGATGCAGATGCTATGGAGGCGTCCCCAACGCCAGGTTTTTCTGTGGCGTGCGTAAATGGAAGCTTGAGTCAAGCTTTAATTGAAGGGAAAGCAGAAACGAAATTCGTTTGCTTTACAAGTGCCAGATGACGTGTGGTTACCGCATCTGTTTTACGCCACAATAAATTACCTTCAATGAACACTTCGTCACCGGAAGCCACTTCCCGAAGGATTTGGTTTCGTGCGAGTACCTCTGCATCTCAGAACTGAGTTGAGTACTGACTCCCAGGAGAATTCTGGGCGTTTGACGAAACCGTGAGTGTATGGATGGGAGGTAGGTCTGTCAACGACTTTTTTTGGATTTTTTCCGGGACAGGGAAAGAAAATTCTTGAATATGAAGAATTTGGGGTCAAATCTTCAGTCTTGAGTCGCTTTTGCAGAGCGAGGGTTACGGCTCGAGGTAAAACACAAAATACACAAGATCAACCCAATCTGCGTTTAGTGAAACTCAACTCCGGCGTACACATCACTGACCGCCAGAGTGCATTCAATCGCTTTCAGGGTTAACGTTGCCGTAAGGTCCGCCGTGTCAAATCGTTTCCACTCGTTGTTTTCTTGTTTGACATAATGCGTGATGAGCGGTGCGTTTTGGGCAATCAACAGATATTCGCGAACCGTTTCAATTGCCTTGTAGGCTTCAAATTTTTCGTTTCGGTCCACAGCCTCCGTGTGTGGAGATAAAACCTCAACCACCAAAACCGGGTTGGTCAATACATCAATCCCCAGAAATTTTTCAAAAAGAGGATTACCACAGGCAACACTGGCATCCGGGTAGCGATATGGCGGAAGCGTTGGAGTTTTAATTGGAATCTCAGTGTTAAACGGGGTACAGGCACGCTTTTTTAATTGGGCGTGTAACTCAGCATACACATTACCCGTGATGCGCCCGTGAGCCTGGCTTCCACCACTCATGCAGACAATATCGCCATCCCAGTACTCATACCGGGCAACCCCTACGCGTTCCACCGCCGCGTACTCTTCAATCGTGTAGAAGTGTTTGGGAAAGGATGACATAGGTTCTCCGTTAATGACTGGATGCCCAGGGTAAACGCAACTATTATGAAATTATAATTTTTCAGGAAGAGGTTCAAAGTTCTGCCTTATCGATGGCGGCTTTGTCTCATAACCTTACTTTCAATACTTTCCAAAACCCCGCTGTCTGAAGGCAGAACCCTAAACAATATGAATACAGATGACCCCACCAAACGCTACGAACCTGCTCCGTCCACCAACGTTGACTTGAGACAGATGCTCCTGGAAGTCGTCCGGGAAGTGATTGCCCAGGAAGTCACTCCGCGCCTTGATCGGCTTGAGAAAGGATTGACCGAAGTTCAATCCGAACTCAAAAAACTCAACCGAAAGCTCGATCTCATGGGTAGGGATGTCTACGACGCCAGAGCCGAAGTGGCTGAACTCACTGACCGGGTTGAAGCATTGGAATCAACCCGACGGTCTTAAAAACCCCAACCTGGTTGTTTCCCTTGGGTGAAACTGTTGAAAAAAGGCTTACTTTGCTTTTAGCTTTTTGAGTTGTTTTTCGGCTTCTTTGTAAAACGAATCATTTCGAGGAGCAAGCTTTAGTACTTTCTTAAAATCAGCAATGGCCTCTTCTTTTTGCCCTCTTGCCAAATAAGCTTCCCCTCTCTCATAAAAAGCCTGAAAATAAAAAGGATTAATCTTTATCGCTTCATCATAATCAGCAATTGCCTGTAGGTAATCTTTAGCAACCAAGGCTAGTTGACCCCGAAAAAAATAAGCATCAGCGAACGTGGAAAGATAATCTGTGTGTAGGTAAGGGTTATGCCTAAGTGCTTCTTTAAAGCTATCAATTGCCTGGTTATATTCAAATCTTTTAAAATACGCAACACCCCTCCCCCCATATGCCGATGTATCCATTGGGTTTAATTGTATTATCTTATTAAAATCGGTGATTGACTCTAGATAATATTGAGCTCTGAGATAAGCATTCGCTCGTCTCCGATATGCCTCAATATCATCAGGTTTGCGTTTGATAATTTCGGTGCAATCAATAATCACATTTGGGTAGTCGGAATAAAATTCATACTGAGCAGCACGCAATCGATAACCCTCGACATCATTTGGGGTTAGTTGAATCAATTTTGTGAAGTCTGATATAGCAAAGAGAAATTTCCTTTTTTGACCATAAGCCTCTCCCCGCAGTTTATAGGCTTCCGCATCATTCGGGTTGAGACGAATCACTTCCGTAAAGTCTGAAATCGCATCATCCGCCCCTTTCTCACGATAGGCTTTCCCACGACTTCGGTAGAGTGAAGCCGAATCAGGACGGAGCTTGATGGCCTGGGTATAGCTTTCAATCGCTTTTTCCAGATGAAACGATCTGGTTTTGTCTCCTTCCTTTGAAACAAGCTCTATAAAACAATCGCCCAGGTTTTGATGGGCTTCAACCAAAGCGGGTTTTAAGCGCACGGCCTCACGGTAATCGGAAATGGCTGGATCGGGTTCGCCTTTTTTCTGCCAGACCAGTCCCCGCTCAAAGTAGTAAGTGGCCTCTTCCGGTTTGCTTTCGATCAACGTGCTGTAGTCAGTGAGCGCCCCGTCAAAATCACCTCGCTTCAGATAGAGGGCTGCCCGGTTCAGTAAAACTTCCGTCAAAACCGGTTGCCGTTTGAGAGCTTCGGTAAAATCTGCAACTGCCAGCGCATCTTCCCCTCTTTTCATCTGCGCATTGGCACGCCCAACCATCGCGTCAACCAAGCCAGGTTTTATTTTTAAGGCTTCGGAAAATTCTGTTATGGCTTGATCGAACAGGTTTTGGTTAAGAGCTATCCAACCGCGCTCAACATATCTCTCCGCCGAAATCGTCGGAACCACCGGTTGTAGTATTTTTTTGCGAACTGGCACTGGGGGTTTGGCTTTGCGAATCGGTGCCGGGGCAGTCTTTTTGGGAGGAGCGCCGGTGCCCACCCGTGGCATCTCACGCTGTGCCCAAATCGGTGTCGTTGGAACCATAACCCATCCCACGATAAGGATCAGATTCAAAAGAGATCGCCGCATATTCTTCCCACTCCCTAAAGCATGGATTCTGTACTTTCACAGCGACGACGAAGATGTTTCCGAAATTCTTTCTTAAACCATTTCAGCGCCGCCATCTGACCTTTGGTTTCAAACTGCAGGATTGCCTGACGAACGAAATCCGCTGTCAGGCTCGGAAAACTCAGGCTTGTCTCGGCTGTGACATAGGTTGCGTCCTGCAAAATCAAAATCCCAAAATGAGATTGAAACCCGGAGCGCACATCACAGCGCCAAATTTCAGGAATACCAAGCTGGGAATAGAGCCCTTCCGTTGTGATTTTCCGGGTTGATTTACTGGTTAAATCAACTTCAACCACAAGATCCGGGGGAGGATCCTGAGTCAAGTCAAGATCAATCGTTGTGGCAACCCGACCTGCATTTTGAATGTAGAACGACCCGTCGGGTTCAACCGCCCCTTGAAGGTCGCTTCGTTTGAGCGTCGTCAGGCGATTGTCAATCAGATCCTGTCGTGTGAGGTGAGCACAAATCTCAACAATTTTACACAACAACGCCGCCAGTAATTCGTGCTGCCGCGAAGGACTCATGAGTTCAAGTGCTCCCTGCCAGTAGATCAAATGTGGTATCGGGCGATGGCCGATGGCTTCTTCGATTTCACGGTAATCTTGAGGAGAAATGCCCTCAAGAACAATGCACTGGTCGCCTAATTCGTGAAAAATCGGTGCGGGTGGTATCAGAACAGTACTCATGGATCCTCCAAAGGTTACTGGAGCGGAATATCTTTCGCACAACGAAACCCGTACGCCAGATCAGGATTGGGGTTGGTTGATCCCCTGGTCGTAGTTTTTGCAAAACTGGAATCAGCTCCGAAGTGCCCACCCCGGATAATCTTTCGCCCTGAACGCGGTTTGGCGGTGCTTCCAGGGTAGGGTTCGTAGGTGGAAGCCGTCCATTCCGCGACGTTTCCGGCCATATCGAGAATTCCGAACGGGCTCGCCCCTTCCGGATAGCTTCCAACGGCAACAGGGCGATTCAGCTTTCCATCCCTGGCATTCAGCTTTTGCGGGTTATACTGATTTCCCCACGGATACAGCCGTTGATCGGTGCCACGAGCGGCATATTCCCATTCAGCTTCAGTTGGCAGACGTTTTCCAGCCCAGGCTGCATAGTCCTGGGCGTCTTGCCAGCTCACATTGACGACCGGAAATTTTTCTTCACCCTGGGCAAATGTGCCATTTTCCCAATGCTGGGGGGGCGCATGGCGGGTTGCTTTGACAAATTGAAGGTAGTCCTCGTTGGTGACTTCGAGCCGATCCAGAAAAAAAGCCTGGACGGTAACTTGATGCTCCGGGGTATCCGACGGGTCTTCGCTGGCGTTATTCCCCATCATAAACGTCCCGGCGGGGATAAACACCATTCCGGCTGGAGCAACCGGAGAAAACGTTTTGGGCGGTTCGGTTGTCTTCCCAACCGGAGTGACAACTTCGGGTTTGTTTCCCGGTTCAGCCGGGGCTCCCATTTTCCAAACCCCAAACAAAATTCCGAGAATCACCAGACCGCCAACCCCAAACCAGGAAACCATCCGCCAGTACCTGAACCGGTCAAGTGAGTCAGTGTGCCTGGCAAGCGTCGGAGCGGTCGAAACGGCTGCCTCAACCAGAACCGGCGTGGGCTCAGCAGAGGCTGAATCAGCCACCAATCTGACCGCCGACCAGCTTTCCTGGTCTGCCTGAGTTGGTGTACTGAGACGAGGTTGAGTTTTTGGAGTTGGGGTTTGTGGCAGTACAGCCGGTGGTGACTCTGGCGAAATGGCAGGCGCAGATTCCACAGGTAGTGTGGTAGGCGGAAAAATCTCAGGTGGCTGAGGCTGAGGCGTGCCCACACGCGCTGTGACTGGTGGCGCGGGCGGTGACGTCAACGGGTGAGATTCGACTGTTTTCGCAGAGATTGACAGTGCTTCATCAAATTCCCTGGCCAGTTGTTTTGCCGATCCTGGGCGATCAACTCGATTTTTGGCCAGTGCTCGCAAAACAACCGCTTCAACGGCTGGGAGAATGTCAGGGCACAATTCCCGGAGCGGTTGTGGCCTGTCGTGAACGTGTTTGAGAAGCGTTGCGACCGGCGTTGAAGCTTTAAATGGAACCTGGCCAGTTAACATTTCATACAAAATGACACCCAGACTGTAGATATCCGAACGAATATCCAGCGGCTGATCAAGCCCCTGTTCAGGTGACATATACTTTGGGGTGCCGACAATCATGCCTTCCGCTGTCAGGGAATTCCCCTCCGAAGAAAAAAACTTGGCGATGCCAAAATCGAGGACCTTGACCAGTTGTTTCCCATCTTCATCAACCGTCAGGTAAATATTGTCTGGTTTCAGATCACGATGGAGAATCCCACGGGAGTGAGCTTTTTCCAGTGCCGCACAAATCTGGCGCAAGATCGAAGCGGTTTCCGGATACGAAAGCCGACCACGAGCAATTCGTTCACTCAATGGTGCTCCGTCAAGGTATTCCATCACAAAATAGGCAATACCATCAGCGGTATCAAAATCAGATACCTTAATCGCGTTATCATGATTAATTTTTGCGGCAGCACGGGCTTCACGCAGGAAACGTTCAACGGCGGCTTCATCTGGTGTGAGGCGTGGATGAAGCACCTTTACCGCCACAATGGTGTCGAGCCGGGTATGTCGGGCACGATACACAATCCCCATTCCGCCTTCACCGATTTTATCTTCAAGGAGGTATTTCCGATTGAGCAAAACACCGAGGGAAAGAACGTTGCCATCAATTGGACAAAACACCATCTGGTCATTCCACTCTCGGTTGCACGCCGAACATTGTTTCATGCCATTGCCTCGAAACCTGGAGTTTAGCCAAATAAACGTGTGAGGATTGGGACAAAAAGAGGAAGGCAAATGTTACATAGCCCAGGCATCTGATTCAAGGAAACAGACAGATTCCCAATGACTTGGGGTCTCCAGGTGGTCTGGTCAATAGAAGAAATTCAGCGAGGGAAGAAACTGAGAGTAGGAAGAAGTTGCAAAAGCAGGTGGATCTAAAAAGGAATGAAGCCGACTACCGGACTTGAACTGGTGACCTACTGATTACGAATCAGTAGACAATGATTTCCAAGGATCATCTAGGATATTCTAAGATAACGAATAGAAAGGTCTTGTAGATATCTTGTCACTGTAGGATACTTTTAGAACATCAAGGCTACTTATTTTTTAGGTG
>CAZXCE010000304.1:0-9826 GCA_964639175.1 uncultured Clostridia bacterium
GGCAGACCTATCGCGACTATGTCAAGAAACTGCTGGCCAGCGATATTGACGAGTTGTATGGCGAGCACCTGGAGCGAGCCGCGACCAGTAATGGCATATCACAAATGGGGTTGTTGACCATTTTAAATGACTATGGCGCCACACTGGGATTAAAAGTTGATCCGGTTGATGCCTCTGACCTGTACCGGGTCACAACCATGGTTTTACTTCCGGTATAGCTCGCCTGGCTGGCAAATCAATTGCAGAAATTGATCAGGAATGCCATCTTCACCTCAGTCCAGATTTATACCATTTGGGGCTGAGGGGAGCGGGCTAAGGCTGAGGGAAATACAATTCTTTCAATGATTTAGCTTTTTCATAATACGATGGTTTCATTCCAAAATGGTATTATTGAACACAAGGAATCACCACACATGTCAACGTTGGAATTAAAAAACAATGATTACCAGATCTGGTTTGACCCGGCCCTCAACACCGTGTTTTGTAAAGGGTTTTTACGGCTGGATGGCGTGGACGGGTATCAGGAAATTATGGATTTGCTGCTGTTTGGCGTCGCGACAGCCCATCCAAAAGTAACGGTTGACCTCAGCCAGCTTCAATTTTTAAACAGTTCTGGCATTAGCATGTTATCTATGTTTGTGATCAAAGTTCGTGAAAAAGGAGATTTACAGCTTATCGTCCGAGGCTCGGAAAAAATTTTGTGGCAAACCAAATCGCTGCGAAACCTCAAACGGCTCATGCCGGCCATGGTACTGGAATTTATATGAGCAAATCAGTTGAGCCGACAGCTACGGAACGTGAACTGGCATTACAGCGCGAGGTCGAAGCGTTGCGTCAGGAAGTCGTGCGCTTGAAACAGCAAAACGAAGGGCTTCAAATTGCGCTCGAAACCACGGCTGAACACGGCGACATCATTGAAGATCAGCTCCAGAATGAAATCCTCGAACGCGAACGGGCTGAACTCACCCTGCAATCCGTGCTTGACGTCGTTTCCAAAAAAAATACCGACCTGGAAATCATCCTGCAAACGACCGCCGAACACGGCGATATGATTGAAAATGAACTGCGCCGTGCCAATCAGGCCAAAACGATGTTTTTGTCCAATATGAGCCACGAGTTACGCACGCCGCTCAATGCGATCATTGGGTTTGCCCAGCTCCTGAGTCGTGACCCACATCAATCCCTGGAACACCGGCGAAATATTGAGACCATTGTGCGAAGCGGGGAACACCTGCTGAATTTGATCAGCGATATTTTATCGCTTTCCAAAATCGAAGCGGGAAAGCTGGTACTGACCAGTCAGGCATTTGATCCGCGCCAAATGCTGAAAAACTTAAAAGAGATGATGCAGGGCCGGGCTCGGACCAAAGACATTGAGTTGATCTTTGAAGCGTCGCCATCTTTTCCAGTTCTGGTTGTGGGGGATGAAGGCCGACTCCGCCAGGTTTTGCTCAACCTGTTGAGCAACGCCATCAAATTTACCCAATCGGGGCGGGTCATTCTGCGGACTTCCTGGATGGAGGGCCGTGGCTCTTTTGAAGTTGAAGACACGGGGGACGGCATTGCTCCTGAAGAACTTGAGTCCTTGTTCGTTCCTTTTTCACAAACCCAAACCGGAATTAATCTGCGCGAGGGCACCGGGCTCGGTCTGGCCATCAGCCGCGATCTGGTTGGGCTGATGGGAGGTGAGATTCAGGTCCGAAGTCAGGTCGGAGAAGGTTCGACCTTCTGGTTTGAAATTGATCTTCCCCGGTCAAGGGAAAATCAGGTTGCTCCGCTCGCAATGCGTGTGCTGCGGTTGATGCCAGATCAGCCAGTTCCGAAAATTCTGGTGGTTGATGACAACGCCGACCACCGGCGGCTGTTGAGCCAGTTGCTTGAATCTGCGGGGTTTGACGTGTTTGAAGCCCGAAATGGAAAAGAAGCGATTACCTTCTGGCAAACCAAACGTCCGCAGTTGTTGCTGATGGACATTCGAATGCCGAAAATGAATGGTGATGAGGCCACCCGCACCATTCGCGAGCTTGAAGCCCAGCTCAACCTGCCTGCCACCCCGATTGTGGCCATTTCAGCCAGTGTGTTTGACCAGGATCGAGCCCTGATGGCAGAGGCCGGCGCCAATGGGTTTCTCCCAAAGCCGTTTCGGGAAAGCGAAGTCTTTCAAAAACTGGCTGAATTGCTGGGTGTTACCTATGTGATGGTTGATACCAGCGCTGATTTTGATGACGAAGACATCCTCACCCCAGAGCGCTATCAGCAGTTATCAGAGGAGTGGCGACTTCAGTTTGAATCAGCCGTGACCATCGGTGACATTGTTGAAGTTCTCGGGTTGGTCGAAGAAATCAAACCCCTCGATCCAGAGCTGGCGGTCGCCCTGGGGCGGGCCGCCAGCGCGGTTGATTTTCATATTCTGGAACGGTTGTTTACTTCTGATTCAATTTAAGCAACCGGGTGACAATCGTTCGGGCCGCATCCGGATGAGCCAGACCCAGAGCCGCCTGCTGCATTTGGGCAAAGCGTTCGGGATTGTCGAGCAACCGATCAATTTTGTAGGCCAGGGCCGGGAGGTTATTGCACCGAATGGCGACGCCTTCTTCAAGCAAATGATCAGAGTTGCGCTCTTCCTGACCAGGAATTGGATTGACGATGACAAATACCAGCCCTTTGGCAAGCGCTTCGGAAGTGGTCAGCCCACCGGGTTTGCCCAGCAAGATGTCTGACGCTGACATCAATTCATCCATGTCAGTGGTAAATCCAAGCACTTTGAGCCGAACCTGACTCGACGCTGGCCGTTTGGCGGCTACTTCTTCAACCCGTTGTTTGAGTTCCGCGCTTTTTCCACAAACGGCAATAATCTGCGCCGGATGGCGGAGTTCAAAGAGCGATGTGAGCAGGTGTTCCATATTGCCGACGCCAAACCCGCCCGCTGAAATCAGAATCGTGGTCAAATGTGGTTCCAGCCCGTGTTTGGCCCGCATCGCGGCTTTGTCTTTGGTCTGTGAGAAGATCGGGTCAATTGGAATCCCAGACACCGTGATTTTCTCACCTGGAATTCCCATTTTTTCCAAATGGACGCGTGTCTCGTCCAGCGCAACAAAAAACTGCTGATAGTGGTGGCATAACCACATGGCATGGACATCAAAATCTGTCACCACCACCGCCTGAGGGCAGTGGAGACGCTCTTTGGCTGTCAGCCACGAAATAATTTCCGAAGGCAGAAAGTGAGTGCAAATCGCAATATCGGGTTGTTCTTCGTTGAGGAGTTTCACAAACGGACGGGTGTTGAGTTTGTCAAACGCCAGCCGGCGGCGTTCTTTTTCCCAGGGTTTGTCCAGATAGTCATACAGCCAGCCGAGGACTTCCGGGGCTTCGTTGACCATATCAATGTAGGCTTTTGAATAAAAATGTCGAAAAATGCGGTTGGTGTATTGCAGGGTATCAATATGGCGGACCTCGCGGGCCGCATTCAGGTCCATAATTGCTTTTTCAATGGCCTGGGCCGCACGGATATGGCCCGCCCCAGCCGAGGCTGAAAGCACCAGCACTTTGTTGAACATGGAAACTTCTCCTGAGTGAAAAATTGAAAATCACGCGAAATAAACCGGAAACTGAAGCATCAACCCCGATACTGACGACCACTTTCTGAACTGTCAACATCGGTGACTTGCACAAAGTGCTTGACGAATACCCCGTCATGGGCTATCGTACCGCCCTTCAAAACAGTTTGACATCACCAATGTGGGGCTATAGCTCAGCTGGGAGAGCGCTTGAATGGCATTCAAGAGGTCAGCGGTTCGATCCCGCTTAGCTCCACCAAATTTTTTCTTACACTCGAAGCAAAATGAAAAACCCGTCCTTGAACGGGTTTTTTGCTTTTTCGGGTGACCGGTGCCTTGGAACCAATACCTTCAAAGAACCAGGAACGAAGAACCAGGAACGAAGCACCAGTCACCAGTCACCAGTTACCACCTCAAAAGTTTTTGATTCCCCACTCGCGGAGCGCCTCCAAAAATTCATCCGAAACCGTTTCAGATTTGGAAAGTGCCTTTGGATCGGGGTTGTTGTACGGGAAGGTGGTAAACATATGGGTCAAATAAGGAAAGATGTGAAGCGTGACACTTTTATTCCCGGCTTGCTTGAGTTGGGCGGCCAGGGCTTCGGCATGGTATTTCTGGACCAGTACATCCCGATCACCCTGTAAAATCAGAACTGGACACCGAACTTTGCGAATCGTCTTCACTGGATCATGGGCAAAATGCTGCCGAAAATAGTCAATATTCCACTGTAAGCGTCCGACTTTCACCAGTTTTCGGCCTTCCTTGTCAGCCACTGATTTGTTGGCTTTCACGTCGGCAATCATTTTTTTGGTGGCGTCAATCAAGGATTGGGCGTAACTTCGTGTGCCTTCCGGTAGATCCTGAAACCCGGCCTGGTATTCAAGTTGTTCAATCATCAGGGGATCTAGCCGTTTGGATGGACCGGCCAAAATGACAACCGCTTTAAGCTTTGAATTGGTGGCTGCCAGCAGGGGGGCGGTGTACCCACCTTCACTATGTCCAAGGACGCTGATTCGGGCTGGATCAATCTCCGGGCGTTTTCTGAGAAATTTTACCTGGGCCCGGGCATCGGCAATAAAATCGTGAAACCCGGCGCTGAGAAAATCCCCGGTACTTTTGCCAACCCCCCGATCATCACACCGCAACGTGGCAATTCCATTTTGGGAAAGCCGATCAGCAATCAGCCGAAAGAGATGGTAGTTGATAAATGGGGGTGTATCTTCATCCCGATCCTGTGGACCAGAGCCCGTGATAAGGACCACAACCGGATGGCGGGAATTGCCGTTTTTGGGGACGGTTAATGTTCCAGCCAGTTTAACACCGTTGGTGCTGGGGATTTCCACTTCAACCCGGTCATATTTGTCACTGACAATCTCGGCTTCAGACCGGGGGCGGAGTGATTCAAACCCTTCCCGAACCACCGTGTAGCCCTGAGCCGGCACATCAATCATCAGAATCGAGCGATTTTCGTCGGTAATCAGGTTGATCACCTGCACATTGGCAACATTGGTTTGAAATTTGAGCAGCGTCATTGGTTGGTTTGGCGGTGCTGGTTCAATCCGTTCAGTCAATTCGCAGGTCAGGGGAAATACCATGCCAATCGTCGGCACAAAGGTTTGAAACGACTGTTTTCCGCCTTGTTCAAGGTTATATCGGTGTACCAGGGCGTGATACTGGTGCAGGTACACGGTTTCAAGCAAAATCGCGCCGTCCGGGATGGTCACTTCGCGGGTTCCAACCGGACTGGTGAGTTTCATCGGCGTGGTGGAGGTATCAAGCGACAGTCTGGCATTGTTTTGTTCGGCTTCAAAGAACTCGATCTGGTTTCCACGATAGCGCAACCTGGATTTGCCGTTGACCTTGACCCCCAGATCAATCGAGACTTCGCCGGTATATTCATCCCCTGTGATGTGAAAGATTTCCGTCCCAACAGGTTTGCCTTTGACGAAAACCTGAAATTTTCCCGACTGGTTTGACACTGATCGTGTCTGGGCGCAAACGGCGGGTTGAATCCAAAATACCGCCAGCCAGATCCATCCGCACGCGGCCCAGGCCACAGCGCGGGCGAATGTTGAAAAGCTTTGATGTCGCTGAAACGAATCCATAAACGCATCCTTTAGTTAAAAAATGAAATTTGCATTTGAGCAGCGGAAATCTGGATTTCACCGAAAAAAGAAGATAGAAATAGTGCCACAAACTCTGTGGTCTTCACACAAGTCAATTGTTTTGGAGTCATTTCCTCAACCCCAATTCTGAAAAATACTGTGCATTCGTTTGCTTTGCCCAAAAAAATTGGACATTACACCCTGACCCGGTTTTTAAGTCGTGGTGGGATGGGTGAAGTCTATCTGGCCACTGATGAGATCCTGCACCGCCAGGTGGCGATTAAAGTGATGCGTCTCAACAAGGATGATGCTGAGCGCCGCGCCCGCTTTTTGCGCGAAGCCCGTGCGCTGGCCGCGTTGAGCCATCCGAATGTGATTGTGATCCACGAAGTTGGGGCGGCTGAAAATGTTCAGGAAGACAAAACCACCACTGTTCCATTTCTGGTGATGGAATATGTCGAAGGCCGCGCCCTCGAAGCCCTGATGCGTGCTCGACGCTTGACTGCGAACGAATGTGTTGGATTTGCGATTCAGATTGCTGATGGATTGGCTGCTGCCCATCAGCGGCGAATCCTGCACCGCGACATCAAGCCGTCAAACCTGATGGTGAGTGACGAGGGGCGGGTCAAAATCCTGGATTTTGGGATTTCCAAATTGCTGCAAGATGACCCGGCTGAGGCTGAAACCGACGAAGTGACTCAGGTGAAAGACACCAGGGAAGGGATCATCCTGGGGACTGTCCGGTATTTAAGCCCCGAACAGGCGCGGGGAAACACCCTTGACCCGCGCAGCGATATTTTCTCGTTTGGGATCGTGCTGTATGAAATGCTGACCGGGAAACATCCATTCTCAGGTAATACGACACTGGAAACCGTCACTAAAATTGTGGCTGATGAGCCTCGTCCCTGGCCGACGACCGGACTGGCGATTCCTCCGCTGCTCAAACGGATTGTTCAGCGTTGCCTGATGAAAGACCCAAATGACCGGTATGCGTCGTTTGCTGAAGTCGTGGTTGATTTAAAAGCTGTTCAACGTGAACTCGATCAGGCGTTTGTGATCAACCCGGTGGCGTATACGCCGAGCCAGCCGCTGGAGCCAGTTCCTGGCATTCCAACCGACACTGATTTAACCGAAAGCGAGCAGGTCACCAGCTCCCAGCAACGAACGGTGCTGCACGCTTCACCAGTCGCCAGGAACGCAGCCGCTGAACTGGTGACCGAGGAAATGCCACAAGCGATGCGGACTGATGAAACCCGCAGCACTAAAACGGTTGATGCTCTTCCTGTCCAGGTTCAGTCTCGTCACCGTGGTGGATACGTTCTGTTCAAGTGGTTGACCCTGGCCCTGGTGGTTGGATTGGTGATCGGAAGTGGATTCTGGGGAGCCAGGCTCTGGCTTCAAGCCCGGCAAAAAACAAGCCTGGGAGATGTAAAAGCCGTCCAAACCACGATTTCCTCGGGGCTTGACGTCTATCCGACCTTTTCACCTGACGGACGGTCAATGGTGTATTGCTCGGATAAGAGTGGCGGCTTTGAACTCTATATCAAACAACTTGTGGCCGGGGGCCGTGAACTCCAGTTGACCACCGACGGCGAGCAGAATGTGCAGCCCGCCTGGTCACCGGATGGCGAATGGATTGCCTACCACAGCAAAAACCGGAGTGGGATTTGGGTTATTTCCGTGCTGGGTGGGTCACCCAAACAACTCAGTGAATTTGGCTCGCGACCAATCTGGTCTCCTGATGGGAAACTCCTGGCATTTCAATCGGATGGGTTGACTGATTTGAGTGGCAATGCCGCACCGGCTCAGCCTCCGTCAACTATTTGGACCGTGCCCGCTCGGGGAGGGAATCCGCAAGCCGTGACCCAGGTCGGCAATCCAGCCGGAGGTCACGGGACGCCATCCTGGTCAGCCGATGGGAAATGGATTGCCTTTGCCACCTATGATCGCCGGACTTCAGCCATTTGGGCGATTTCGACTGAATCCAAAGAACTGGTGCGGATCGTGGCGACGCAACGCTATATTTACGACCCGATTTTTGCACCTGATGGACAGGGAATTTTCTATTCAGCCGTTTTGGAAGATGGAAACTACGGCATGTGGAAAATTGATGTTTTGCCAACAAGTTGTGAACCCGATGGCGAGCCATATCAACTGGCCAATCTGGGCATCGGGACGCCTCGCCACCTGACGATTTCAAAAGATGGGAAAAAGATTGCCTACAGTGCGCTTTCGATGACCAGCAATCTATGGTCACTTGAACTTGACCCCAGAACCCAGACTTCAAAAACCAAACCTGTTCCTTTAATGCTTGAAACCGGGCGGAGTACCCGTCCAGTCTTTTCTCCTGATGGCAGCAAGATTGCCTTTGAAAAATGGCGGCAGGGGACCAACCCTGACATCTGGATGGTGGATGCCGACGGAAATCATCAGACGCAACTCACCACCGACCCGGCGGTTGAGACCATTCCAAGCTGGTCGCCAGACAGTTCGAAGATCTATTTCCGATCCAACCGCGAAGGCCAGCAGGCGTTCTGGTCAATTGTGCCGGAAAGTCGCAAGGAAAGTCTGCTCCAGAAGTTTGAAAAGGACACCGATTTCCCACGGCTTTCCCCTGATGGAACAATGGTGGCGTTTAATTCCAAGCGCGATGGGACCACAACCAACGTCTGGCTGGTCCCGATTGAAGGCGGCCAGCCAAAGCAACTCACCTTTGATCAGGAATCGCTTGGCTTCCCCTGCTGGTCACCAGATGGAAAATGGGTCGCCCTCCAGCTCAAACGCGGCGAAGATACCCAGCTTGTTATTATGCCCAGCCAGGGCGGGGAACTGACCCAGCTTACAACTGACCGAGGCCAGCACTGGCCGCATAGCTGGTCACCCGACGGTGACAAAATTGCCTTTGCCGGATTCCGGCAAGGCTACTGGAATCTCTGGATCATTTCGCGAACCACTCGCGAACAAAAGCAGCTCACCGGCTATACCAAACTCAACGCCTATGTCCGGTATCCGGCCTGGTCGCCAAAAGGCAATCAGATGGTGTTTGAATATGCCGAAACCGTGGGCAATGTATGGATGATCGAAATACAGAAATGAAGAATGAAGAATGAAGAATGAAGAATGAAGAATTGAGAATGAAGAATGAAGAATTGAGAATGAAGAATGAAGAATTGAGAATAAAGAATGATCTGAATTTTTCCCAACATAGCACCGCCTTGCTCACAGGTCAGTCCCGACCAGGTCGCGGTGCCCTCGGAAACAGGAAGTAACCTGGTCATTGAGTTGAAAATGCCGTGTATTAAACAGAGGATTCACTCAATGCGACACCCAGTTTTCAAACCTGTCTCAACTGCCTGGAAATCACAGAAAGGGTTAACCTTACTGGAAGTTTTGCTGGCCATTGTGGTGATTATGATTGGAATTTTGATGGTTGGCTCATTTGTGACGACCGACTATCGAAGCCAACTGATTACGGATGACGCCCTGGTCTTAAATCGGGCTGTCGAAGACCTGGCCCACCGCTTTGCTGTCCAAAAACTGGCTTCAAAAAAGACAGGCAAAATCGTCATAACCAGAGAGGGAATTGCGATTGATCAGGAAACCAAAGCTCGGAACCCGGTCGGCGCCAAAACCTATGACTATGTCGCTTCGGTGTCGCCGGTTGCGGATGGAAAAATTTATGTGTATGTCACGTTGACGGGGCCCAAGGGCGTTACCGTGGTTGCTTCGGACCTGTATCAGGCAAATTAGGTTAATCAGTCAGTCGTCAATAGTTAGTCGTCAGTCGTTCGGTAAAATGAATTTTGTGAATGACTTAACGTTTCATAAATATCAAAGAATAGTTAAAGAGAGGCATCAGTTGGTTCTCTCTAATCGGGCAGGTGAAAGCATATGAATGGTCAATCGAAGGGAAGGTATCATAAACGTTCGTCAGTCCCGATTGTGGTTTGGAGGCGGCGAACCGAGCATGGTCAGGGGAACGGATTGTTGTTAACTGTGGCGTTCCTGTTTCTGATTTTTTGCGGTATTTTTTGCTCAATGCTGCAGTTACTGACGGTGCAGAATGTGCAAATCACGCGGCAGGAAAGTCAGCGACTCCAAATAAAATCCTCGAGTGTTGTGTTTTAGATTTACCCCCGACCAGGAGTAGGGTAAAAAGGAGTG
>CAZXCE010000305.1:0-9812 GCA_964639175.1 uncultured Clostridia bacterium
AGCGTGAATTGCAGCAATTCTTGAACCTTCAAGAATTTTCACTTGAAGCTGGTGTTGAGTACAAGAATCTCGACGATTGATCAATGGAACCGGCGGAGAAAAAGCCTCCAAAAACACAAACTGACGGACTCTTGCAGAAGAATCCGTCAGTTTTCAGGGCCTGGTACCTGAAAGCATCTGATCGCCCATTGACAATCAGCCTGCAAACTTAATCGGCGGCAGGAGGCGCTGGTTCAGCGTGTGGAATTGCGCGCAGATATTCATAGATGTTGCGGATGTCGTCATCCGTCATTTTGGAATAGGCTGGCCAGGGGAAAACTTGAAGAATTGGGCCAAATTGAGGATGGCGATTCTTAAAGTCTTTGCCCGTGCGAACTGATTCCTTGAACTGATCAAAGGTCAACCCGGCAGGAAGACCCTTGGAATCAGGCGTGAGATTGGCTGATGTAAATGGACCGAATTTTGCACCGCCAGCCATATAATTGGTGGTGTTAATTTTTTCAGCCTGACCCAGGAACGGGTCTCCGCCCTCTAAATAAGTCGGCGCCGTATGGCAATCAAGACATCCGGCCACCGCGTTGACCAGATAACTTCCTTCGCCAACCATTTTTCGGTTTTTCCCTTCCAGGTTTAATTGAACTGGTGCAATTTCTAACCCGCGTTTCCAGGTTTTCTTGGGAAGATCTTCAGCCAGGGGTAATTCCTGAGCGTTGACATAAAACAGAACCGATACCGTCGAAATAAACAGCAGCGCTGCCAGCATAATGAATCGTTTCATAATGATTTTTCCTCTGAATGGGGTAGTTTGATTTTTTGGTTTTCTGCAGAACTTGGGTAAGGTCGCGTGAACTGATTGATGTAGAGTCCTTACAGACTACCGAAGCACTCTGGATTTACCAAAGACTTTGCAACAATCGGTCAAAATGCGCCACGAATCACACCGGTATTGCCAAATCGAGCGACAGCAAGCCTATCATATTCCTGGCCTGACGCGTCGTTTCATCTCAAAGACGCGCGATATGAAAGAAGATGGGTTCATCCACCTCGTGAAAATTGGGCACGCCGTACACCCAGGCAACCACCTTGAGCGTTTCAGGTCTGGGGCGTTACCACGGGGTATCTTTCTTCTGGGGAGGCCAGCGGTGGGGAATTCATTGGGTGCCAATCTGTCTTTGCAGGTGAGTGAATCAATTGAAAGTGTTCCAATCTGTGGAGGAGTGGTTTAGATTCTACAACTCTGATTCTTCCCAGCCTGATCTGCAGAACTCTTTAACCTTGTTTTTCATGGAAAATGGTGAACATGGCCACTCACACAGGGCTCATCGCAAAAATAATCGGTCGCGGGCTGCTGTTGGTGTGGGTACTGGGTCTGCTCT
The DNA here is from genome assembly GCA_964639175.1 of uncultured Clostridia bacterium. Lineage (GTDB taxonomy): Bacteria > Acidobacteriota > Blastocatellia > Chloracidobacteriales > Chloracidobacteriaceae > JACQXX01. Next base: position 1,377 of record CAZXCE010000305.1, read on the forward strand.
GTGCATCGGCAATAGGGGCGCCATCACACCCACTGGTTGAGATTCAAGACGTTGGACGGTTGAAATTTCGGACTTATTCGGAAAATGCGGGCCTGACAGATATTCATTCAATCGTGTTTGACCAAAAAGGGTATCTGTGGGTGGGAACATTGTCTGGGCCAGCTTATTTTAACGGTCGAACCTGGACGCTGATTGACCTTCCCAATAAGCAATTATCAAGCTGGGTTCGGGTGATGACTGTCTCTGCTGATGGAAGTCTGTGGTTTGGCACAGAAAGTGGTGGGCTGGTGCATTATCAAGATGGCCATATGACCGCCTATACCACAGCTTCCGGATTACCAAACAATGGAATTCGGGCGTTACTTGAGACCAAAAAGGCAGATGGCACGACCACCTTGTGGGCGGGAACGTTTGGAGGTGGACTGGCCTGTTTTGAAGATGGCCAGTGGAAAACATATGATCCGTCCAATGGCTTCCCAGGTCGCTATGTTTACAAATTGATTCAATCCCACACGGCTGATGGCTCACTCGCGATTTGGGCTGGCACCAGCGAGGGGCTGCTCCGATTGGAAAACGGCACCTGGCGACAATGGACAACTCAAAATAGCGGTCTTCCAAACAATGTCATCTTGAGTTTGTTTGAAACTGATTCGCCCTTGGGCCATAAGCAACTCTGGGTGGGCACCGAACAAGGGGTCGTGGTTTTTGAAAATAATCACTGGCAACAGTTTGATCCGGAGACTGAAGTCCCAGCCGTCGCCATCCTGGCACTGCAAGCAACACAATCGCCAACAGGGGTTCAAACCATGTGGGTTGGCACCCAGGGCCGGGGGTTGCTGCGGTTTGAGCGGGGTCGCTGGACCGCCTTTGATGTCAAGGCCGGCCTGCCCAATAACCTGATTGTCAGTCTGGCTCAAAGCCAAACCCAGTCCGGCAGGTCTGATACGTTGTGGGTTGGCACCAGCCGGGGAACGCTGGCCAGTCTCTATCTTGGTGGCTGGAAAACTCTGGATCACCAGACCGGATTGCCCAATGATCAGGTGTATCGAGTGCTGGAATCCCGGAACGCTGACGGGAGACCGGTCTACTGGTTTGCCACGTACGGCGGGCTGGCTAAATTCGAGGCTGGTCAATGGACAGTGTACACCACCCAAAACAGCCCGCTTCCGAGCGATATTGTCGAAACCCTGGCTGAAGAAATTCGCCCCGATGGGTCCAAAGTCCTGTGGGTTGGGTTTTTCCAGTCGAATTCAGGTGGATTGGCTCGGCTCGAAAATGGGCAGTGGACGGTATTTGATAAATCCAGGGGGCTGCCTGATAACCGGGTTACCCGGATCCTGGTGACACATACTGAAACAGGAAAATCACGGTTGTGGGTGGCAACCTATGGCGGCGGAGTCGGACGGTTTGAAGATGGAACCTGGACCACGCTCAACACTGACAACGGGTTGATTGACAACCGGATCCAGGCATTGCTGGAAACCGACGCTCCACAGGGCGGGAAAACTCTGTGGATTGGTACCTTTGGCGGCCTGGTTCGCTACGAAAAGGGTCAATTTACCACCTATGACATCACGTCTGGCCTTCCAAACAATGGCGTACTCGATATTTTGGAAAGAAAAGAGGCAGACCAACCGCCCTGGTTGTGGGTTGGCACCAATGGGGGCGGGTTGGCCGGTTTTGATTACACCTCACCCAAACCGCAATGGCGGGTCTTTGCCAGGCCAACGCTGGCGACATTGCCCAGCAACATTATTTTCCAGGTTCAACAGGACGCGTATGGACGCATCTATGCAACCACAAACAGCGGAGTGGTTCGGCTGACGTTCCCCTCTAATCAGCCAGTCTCGCCTGAAACCGTCAAAGTGATGACCTTTACCAGTGAGGATGGATTGCCAAGCGGGATTTGTAATTTTGGTGCGTCGCTGGTGGACAGTCAGGGCCGAATCTGGGTGGGGACAGCCAAAGGGGCGACCTTTCTTGAGACCAGGGCAGATAGTGAAAACCTGCAACCACGACCAGTCGTCATCGAATATGTTTCCAACTCTCATCAGCACACGCCACTGACACCGGGCACGGTCCTCTCGTATCGGGAAAACCATTTGACCTTTGAATTTGCCTGTTTGAATTATCACCGAGAGTCTGAAATCAGGTATCAAACCCAACTGCTTGGTTTTGAGGAATCACCAACTGCCTGGAATCAAGATAGTAAAAAGGAATACACCAACCTCGGCGCTGGCACCTATATCTTCCGGGTCTGGGCAAAAAATCATTTGGGAGTAGTTTCCGGCCCGGCTGAGTTCCAGTTTTCAATCACGGCGGCCCCGTGGCGTACCTGGTGGGCGTACCTGCTGTATGCCCTGATTGTGGGGCTGACCGGTCTGGGGATCATCCGGCTGAGTCAGCACCGGCTTGAACGTCGCAACCAGTTGCTCGAAACCAAAATTGCCGAGCGCACGGTGGAACTGGCGGCAAAAGTGAAAGAAGTTGAGGCTTCAGAAAAGAAAGCGTTGTATGCCAGCAATGCCAAGAGCACGTTTCTGGCAAATATGAGCCATGAATTGCGCACACCCTTGAACGCAATTCTCGGATTTGCCCAGTTGATGGAACGCGAGCACCATCGGGCGTCTCAGGATTATGAATACCTCGGAATCATCATTCGTAGCGGTGAACATCTGTTGAGCCTGATCAATGACGTGCTGTCGCTTTCCAAAATTGAAGCTGGCAAATTATCGTTGTCAGAACAGGTTTTTGACTTGAAAAAAATGTTGCGCAGCCTCCAGGAAATGTTCCAGTTACGGGCTGAGGCCAAACACCTCCGACTGGAGTTTCGGGTGGCCGAAGACCTGCCCCACCTTGTCACCAGCGACGAAAGTAAGCTCAAACAGGTTTTAATCAACTTAATCAACAATGCCATCAAATTTACCGATCAGGGCAGCGTGATCCTGTCAGTGGCGCCGACCAAAGAGCGAATCCGGTTTGAAGTAACCGACACCGGGGTTGGGATTGGCGCCCATGAATTTCAACACCTGTTTGAACCCTTTGTTCAAACGCATAGCGGACTCAAGACCAAGGAAGGCACTGGCCTGGGGTTAGCGATCAGTCGTGAGATCATTCGGCTGATGGGTGGTGAAATCAAGGTTGAAAGCGAAATCGGCAGGGGCTCGACTTTCTCGTTTGAAATTGTGCTTCCAGCGTCAACCAGCCCAGAACCTCCGGTCTCAACCCTGAGTGTGAGCCGGGTGTCAGCCGGCCAGCCTGCCTACCGCATGCTGGTGGTTGATGATCATTTAGAAAACCGGTTGACCTTGCGTATCCTGCTCGAATCGGTTGGATTTGAAGTCCAGGAAGCGGCAAATGGGCGAGAAGCCATTACCTGCTGGGAACGCTGGAAACCGCATTGCATCTGGCTTGACCTGCGCATGCCGGAAATGGATGGCTACGAAGTCACACGCTTCATCCGGGCAAACGAGTCAATGCCAGCCAAAACAGTGATTATTGCTCTTTCCGCCAGTGTGTTTGAGCAAGATCGGGCCGGGATTCTCGAATGTGGATGTGATGACTTTGTCACCAAGCCATTTCGCGAGGCACAGCTTTTTGAAAAGCTTGAAGAACTGGTTGGGGTCCGGTTTGATTATGAGGAAAAAGCCGGACAGGCCGCGCAACGTACGCCAGCCATCCAGGTCCTGACCTACGTTTCCCCATTGCGCATGGGGCAGTTGCCCGCCAAATTACTCGACGAACTGGCCCAAAATCTCAACGTTGGCGATTTGATTCATGCCGAACAACTCATTGATGACATTCGCGCCCTGGATCCACAACTGGCAGACGAATTGTTGACGCTGTTTCGCCAGTACCGGGTTGAAGAAGTCCTGCGCGTCATCGAAGAAGTCCAGTCAGCCAAATAGGTCAGGGTTCAGGGTTCAGGCGATCTGAACCCACGTTGACGTTGGATGGTTGAAGACCTGGTGACCCATCTGTGATCTGATTCAACGGATCCCCAGACCCTGAACCCCGAACCCTTGTCTTTCAAACCCGGAACCCGGAACCCGGAACCCTTCGGCATTAAAGATTCCCGTGAGGTGGCCCGCCAGATACAGGTGCTTGGGGGTGCCGGTCCGCAGGTTGTCCAGGATTTTCCTCCCGTAGAGCTGCACCACCCTCCCATCTTCATCCAAAATGGGAACGACCAGACTTCCGGCCAGGTGTTCGTGGCCGCTGGAGCGCATCACCCCGACTTCCTGGAGTTTGCGTCGCAGTTCGGCGCTTTCCCCACGGGGTCGTTCCTCCAGCCGCAGTCCCAGTGTCCGGTTGGCATATCCCAGCCGGAAGAATTGAAGAATTGAGCCTGGAGCATTGAGAAATTCTTCATCGGCATCCTTGGGCAGCAACCCCCGTTTAACCAGGTACTCCTTCAGTTCCACCGACTCTTTCCCTACCTGGTGGTAGTACCCCACCGTCTGCTCCAGCAATTCCGCTCCCGTTCCCCCTGGATCAAACAGCGGGTCTTTCCGAACCGTATTTTTCCTGGATTGTTTTTTAGCCCCCAGCCCCAAGCCCTCAGCCCTGGTTTGGCTCACTCCTCCCAGTGCCGCGACCGCTTCCGTAAAGCTCATTCCTTCCGTTTCCATTTTCCAGGAAATCACATCCCCGCTCTTCCCACACCCGAAGCACTTGAAGGTGTTGCGCACCACGTCCAGCACCAGCGATGGTGTTTTGTCCGCATGCCATAAGCATCGCGTCACCAGCTTGTTTGTCCCGTGCTTCTTCAACTCACACCCGCCAGCCCGCGCCAGGTCCTCCACCCGGTTCACCCGTTTCACGTCCTCTAGTTCGCTTTCTGTAAAGTGTGGCATTGCAAAACCCTCCTTGCCTCCGACACCCCCCAATCCTTCTGTTTTGCCTTTGGCTCAGCTTGTGCTTGAAAAATGGTGTCAAGTCTGAATATAATTCTTTAAAAGAATATTATATGTCTTCTAAAAGAGCATATGCCAAGCTTTCTTTTTTGGATCATGTATACTCTGATCCAGGACTGGCCACCTGCTGGCCGATTTTCTGATTTCAGAGGGCACTGTCATGGCAACTGGTGGATATTCCAGAAAAGAAGCACACCGGATCATTGAGAAACGGCAACGTGACGCTTCAGGTCCTTCCTTTCTGATCGGATACTCACGGCTGGGCAATCCCCCAACTGATTAGGAAAATCAGCGGCGATATCGGGTAACGGAGAGAAAGGAGGACCATCATGATGGACACGATCATGCGCAAAGCTTTCGGCACGCGAATCAAGGAATTGAGGAAGGGCAAACGGTGGACCCAAAAAGAGCTGGCGGCCCGGCTGGAGATTCGCTTTCAACAACTCAACAAATATGAAGGTGGATTTAATGTTCCACCAGTGGAAATCCTGCTCAAATTAGGGGAGTTGTTCGGGGTAACGGTGGATTATCTGCTCACGGGGGAAACAACTGAGGGAATGCCGTTGCGGAATCTGCAGTTGATTGACCGGTTTCGGGAAGTGGAACGACTCAAGGCCGACGACCAGGAAGCGGTGCTCAAACTCATTGATGCCATGGTGGTCAAACACCGGGTGGAAGGCGCCCTGCGACCGTTTGAAAAACAGACTGAAGGCAGCATTCTTTCATAAAGGAGTCATCCAATGGCAACCCAGGCGGAAGAACTACTGGAAAAAATGAAATCGCTGCCGCCGGAATCGCTGGCGGAAGTGGAGAAACTCATTGATTCACTGGCGGCCCGGTATCGGCAAGTGTCACCGATGGATGACAGCGACGACTGGACAGAGGCTGATCTGAGGGAAGCGACGCTGGCTTCGTGGCGGTATGCACAAACAATGGAAGAAGGGGACTAAGCCGTGGTCAATCCAGGAGATGTGGTGACGGTGTTGTTTCCCGGAGCACACACAACCAAGCGGCGTCCGGCAGTGGTGGTGTCCAGTGCGGAATACCACCGCACCCGACCGGATGTGATCGTGGGTGTGCTGACGACCCAAACAGCCAGGGCGACCGGGTCAACTGATTATCTGGTGCTGGATTGGTCAAGCGCGGGGTTGCGGGCGCCGACGGCCTTCAGGAGTTTCCTGCTTACCTTTCCGACCACGGATGTCACCGTGATCGGGAAACTCTCTCCCCGTGACTGGCTGGAAGTCCAATCCCGATTGGGAACAGCCGTGTCGGTCCGCACGCCTGACACCGACAAAGCCGAACAGGAACAAAAGCTGAAAGAAACTGCCTTAAAAGAACTGGCTGAGGCTCAGGCCAGATTGGCTCTGACACAGACTGAAAAAGAGGTTGAAAAAACAGCCAGGGAAGCGGCTCTTGAAAAAGCTGAAAAACTGGCGGCCAAACTCAAGGAACTGGGCCTTGACCCCGACGCCTTGTGAAAAGGTGGTGAATGCCTTCATCTCAAAGCGCACAGTTGAGCCACTGGCTGCCAGCGAAAAACACGTCACCCGAAAGGAAAACCAACTGGCGGGAATCAACTCCATCGTGGAGAAAGAGGGAAACCGGACGGCGGCGGTGCTGCCCTTGCCCGAATATGGTGCTCTGCTTGACCAATTGCTGGAAGATGTTGAATGAGGCCCTTGGCATAGTACCCTTGGCTAGGACAGGATCTGCAACTCAATAGTCGCTCTTGAAAGAAGTTAATGATTGAGCCCAACTTTGTACTTGGAGATAAATCTCATACCAAGCCGATCCTCGCTCTTGATTTTCTTCAAGCTCGATAAGTAATTTGCTTAAGCAATAAGGATCAGGTTGAGCAGAGTCAATGAGGGTTATCCATTGCTCAATTAGTGTTATTCCCTGTTTCCTTGAATCTGAAGAATCAAGTGGTTCTAACGTTCGACTAAAATACCTGATCATTTTTTCCGCGAATTCGCGGTATGATTGTTGTTGTTTGTCCATGGATATTTGGCACAACCTATAGTAGTTAAGAGGGTTCTTTGCTTGATTTAATCTAAAGAACTAACAGATTGATAATCCCAGAACCCTTGCCTTTTCGATCAATTCAAAGAATCCTTGGCTAAGCTTTTTTACTCCGACGAGATATTATACATAAAGTTTACTTTTTGTTTATATGTCAATGGTTGTTTGGGAACTAAGCCGAATTCAATTACATCATTACGAAGTAGTTTCTCACCGCCAAGGTAAAAATCAGTTGCTTTGTATAAACGTGGTGAACCTAGAATTTGAGCTAACTCCCAATTGGTAACCCCAACATCAAAAGCATCTGAAAATCTTGAGACTTGTAGAGCTGTATCAATATTGAGGTAGTCTAGGTGGAACTTTATTCTTCCACCATTTGAGACTGTTCTGTGCACGGCAGTATAAAATCTTAACGTCCAAGGCCCTCTCGGATGTACTGGCCCGTTAACAAATAAACCAGCTCTTTCCCATTGAGTGTACATCAATCCCCCAGTTTGTTCAGTTAAAGGAGCAAGAAGCGGTTTTCCAGCATTTGCAAAATCTTTGGGAATTCTACCTAAACCTAAAGAAATATCTTGTACGTAATCCGCATTGTGGACCAGCGTTCCAACTGTTCCGACAAAGTAATCATGATTCTCTGCAACTTTGAAGTTGTAAACCGTTTCCGCCGTGCCACGCGGTTCAATTTTGACAATTTTCACCCACTGGCCTGATGGATTTTGTACCCAATCCCCAACTTTGAGCTGACCAGCCTCAATCCAATTGGTCGCAGATCGGACATAGGTTGCCAATACCGCCTGATATTCCAACTGGCCTGTTTTCAAGTTCTGACTCAGAACTTCATCCCCAACCTTGATGGTTTCAATTGGAACCAGTCCAGTTTTGGTATGAATCAACGTTCCAGCCACAAAACATTTCGGATTGAGAACCGGTAATCCCTTACTTGTTCCACCTGGGTGGAGTTCAGCCGGTATGTTGTGCCACGGAATAGTCTCCCCATTGAAGATTGTTTGCGGGCCGCTTCTGAAGAACGGTCCTCCAGCGGCATAGCTGGCGCCGACATCGAACCCGACCTGTCCCGTGGCATGACCAAAGGCACCTCCGACCCCACCTGGTCCAGCTCCAGTCAAGCTTTCCCAGAAGAAGTTCAAACTATTGGGATCCGAAAAGATGTCGAATCCAGCATTGAACTGGTCATAAGGCGCAAAGAATAAACCGTTGCCAGGAATCCGGCACAACGCATCAGCGGCAAATCCCAGTGGATCATCTTTATATCCCTCCCAAACGCCGGCACCGGTTTCGCCGCTGAATAAATTGTACCCTCCCTGTCCCAGATCAAAGGCCCGATCCCGGAAGCCAAACGGAAGTGCCTCTGCAAAGCTGGTCGTCAATTCCCCGAACCCAGCCAGCCCTTCCAACGCCGCTCCATTGTTTTGTTCCGCCTTGTTTCCAGCCCCAATCAATTGCTGGAGCGTTTCATCGTTGGCCGCTTCAC
>CAZXCE010000306.1:0-9797 GCA_964639175.1 uncultured Clostridia bacterium
CTCGAAAGCGTTGATTTCTAACCACTAACCACTAACCACTAACCACTAATCATATCCTTCATTCTTCAGAAACGGTCCATTCGCTTTCAGGCTGGAGTCTGCCTGTACCAGGCTTTCGTGAGGCTGTTTTCCTGGGTGAAGGTTCTGGGCAGAGACCAGTTGTCCGCGTTCCAGCCGATGGAAAACCTGATTTTTGCTGCTTCGGTCCCGTTTGAGGCGGACCAGTGTCACCAGTTCCTCAGCCGTACAGGCAAGGATTTTCTCTTTTCCCTTTTCCTTCAGTAAATCACTCACCACTCGTCCAACAGTGACGGTATCAGCCATCAGGTCCTGGTGGAGTCGGAGTCCATCCCGGCGCAGGGCCAGATAGGCAAATTTGAGCGCGGACTTCCAGAGGCCAGTCAGGGTATCAAGCTGCCGAACCAGTTGCGGGCGCTTCCAGGCGACGTCGCTATGGCACCAATCGCGCTCACGGCCATCCCGGAGCATCCGGCAATTCCCTTCCGCCGTGCAGGGCGCAAACACATTGAGTTCAGGAGCATCCGCCAGCAATTCATCCCGAAGCTGCATCAAGTGCCGGGTTGTCTCCCGCAAGGCTGGTTCAATGATGAGGCACGTTCCCTGAGCATCCAGGTGGGTGGTCAGGAAAGGCTGCAGCCAGATAAGCGGAGATTGATCAGCCGACGCCGTTTCATTCAACACATTGTTGATCCAAATCAGTGACGCTGACTCTTTGATTTTCAGCTTTTGGAGTTCGGCGACCTTCCCAAGCTGGGGAATGACTTTGACCTGCAGTTGCTCCTGGTCCTGATTCAATTGCTTGACCAGTTGCCGAATCAAGGCCTGGGCATCCTGCAACACACTCACCGATGAATCATAGAGACCAATTTCGATATTGAGCGGCGACTCCAGATCAAGATGGCTCAAAAATGCGAGGGTGGCCAGGGTCGCCGTTCCCGGTCCGCACCCAATATCCAGAATCCGAATTGGATTCTGGGCCAGAAAGGAAGACGAAAAAACTTCGGGTCGGTGGTTGAGTTCGGTCAGTACAGCGTAGGCTTTGGCGAAATTCACCGGCAGATAGTAGAGCAAATAGGCCATCCGCTCAGTTTCATGCCAGTAACTTTTGGTGAATTCCTGACGCTGGGTGGTGAACTGGGTTGAAAGATGAACCAGTCCAGTCGCCGCCGGTTCCAGAAACCGTTTGGCAATGTCTCCCTGGTCATATTGACCGAGAGCATCGGGGCCGAGGACATAGTCAACCAGCAACCGTTCGAGAAGAGCTAAATCCTGATACATTTTGAATGAGTACCTTTGTCAATTGATAATGATGAACAAAGCACTCTACTGCGGACCGCTCAGCAAAACCAACTCCAAGTTTGACAAAAAGTGAAAAGATCTTGATAACTGGCCAGCAAGAGAATTTAAGGAATTGTAATTTTCCTTGAAATTTTGTTATTTTAGAAAAACCCCTAAACAATTGATTAGTAAGATATTACCTGGTCAAAATGTATGGAACAAAATACAAAATCTCAGTGGAGTTTTAACGAACGTGGTGTTATTGCTCAAACATACTCAGAGCTGGAATCAATCCCTCTGCTTGAAGCTGCCAGAAATAACTATTCACTGCCTAAAGCATCACCAGAAAGTTGCCTCCGATCAGTTTTCCAGTCGGTGGAAGTCATTTTGTTGAATTTGACTGATCTGGTCACCAGAGCAACCGAAGATATCCAACACGAGAATCTGAATGCAGCCGTGGTCAAGCTGGCCTGGGCAGGCGGCTTTGGGTCAATCCTGTCAGAACTCTGCGTCTTACCTTATCGGCTGGCCAGTGGCAGCACGACTTTAGCGGACAGGTCCTGGTTACGAATTGAGGATTCACCTGCGTTTCAAGCACACACCCAGGCTTTTCTACCTTTGAATCAGGTTTTTCTTCGCTTTATAGAATTGCACCCGGCTCAGGTTAATGAGGCAATTGCAGATACCTCGGTTGAGGTTCCGCTCTCTCGAATAATTCAATTGCTCAAAATCTACGCACACGAAGTAAGCTATTGGAAAACCAGTCTTTCTGAGATTGGCGTCCAGCAAGAAATCACCAGCTATGACGCATTCGTTGGGTCTTCATATATTCGTGAGGCGGTCCTGGGACGAAAACTCAAGGGAGACACCTTTTTCACTCAATTTCGAGGCTTACACCAGGTTCCTGAAATCATCACCGCCGAACTCAACGACCATATCGAATGTGCGATCCGGTCAATCCGTGAGGAGTCGCTCAAGACAGCCTATCTGTATTTGAGGTCAGCCAATATTCTGATGTCAGTCCTGGTTGGTTCGATTGACCCGATTGCCCAGAATCTGACGCCGTCTGATTACCACCAATTCCGGGAAAATCTGGGCGTAACCAGTGGCAGTCATTCTGTCACCCTGCACTTTCATCTTTTTCGAGATTTGTACCGCCAGCTTGGAACGACGTTTCTGGAGCACATCCAACGGTCAGGTCAGGCGTGCTTTGACGAGGAGAACCTGATTCAAATTATCCGGTTGATGGATGAACACAAACTTGATGATTCCCGATATTTTCTGACTCACCTGATAATTAACGAGTTGTTGACCTTGCAAACCCGACTTGACCAGTGGCGACACGACCACCTGCATTTGCCCCGTAATGCGGTCGGCGGTGGAGGAACAAAATCACTGGCGGGCGCCCATGACGGAATTGAAGCGGTAAAAAAACTCAGAGATGTTGCCTGGGCCACCGATGTCCTGCGCCCACTGGCCGAAGCCCGACATTTAGGCCGGGCGCTTCCAGGTACAGAACAGCCTCTGATTTCCAATGACGGCAACGACACACCCAATCCATTGGACAAAGTCCTGGTGAAGCTGACAGGAAACATCACCAAAGCAAGATTTGAAAACGTGCAAGACCGGGTCGGATATTTTTCCGAGAAATGCCCGTTTTCCCCACCACCGAAAAGACTCGTTTCGCCTTAAGGGCGAGTTTGGGGGCATCCCATGCGAAAGAAGATTGGCGTCTTGTTTCACGAAAAGGATAGGGATCGAGTTGAGTTTTATGTCATCTCTTCACTGGCAGAGTATTGGCGGGAAGAAGGGTATGAGGTCATCTTCATTTTTGGAGTCAACCAATATTATCCCGTTGATTTGATTCTGGTTCACGTGGATCTTTCAATCGTTCCAGATGAGTACCTCGAATTTGCACATCGGTATCCGATTGTTCTGAATGGTTATGTCAGGGATATCCGAAAATCAACCTTCAGCCAGAATCTGGTCCAGCCTGGTGATTCCTATACTGGAAAAGTGATTGTTAAAACAGACTTGAATTATGCGGGTCGTCCCGAACAAATTGCCCCCCCTTCCCGAACCCCTTTTCAGTCAGGGATTTTGAAATGGCTCACATCCAGGTTGCATTCTGAACCAGAACATCACTTGCCTCACTTTGAATCACCTCACGACTATCAGGTGTATGAAACTCTGCATGATGTGCCGGAGATCTTTTTCACATCAAACCAGTTTGTCGTTGAGAAGTTTCTTCCAGAAATGGAAGACGATCTGTTTTTTGTCCGATACCTTGGATTTCTGGGAGATCGAACCAATGCGGTTCGCCTGGGTGGCAAATCGCCGATTGTGAATGGCCAGACCCAGATTGTCAGGGAAATCATTGAGCCGCACCCTGAAATTGTTGGGCTTCGTCGCAAGCTAAAGTTTGATTTTGGAAAATTTGACTATGTACTTCATGATGGCCAGCCCATTTTGTTCGATACAAACAAAACGATTGGGTCCGCTCGTGTTCCCTTTCCTCCTTCGATTGCGGCAAGGTGGCGCTTTATTGCAGGAGGAATCAATTCATACTTTTCCTGAACACATGGTTGAGGGCTGAAGACTCGCAGGCTCGGGGCTGAAAAAACCAGGGCTTGGGGCTGAAGAAAACGGGTTTCTTACCCTGAGCCCAATGTCTTCAGCCCGACTTCTTCAGCCCCAAGCCCGCTGTCTTCAGCCCGCTGTCTTTAGACTTCCGCCGCTTTGCCCGTGGCTGGGGCTGGTTCGGCTGATTTGATTCCTAATGCAGCCTCTATGTTTTTGACTTTGCCAGCTTTGGCGGCGGGTGCCGCTTCAACCGGTTTTTCAGGTGCTGGTGGGGCAGCAGGATCGGCTGGAATCAATCCCAAAATGATTCGCAACTCGTGATCAATCTTGTTGACCATATCGGGATTGGCCGCCAGGGCTGATTTGGCATTTTCACGTCCCTGGCCAAGGCGCTCGCCTTTGTAGGAAAACCAGGAACCGCTCTTGTCAACCAGTTTGTGCTCTACGCCAAGGTCGAGAATGTCGCCTTCGCGAGAAATACCGTGGCCATAGATGATGTCAAACTCGGCGTCTTTAAATGGCGGCGCCATCTTGTTTTTGACAACCTTGACTTTGGTTCGGCTGCCAATCGTGGTTTCCCCATCTTTGATTTGGGTGGTTCGGCGAATATCAAGCCGGACCGAGGCATAAAATTTCAGGGCCCGACCGCCAGTGGTGGTTTCCGGTGAACCAAACATCACACCGATCTTTTCCCGGATCTGGTTGATGAAGATCATACAGGTATTGGTTTTTGAAGCTATCGCCGTGAGTTTGCGTAGCGCCTGCGACATCAGGCGAGCCTGCAACCCCGGCAGGGAATCTCCCATATCACCATCCAGTTCAGCCCGCGGTACCAGCGCGGCTACCGAATCAATCACCAATAAATCAACCGCCCCAGAACGAACCAGGGCTTCGGCAATTTCCAATGCCTGTTCGCCTGAATCTGGCTGAGAAATGAAAATATTGGCAGTATCAACTCCCAGTCGGTTGGCATAGGCTGGATCCATCGCGTGTTCGGCATCAATGTAGGCCACGGTTCCGCCTTGTCGCTGGGCTTCGGCTGCGACATGGAGTGCGAGTGTTGTCTTCCCGCCCGATTCTGGCCCATAAATTTCAACGATGCGGCCACGAGGAAGTCCGCCAATGCCAATCGCGGCATCCAGGCTTAAACAGGTGGTTGAAATCGCGGCGATTTCAACGACTTTGCGATCTCCAAGGCGCATAATCACGCCTTTGCCAAATTGTTTTTCCAATCCCGCAATTGCGGCGTCCAGTGCTCGATTTTTTTCAACTTTTTCGTCTGCCATGGTGTTTTCCTAACGGGTTCTAAAAGTTAAGGTTACAGAGTTTGGCGTTTGCTCTCGAATAATGCTAAGGTTGCTGGTGGCGCACCATACGAGGTGATCTGCCACCAGGTTCAATATTTTATTACATTGTGATAGAAAAGGAAAGTGCTCTTTGTTGGAAAAGGAAAAAAACAGTGAGCACGCCTGAACGGCAAAATTTGAAACCACTGCACCTCACACCATTTTCAGACTTGGATTTTCTATGCCTGGTGGGGGTATTCTTTCAGCCCTGAGTGTCAGTGATTCACCTCCCAACCGCCGCCAAACTATACCATCGAAAGTACCCTGATTCAACTGGAAATCATTGAAAAAAAAGAACAAACCGGATAAGAGCGAACAGTCGCACTGGGGGTTCCAAACGACTTCCAGACTGGCACTGATCACTCGTTACCAGCCACGAGGATTCCATGCTTGCTTATGCCACTTTCGAATCAAACGGCTTTTCCTTTGACTATCCTGCTGCCTGGCGACTCGAACGCCAGCCTGGTTTTGAAATCGCTGTGTGTGGACCAAGCCTGATGCGGGTGTATTTTGGTGTGGAACTGTTTCCAGACCGGGCTCAGCTTCCGTCAACCAATCTGTCTCCCCTCCATCTTCTGGCCAAGCTTCACGACGAAGCACCTGAAGAAATTTACGGGGAACGAACCCAGCTTGGTGAAATTCACGGCCTGACAGCCCGGGCCCTGTTTATCCGTGAAGGCGACCCATTTGAATCACGACTCGTAGCCGTACGCTGCCTGCAAGGAACCGGGTATGCCCGGGCCTGTTTGGGCGTGGTGTGCCCGGTGACCCTGCTCGAACCGGCTGGGGATGTTATTCAACAGATACTCGATAGTCTGGCCCTGGAAAAAAACCCCTGGCTCAAAATGCGGATGCTCCCCTCGGCCAAAACGACTCCGATTGACTTCACCGAAGAAATGCGGAATGCCCCCACGATTTTCCTGGTTCCGCCACGTGGGATTTCAACCCCACTGCCGCCCCGTATGGAGGAGACCGGGACCCGTGCCCTGATTTCATCTTCCTCTGAAGATTTTGGACTGGCGCCGCCGTTGCCGGAAACCGCAGATCGCCTCCTCACCGTGCCCCAACCAGCACAAGCAATCCTGGCCGGGGACCTGCCCAAACCAGCCCCAATTGGAAAACAGGAACTGTCCTCGCTGGTCTCAACCAAACTCCTGGCAGATGCCATGCTCGGTGACGATGACGACGACGACCAGGAAGACAACGATGAACCCACCAGCCAGCCGCACGTTGCCGCCGCAACGGTTGAGCCATCATCCTATATTGTTGGGACACTCACGGGTGGTGGCGCCGGGTTTCGAGATGGCCCAGCCGCCCTGGCTTCATTTCAACGCCCCAATGGCATTACGGCTGACCCGCAGGGCAATTTGTATGTGGCTGATTTTGGGAACCATCGCATTCGCCGGATTTCTCCAGAAGGCATTACCACCACGCTGGCCGGGAGCACCTCTGGTTTTCGGGATGAACCAGGGTCACTGGCCATGTTTAATGGACCACGCGGGATTGTGTACTCCAATGGCTATCTCTATGTCGCCGACCTGCATAACCTGCGCATCCGCCGGGTAACGCTCAACGGCATGGTGAAAACTTTTGTCGGAAGCGGAAACCGGGGCTTGAGCGACGGTCTGAGCCTGCAGGCAGAATTTGATGCCCCACGGGCTGTCGCCGCCGATACCAATGGCAACATTTTTGTGGCAGATGGGGTCCGGATACGTCGAGTCACGCCCGATGGCAAAGTCCAGACCATTGCCGGAAGTGAGGCTGGCTATCAAGATGGCCCGATCCACAAAGCCCGCTTTGAAACGCTGGGCAGCATTTCCCTGGATACGGCTGGGAACATCTATGTCGCGGATGTTGGAAACGGTGTTATTCGCAAAATTACCCGCGATGGGCTGGTCATGACGCTCCCGGTTGGACCGGCAGCCCAGGTGGGGTCACCAATCTTTGAGCCGGTTTCGGTCCTGGCCCTTCCTGATGGCACACTCTATATCGCCGATGCCGAAGATTACGCCATCAAGTGTATGTTTCCTGATGGAAGCGTCGCGATACTGGCTGGCAACGGTCGTCAAGGCAATCACGATGGACTCGGCGGGCAGGAAGAAGGATGCGCTGAATTCTGGTCACCGACCGGGCTTGCCCTGGCAAAAAATATGCTGTTTGTCACTGACCGGGATATGCACGTCATTCGGTCCATCAGATTTCCTTCTACCTCAACCGGGATGCCAGTCGAGCCACCCGTTGAAATCACGGCACCCGTTGGAACCATGGGTCGGAGCGTAACGCCTCCAAACAACGCATTTCTGTCAGGCGGGTACCAGGTGCCCCTCACACCGTCAAGCGGGCTCCCGGCGCTGCATGGCGCCGACTTCCAGGTCCCAATCAGCCGGGAACCACAGGAATATACTTTTTCCACGCTGGCGGGCAGCGAAGTTGGGTTTCGCGACGGGAGTGGTGAAGCCGTTCGATTTAACTGCCCTATGGGAGTTTGTGTTGATGCCGCCGGAACAGTCTATGTCGCTGACCACTTTAACCACTGCATCCGAGGCGTGACCACTGAAGGCACCGTTTTAACGCTGGCGGGCAGCCTGGAAAGCGGGTTGCGCGATGATGCTGGAACACGGGCCTGTTTCAAGGGGCCACTGGATCTGGCCGTTGGCTCAGATGGTGCCCTCTATGTCACTGACCATCTGAATTACTGTGTCCGGCTGGTGACTCCCAAAGGCGAAGTGCGAACGCTGGCTGGGAATGGGACCCAGGGCTCACGTGATGGCCAGGGGCGTTCGGCTCAGTTTGAAGGCCCAAAAGGTATTGCGGTGAGTTCGGCGGGCAGAGTCTATGTGGCTGATGGAACACTCATTCGCTGTATTGATCCCGATGGAACGGTCACGACCCTGGCAGGCAGCGAACGCGGCTTTCGAGATGGGCGCGGCACCGATGCGGCCTTTGGCTGGCCCTATGCAATTGCGCTTGATACTGAAGACAATTGCTATGTGGCTGATGCCGCCAATCATGCCATTCGCCGGGTAACCCCCGATGGTACGGTGACCACCCTTTGGGGCGGTCCATCATTGAAATTTCTGAATTTTCCAAGCGGGATTGCGGTTGATCTGACTGGTGTCATTTACGTCTCAGATACCAATAACCATCGCATTTTACGCCTGGATCCAAATTCAGATCGAACCGGTGTTACAGCCAGCCTGATCGGCGGCACCAAACAGGGAAAACGCAATGGACGTGGGACCGAGGCCGAACTGAGTGGTCCCAGGGGGATCTGTATTGCGCCAAACGGCGATCTGTTTGTCGCCGATTCGGTTTCCCACCGCATTGTCAAAATCAGAACCTCGGTTACCTCTCTCGCAACACCTCAGCCAGGCCCGCTGGCCGTGGTGGCCGTCGAGCCAACAACGACCGCTGAGGTCAATCGCCTCGCATCTGGCCCCAACCAGCCGCAAATCAGTGACAGCACCCCGGTGCCGATCAGGCCAACCAGTCCCCGATTGCCAGCCTTGCCAGATGAACCAGTTCCCGCATCTTCTGGAAATAGCTTTCCAACCTGGGACGCCCCACCTGAACTCAACAACCCGCCACCTGTGTTGATGATCAATCAGGAAGTCCCCTCGTTTACTTCAGATGCGGTGCCCCGTTCAGTCCGTGATTTGGCCGAGCGAATGGAACGACAGGAAAAACGTCCAGAGGGCTCACCGCCCCCAGTTGTCAGTCTTGGCAAGCCACCTTCCGGGCATGTGCAAAGCATTAAAGAACGAGGCGCCGCACCACCAATGGCGACATCGGAACCGGCGACTCCAACCCCGGTGCCGCCGCCCACGATTGTTGCCACGCCGCTTCCACCCGTTGATGCCACTGAACCAACGGGTGAAACCAGTACCCCGTCTATCCCGGTTCCAGTGATTGTACCGATACCTGCGCCAGCACCTCCGGCAGGCCCACGCCAACGCCAGGCAACCCAAATGTTTGGCTGGGGCATGGAGCTAACCGGGCAAATGACCATTCGCACCGAGCCAGATGGGGCACTCTATGTCAATACCTGTCAGGATCTGAAAAGCAGTGCTTTTTTCTTCCACCCGTGGGAGGCCGTTGCGGATAAAAAAGTCGTGGTTGAAATCCGGATGCAACTCCTGAGCTACGTTGGGGACCGGGGACACACCGGCTGCGCCATCTGGGTTGAAAACGATCATCACGCGGACGCACTCCTTGTCCAACCAGAGGGCATCAGTTTGCTTCGGGCCACAGATTTACAGCATAGCTGCAATACCATGTCCGAACCGCATACCTATACCATCATTATGGAAGGGAAAAATATCCTGGTGCTGGTTGATGGAAAAATGTGCCTGAATGGGATCAACCGGTTTTGGGTTCGTCCACGCGCCAAGGGTGGAGAAAACCGGGTTGTCCGTCGGTGGCTGGCATTTGGTGATGGATCGTCAGAAGCCGGCAGCGAGTCTCGCTGGCACTTTGTGCGCTATTACATCACACACGCAACTGAATGAAGAATGAAGAATGAAGAATGAAGAATTGAGAATGAAGAATTGAGAATGAAGAATTGAGAAT
>CAZXCE010000307.1:0-9789 GCA_964639175.1 uncultured Clostridia bacterium
TTTTGACAAGGTACTTAGATTGAATTTGGGAAGTATTTGATTCTTTTCGTGTATTTCGTGTATTTCGTGGTTAAAAATATCCTGGGATTTTTGGTAAGCTACGGAACGAGTCAAATCTCGCCGCTCAGAATACGGGCAAGTGTTTCGGCATCAAGATGATACACCGCGTTGCAATAGTGGCAGGTCATTTCAGCCTGACCGTCTTTTTCAAGCATGTCGCGGACTTCGACGTCTCCCAGGGCTGAAATAATGGACAGGGCACGCTCGTACGAGCAGGTACATTCAAATTTGAGCGGTTTTTCAGCCAGGATCCGGTAATCAATCCCGCCGAGGACAACTTTCATAATGTCTTCGGGTTTGGCGCCAGCACTGACCAGTTCAGTACTGGGTGGCGCCTCGATAATGGCCTGCTCCAGATGCGAAATCACCTCATCGCTGGTTCCAGGCAGAACCTGAACCAGAAATCCACCTGCGGCTCGAACGTGCCCGCTCCCGCGATCCATGTAGACCCCAAGCCCCATCGCGGACGGAATTTGTTCAGAGTTGGTCAGGTAAAAGGTCAAATCTTCGGCAATCTCACCGGTGACCAGCGGCACCGATCCGCGATAGGGATCTTTCATAAAGCCAATTTCAAATCCGGCGTCCCGCATCACGTGCAATACGCCTTTTCCAACCGCGCCTCCAACATCAAACTTGCCATCTTCTCGTAGCGGCATATCCGTTTGGGGATTTTGGATAAATCCACGAACCCGGCCATGAGCATCAGCATCAACCGTAATTGACCCAAGCGGACCACGGCCTTGAAACTGAAGAGTCAGGCGCTCAAGTTCCTTCAGCTGGCTGGCAATCAGCGCGCCACCAGTCAGGGCCCGGCCCAGCGCGACAGAGGCGGTCTTCCAGGTCAAATGACGGTTACAGGCTTCCTGCACCAGATTGGTGGTAACAGCGGTCACGCAACGAACGGTATCGCTGGCAGCCAGGGCATACAGCAAAAAATCAGGTTGGGATGAGGTTGAAAGTACCATGAAAGATAGGGTTTGGGGTTCAGGGTTTTAGGAAAAGGACACAACGGACATAAGCGACGAAAAAGACAAAAAAGGTGCAAGGATGCTGTTGCTTTGAACAGTACCCAATTCGAAGACCCGGAAGCGTGGAAGCGCGGAGCCCGATTGCCTCAGACTGGAACAGAAACACCTTTTAAAATTTCTTCCAGTGCTGACTCAGCTTCATCTGTCTGGCGACGGCCACTGGAATAATGTGGATTGATCATCACCCGGTGTGAAAGTACGGGGATCGCAATTTGTTTGATATCGTCCGGTAAACAGAAATCCCGTCCGTCAAGCACCGCCATGGCCTGGGCTGCCCGAAATAATGCCAGACTCCCACGCGGGCTGACGCCGAGTTCGAGCAATTCTGATTCGCGGGTGGCATTGATGATCCGAAGCAAATAATCCACCAGTGCATCATCCACCTGGACGTTGCGGGTAATCTCCTGAAAATGAACAACTTGATCTGAGTGCATAACCGAAGTCAGGGCTTCGATTGGGTGGGCCTGCATTTGACTCAGCAAAATTTGCTTTTCTTCTTTGGCATCTGGATAGCCGATCCGTAAGCGCACCAGAAAGCGATCAAGTTGGGACTCCGGCAAAGGATAAGTACCATGGTGCTCAACCGGATTTTGGGTTGCCAGCACAATAAAAGGCTGTGGTAGATGAAACGTTCGATTTTCAACTGTGACTCGTCCTTCAGACATGGCTTCGAGCAAACAGCTTTGGGTCTTAGGTGTTGTCCGATTGATTTCATCTGCCAGAATCACATTGGCAAAAATCGGGCCTTGACGAAATTCAAACTGGTTATTTTGCTGATTAAACACATTCAATCCAACAATATCGGAAGGCAGCAGGTCGCTGGTAAATTGAATGCGTTGAAAGGAACAATCAAATGATTTGGCCATGGCCTGAGCCAGTGTGGTTTTGCCAACGCCGGGAACGTCTTCAATCAAGAGATGACCTCCGGCCAGCAAAGTCATCAATGCCAGGCGGACAACGTCGCGTTTACCACGAATAACTGATTCAATTGATTCTTCTAAGTGGCGTAACTGGCGGGTCGTTTCGGCCTTGCTCATTCGAGTCGCTACGTCTACCTGTGGATTCACAAATTTCTCCTTCAACCCTTGGCTCAATTGGCTTCTCTGCGTCGGAAAATTTTATAACCGGATGGTTCCTGGCAGGAGGCAAAGAATAAAATCGTTGCAGAGAGGTAAGATTATAGCATTCGCACCATGCGATTCGTAAACCGGGCTTAGTGGAATGTACACCAGTCAGTAGTCAGTAGTCAGTAGTCAGTAGTCAGTAGTTCGTTAAGTTTATCTGGTTGAATGACTTGACTATTTTCTAATACGAGACCTTCATTGCAAATTGGTATAAGGCACAGTGGGGCTGAAGTCTCCGAACTGAAGAGAACGGGCTCAGAGCCTGGGGTTGAAGAAGTCGGGCTGAGGGCTAAAGAACTGGTTTTATTTCATCCCTCATCCCTTCGAGTGCCCCAAACCCTCAGCCCTTAGCCCCAAGCCCGTTTTCTTCAGCCCGATGATTTTTCACCCCCACTAAGCAAATGACGGTGGGCGCACGTTTCCTTTGAGTTTCAAAATGATGGGCTTCCCTTTTTTGCTGGTTGAGCCGAGGTCGGCCTGCTGCTCTTTCCGAGGTGGTGGGGTGTTTTTCACAACCGGTTTTTTCGCCGGTACACCAGCTTTGACAATTTCAACCGAAATGGTGTTTTCGGTATAGTCCACCACTGGCGACTTGAATTTCACACCATTTGCGCTAAACGTCTGGTCATTCAGGTAGTTATACAGCGACAGTTGATCCATTGTGGTCTCAATTTGAAGCCGATCACCGGCGCCGGCACCAACGCCAAGCTGGACAGTCGCGCCAAGTGCCTGCAAACCATCAATAATTGCCTGGACCTGACCGGGGTTATCTTTAAAGAAAACGGTCAGGGTAAAGGCATTTTTGAGCTGTTTGGTGTCGGTAATCACATCGCTATCTTCAAAAATTGACCGAAACAGTTGACCAACGGCCTGCAAAACCAGTTGATCTTTGACGGATTCGAGCGTGTTGGTAAATGCCACCATGGACGAATTCCCGCCTTCACGCCCGGTAAATAATGATTCACCTAAAATCGTGTTGTCATAGGGTCGCATCAAGGTGTAGATGAAATTGGCATCGCAGACATACCCGCCCTGGCTAAACGGGCGATTATCAGCTTCAACGTCAAAGTGCATCAGGTAATCAGCTTTGTACTCAAGCGCTTTCTTAGCCAGCATTCGCACGCCTTCCGGAGAGGATTTAATCTGGGCGGCAGTCACTTCGGTAATGCCTTCAAAGGCCACTGGCTGGAGGCCCGCCTGCTTGAGTTGATCATAAATCATGGCCCGCAGCTTTTTTGCCGTGAGCGGGTCGGTAAAACTTCCGGCGGGAATGACCATCACCCGTGGCGGCTTGTCGCCAAAGCTCAGGACATCGTTGTTGACCAGGGCGGCAACCATTTTTGGTAAATCCAGGTTGCCTTCTACGGTGAGGGTGATTTGAGTTTCGTCAGGGTTAATTTTTTCTGATTTCACCTGAAAATCGAGTACATAATCAGTTGGTGGATCAAGGGCAATATCAATGTCTTCTTGATGTTCTTGAATAACAGTTTCCGAAAATTTGTCTTTAAGAAAATCAGCTAAAAAGCGTTGTTTGGCTTGATTGAGCGCCTGGCTACGGGAGGCGGTGCGCATCGCTCCACCTTTAAACGGCAGTGTATAGCGACGTTTGAGGGTTTCAGCCTGGGCTGACATAGCCCATCCAAGCAGGATGACAAGCGCGACGGTTGCATACTTCATCAATGGTTTCACAACTACTTCCTCCTTCGGAAAATAACAAACGGGCACAGTCTCAAACTGTGCCCTTTCTGACCAATAGCTTCTATCGTTTCAACCAGGTACAAGGCTGGAGTTCATCAAATACCCAAGTGGAACTCTGGTTTTCCCGAAGCCCCAAGCCCTGAGCCCGGAACGGTCTTAGTGGCGGCCTTTGCCAATCTGGCGGACCTTATGGAATTTTTCGATCCGGCTCGTGCTGGGCGCCGCATCTGGTGTGCCTTTGGCATCAAAGGTTTGAACCAGTGTGCACCAGGCCAGTTTGGGTTCGACCTGGGCCACGCGGATCACGCCGACTTTGGTTCGGTCATAGCCAATGGTATTGCCGTTTTCATCCGTGATCGGGTCACCTTCAATCATGACTTCAAATTCCTGGCCTTCGACAACACCTTTATCAGTGCCAGCGTTGATCGCCACCCGGTCAGCTTTGACCAGCACCACCAGACCTTCAAGCGGGGTGGCCAGAGCCAGCTTTTCCGCAAAATCAGTGGCTGATTCGCCGACAGCTTCAGTAAAGGCTTTTAATGTGTCAGCATCGGCATCTTTTGAGGCGCCAAAAGTGCCAGAGAACGAAGACCCGGTCTTTTTCTTTTTGTTGTAGGATTCCGAGGCTAAAATCTCGGTCGTTTCGGTATTGATCATCTGCATTTGAAGGGCACAGGTCATTTCGCTGCTGCCGATTTTGATGCCACCAAAACCGCCAGATTTCGACTTATTTTCCACGCCCAGACAGCGGGCGAGGATAACGTATTGAGCCGACAGCGCCTTGCCGATGCGAAGGGCGTCTTTCGGATTGACAACGTCGGAATTGGCAATTTTGAGTTCTGACATCACCGCATCGAGTTCGGAACGGGTGAGTATCGTAAACCGCCCGGTTTTCTTGAGGGCGTCTTCGAGTGAAGCCACAGTGATATCTTTGGTCCAGGGACGGCTATCATCCTGGGGAATGACTGCCACACGTTTGCGACCATCATCATCTTTCTTCGCTTGCCCGGCAGATACTGGATATAAAAATAAACTTGAAAAAGGGAG
This sequence comes from uncultured Clostridia bacterium, assembly GCA_964639175.1. Taxonomy (GTDB): domain Bacteria; phylum Acidobacteriota; class Blastocatellia; order Chloracidobacteriales; family Chloracidobacteriaceae; genus JACQXX01. The sequence goes on from CAZXCE010000307.1 coordinate 4,958, forward strand.
AGCGAGCAATACCAGACAGATCAGCGCGGTTCCCCACGCGGCACGACTTGCTTTGAGTAACATACAAACTCCTTCGAAAGGTGCAATACACAGGTTGTGACGCCCAGCCCTGGTAGGCCCAGCGCCAAAATGAATGATTGTGAAATGAACAAATTTGAATTGAGAGGAGACGTGGCACGATGGATGCTTCATCCCTTGTCAATGATGTACCAACATAATAAAAGAACTTCGGGCTGAAGAAAACGGCTGAAGATTTTCGGGCTGAAAAAACCAGGGCTCAGGGCTGAAACCCAGGGCTGAGGGCTCAGGGCTGAAAACTTCGGGCTGAAAAAACCAGGGCTCAGGGTATTGAACCCATTTTCTTCAGCTCCGAGCTTGCGAGTCTTCAGCCCCGCAACCCCAACAGAATATGTCACCACTCAAACTACATCACAAAACCACCTTGCTCACCTCGGCCATTACGGTTGCGGTGTTGATTTTGAGCGGCTTTATTAGCAGTTCGCACACAGCGGAGCTACTCCGGAATGAACAGCGCGCCCGGGCTGAACTGCAAGCCAGTTTTCTGGCGTCGCAAATCAGCCAGCTTCCATATCCACGTGACCCTCAGATTTTGGAGCGGGCGGTTCTTTTAATGCAAAATGCCCGGCCTGGAGTCAATGCCGTTCGCATCTGGGAACGCGTTGGTGCTGTCTATGTCAAAGTGGCCGCAGCGGGTGAAGCCCCATCCGAAAATATCCCTGAAGAAACCATTACCTTACTGCGGAGCGGGCTCCCCTCCCGAACCGTTCAACAACGTCCCGAAGGCACCCATGCCTCGCTCTATCGAGTATTTGCGCCGGTGTTTACGGGTTCGCGACTCAGCGGGGCCGTCGAACTGATTGAATTGCTCGACGACACGCCGTCAATTGCGGCTCAATCACAACGAATGTCAATCTGGATCGCTCTGGTCGCGGTCCTGGTGATTACCCTGGGAACGTTCACACTCTTTGACCGCCTGATTTATCGCCCGATTGGGCAACTTTTAAAGGCAATGAATGAGGTCGAAGCTGGCAATCTGGCGGTTGAAATCACAGGCACCAGCAGTGATGAACTTGGAATACTCACTCGAAATTTTAACGGCATGATTCAACGGGTGCGAACCATGACCGAGGAACGCGAAGCTCAGAAACTCTTGCTCCAGGAGCAGGTGAACGAAGCAACGCAGGAACTTTCTGAGCGCAACCAGCAACTGGAATCAGCCAACCGCGAACTCTGGCAGCTTTCACGTCGGCTCTCAGAAATGGAGCGCCTGGCGGTGGCCGGTCAAACCGCCGCCCAGTTTGCCCACGAAGTCGGGACGCCACTCAACCTGATCAGCGGGCATGTTCAACTTTTGCAAAACAACCTCAAACAGGATCCGAAAGCCCTCTCACGGCTTGAAACCATTAATATTCAGATTGAGCGGATCGAGCGCATCGTGCGGTCAATGCTCGACCGGACACGCTCAGAAGCCACACCGTTTGCACCAGTTGATCTTGAAACGCTACTCAACCGAATCATTGATGTGATTACCCCGACCCTGCACCAGCGTGACATTCACATGGTGACCGAATTTGCGGCTTCGCTTCCGCTCATCAATGGTAACGCTGACCGGCTCCAGCAGGTCTTTTTCAACCTGATCAATAATGCGATGGATGCAATGGCAGCGGGCGGCTCGTTGACGATCAAAACCGAATGCAAGGCCTCAGACTGCGGCGAACCATTGCAAGTGATTGTTTCTGTGGTTGATACTGGGTGTGGAATGACTGATGAAGTTCGGGCACGGATATTTGATCCGCTCTATACCACCAAAGAAAAGGGCCGTGGCACAGGCCTTGGGCTGGTTGTTGTTCACCAGATCATGCGCGACCACCACGGTCAAATTGATGTCGAAAGCACCCCTGGTCAAGGAACGTGTTTCCGGCTTTCTTTTCCAATTTGAACAAGGGCAATCCTCATGTGGCCTTCACTTGTAATTTTTCTGGTTGTTTTGGTGGTCTTTCCTCTGTTTTGGAGTTCGATTGTTGTGCTTATCGCTCAAGCCGGATGGGCGACCATTGCCAAACACCATGCATGTACTTCTCGACCTCCGGGAACCACCTATCCACGATGCTCAGCCTATATCAATTCCCGGACCCGCTATAAACGCTGCCTCAGCGTTACGCTTGGCAATCAAGGAATTTATATTGAGCCCGTCATCCTTTTTCGAGTGGCGCATCCTCCGTTGCTGATTCCTTTTTCCTGTGTGACCGGACTGGCACCAGGTGAACCAGCTTTTGGAAATACCATCCGGGTTGATATTTCAGCCGCCGGCCACGACATCAAACTCTATGTCCCAGTCGAATGCCGGCCATTTCTGGATCTGCACAAGTACCCCTGGAAACCGGTCTTTGCAACCCAAAGCCATATTGGGGTTGAAGGCGTCTTGAATTAAATGAGTGAAGTAGCAAAGTAGCGAGCGTTGAGGCTGGTTATACTGCTGTCAACAACGAAACGATGAATTCCTCGTATTAACAAACCCTCAAGTGATTCAACCAAATAAACTGAGCGAACGACTGACGACGGGCAACTGACGACAAACTGATATGAAACAAATACTTGTCATTGATGATGATCCTGCCTCGTGTGAATTGCTTAAAGAGATTTTGGCTGACCAGGGTTGGAATATCGAAACGGCTCAACTTCCAGAGCAGGCCGTAAAACTGTTCCAGAAAAAACAATTTGATCTGGTCATCACCGATTTTAATCTGGAAGCGACGCAAACTGGCCTGGATCTGGTCAAACAGTTTCGAGATCGGTGCCCGGTGGTTTTGGTGACAGCGTTTGGCACGTTGGAAACAGCGGTTGACGCTTCACGCGAAGGAGCGTGGGATTTTATTTCCAAGCCGTTCAAAGTGGACGAAGTGATCGCGACGGCCAGCCGGGCCCTCGAACACCAGAACCAAAAAAACCAGGCAGGTTCAGCACCTGATTCTGAATCACTGCTGGCGCGGTACGCAGGCTCCGGCATGGTCGGGCGAGCCCCAGCGATGATTGAGTTGTATAAAGAAATTGCCCGAGTGTCGTCAGCCCGGTCAACGGTTCTGATTACCGGCGAATCCGGCACGGGCAAGGAACTGGTTGCCCGTGCCATCCACACGCATAGTCCACGTTCCGATAAACCATTTATTGCTGTCAATTGCGGTGCCTTGACCGAAACCCTGCTGGAAGCCGAACTCTTTGGCCATGTCCGGGGTGCCTTTACGGGTGCTACAAATGATCGCAAGGGGCTCTGGGAGGAAGCCGAAGGCGGCACACTGTTTCTGGATGAAATTGGAGAAACCACACCCGCTTTACAGGTCAAACTCCTGCGGGCGCTTCAGGAAGGTGAAATCAAACGGGTTGGGTCCTCACGCACGACCAAAGTTGATTCCCGGATTGTGGCGGCGACCAATCGTGATTTGGAAAAAGAAGTCAAAGCCGGTAATTTTCGTGAAGATCTGTTTTACCGTCTGAGCGTTGTCACCCTCAATGTCCCGCCCCTGCGTGAGCGCCGAATGGACATTCCGGTTTTGGTTGAGCGGTTTCTACAAAAATCAGCGGTTTCGGTTGGCCGCCGCCTCCGGGCGTCAGAGTCAGCCCTGGCTATTTTTGTGGCCTATGACTGGCCTGGAAATGTACGCGAACTTGAAGCAGCGGTTGAATATGCGGCCCTGCACGCTCGGGGCAATGAGATTGCCCCGGAAGACCTGCCACCCAAATTACAAAGCAGCGAACTCCGGCATCGGGCGACCCGATCACCATCGCCGCTGCTGGCGCTATATGTGGACCTCCCAACGCTGGATGAACTGGAACGTCGCTATTTACTTCATGTTCTGGAACAGGTTGGAGGCAATCGGACCCGTGCGGCTGAAATTTTAGGAATTGACCGTCGGACCCTGTATCGAATGGCTGAGCGATTTGGAATCAAGCTGGATGGAGAGAACTGAATTATTTTCGGAGTGCGGCGGCTTGACGCCGCTTTTGTAGCTACCGCCGGGGTTCTACTTGCGGGAAACGGAAATGGCTGCTGGTAGCAAATTTTGCCGATCCGCGAGCATTGACGACTCAAGCTGGTTGAGGCTTTGCGACAGATGGCCAAGGTTGAGCAGGGCCGCCTCAATATTGCCTCCACGGATTTGACGTTCAGCTTGTTCTTGCTCCTCGATTATAGTGCGCAACGACACGTCAAACGAACCTTTTGTTTGGGTATCATCCATCATCTGGCGTGTCACCTGCTCAGCCTTCGCTAAGGTGGTCAGAGCTTCAAGTCTTTGTTCTTCCTGAAGATACACGGTAGTTTCAGCCAGGTAATCACCGATGAGTTCAATTGCTGAGAATTGAGGTGATACCTGAAGCGGCTGTGATTCGATGGAAGCGGGGATTGGCTCGGTCACCATTGGACGACCAGCGTTGATTGTGACAATCTCCTCAACTGGTTTGTGGCGGGCACAGGTCGCAAGGCGAATACAAACCAACCCGGCAAAACACAGAATTTTAATCCTTCTCCAAAAAAGTTTTCTGTCCGTTTCCTCGGTTGGTACTGGCGAGATCATCACAATCACCCCACGTTGGAATGAAGAAGAATTGAGAATGAAGAATTGAGAATGTTGTTGGTTCTTGGTGCTTGGTTCTTGGTGCTTGGTGCTTGGTGCTTGGTGCTTGATTCTTGATTCTTGATTCTTCGAAAATATTGATTCCTAAGCACTAAGTACCAAGCACCAAGCACATTCTTCATTCTTCATTCTTCATTCTTCATTCACAGACTTACTTGCGGAACCAGTCAAACAGGTTGC
>CAZXCE010000308.1:0-6185 GCA_964639175.1 uncultured Clostridia bacterium
GGTTCTTGGTTCTTGGTTCTTGGTTTCGAAAACCTGGAACCTGGAACCCGGAACCCGGAACCCGGAACCCGGCTTCATTCAAGAGACTTCCTGTAAGGCCGCAACGCGACGCGCCCGAACAGCGACCGCCAGTTCTTCGAGCAAGGTTTCCGTGTCATCCCAGCAAATACAGGCATCGGTAATGCTTTGCCCATAGCGCAGCGTTTTACCCGGTTTGACATCCTGGCGACCGGCAACCAGATGGCTTTCGATCATCACGCCGATGATTCGTGAATCACCGCCGGCAACCTGTCTGGCCACGTTTCGGCAGACATCAATTTGCTTGAGGTGGTCTTTGCTCGAATTGGCGTGGCTGCAATCAATCATAATGCGCGCCGGAAGGTTGGCCTGTTCGAGCACGGTGGCAGCCTCGGCAACGTGTTCGGCTGAGTAATTGGGTGACTTCCCGCCACGGAGAATAATGTGGCAATCCGGGTTCCCCGCCGTTTCAAAAATCGCGGACTGCCCCTGTTTGGTATGTGACAGGAAATAATGAGGATGTGCCGCCGAACGCACGGCATCCACCGCGATTTGCAAGGTGCCACCAGTACCGTTTTTGAAGCCGACTGGACAGGACAACCCCGAAGCCAGTTCCCGATGCGACTGGCTTTCCGTCGTCCGGGCACCAATGGCGCCCCAGCTAATTAACTCCGCCGTGTACTGCGGAGAGATAAGATCAACAAACTCGCTGCCAGCAGGGACTCCCATATCTCCCAAATCAATCAAGAGTTTACGGGCCAGCCGCAAACCATCGTTGATTTTCGAGGTGCCGTCAATATAGGGATCATTGATCAAGCCTTTCCATCCAACCGTGGTCCGTGGCTTTTCAAAATAGACTCGCATCACGATGCAAAGATCGTCTTTGAACTCGTCAATTTTGTTTTTGAGGAGCATCGCATATTCGCGTGCGGCAACCACATCGTGGATCGAACAGGGACCGACGACGACGAGCAACCGGTCATCCTGACGATTGACAATCGCGCGGACAGTTTCACGGGCATCGTGGACGGTTTCGGAAATCTTGTCCGTGATGGGGTATTCTTCCTGCAGGTAGGCCGGGGGCAAAACGACCCTGATCGAGCGGATCCGAAGATCATCAGTTATGTATCGCATGAATTTCTGTGTATCGCTTGTCTGTGAATAAGCTAGTGAGAGAGGGAATCCCAAAAGTTTACCGGCAAGGATAAAGGAATTTAGCGAAAGGCAAAAGGGGAGACTGAAAACTTTGGAGTGCAGCGGCTTGCCCCTGCTGTATGAAAGCGGCGTCAAGCCGCCGCACTCCAAATAGTTTATGCCGGGGCTAAAACATCGGCCAGTTGCACGCGCAGCCCCAACGAACTGACCTTGATATGCGCTGGCAACCCGTTGCGAAGCGCCGTCCGGCAGACAAATTCGCCAACAAACCACGACCCACCACGCACGACGCGGCGCACCGGGTCTCCGTCGGTTTCCCAGGCGCTTCCGTCTTCGGGGATTTCGTCATAGGTATCGTGCCAGGCATCCTGGCACCATTCCCACACATTGCCGTGCATATCATACAAACCAAAACCGTTTGCCAGCCCAAGGCTTCCAACTGGTCGCAGTTTGTTTTCACCAGATTGGGTTAGCGGACCGGTGGGTTGCTGCACCGTCACACCATAGGCGCCCGTCTCCGGAAGCTGCATTTCACCAAAGGCATAGACCGAAGACGTTCCCGCCCGGCAGGCATATTCCCATTCGGCTTCGGTCGGTACGCGATACTGGCGTCCGGTCCGCTCTGACAGCCGACGGCAAAATTCGACGGCGTCATACCAGGTAATGCGATCAACCGGAAGCGAACCATCTTTAAACATGGATGGATTGGTCCCCATCACGGCTTCCCATTGCGACTGGGTGACTTCAAACTTGCTGAGATAAAATTTCGGAAGCGTCACCCACGTTTGGGGCGTGCCGCACTGAACCCAGTTTGAGCCAGCCGTGATGTGGACTCCGTTTGGACCAGCTTCACGGCGGACGCGTTCGGCCAGTTCCTCGGGCATGCCCATCAAATAGGTGCCCGCCGGGATTTCAACCAGTTCCAAGACAACCCCATCGCCCAGGTCCTCGATAAAACATCGAGCCTGGCGCTTGCTGCGCTGGGTCACATTGCCACGAGCGTCAACTGTAACTGTTTCATAATCATATGTTTGCCAGGAAGTCCCTGGAGGAATCAGCCCACCGCTGATGGCTCGCAATGGCGAACGGTTAAAAATTGGCCGTGGCGCCGGACCATCAACTGGCCGCAAACTCGGTGCGCCGGTTGGGCGGGCATTGACTCGACGTGGAAGCCACTGAGACCCTGGCCCGGCCACCCGCAATTCCAGATCGGTTTCGACCACCACTGGACTTTGGGTATAGGGCGTTGAAACGGAAATCGCCGCCTCAAACTCCTGGCTCAGTTGCAACACCGATTGCTGGCGATGTTCGCGATGTTTGGCCAGGGCTCGCAACACAACTTCGTCTACCATCCGGGGCAATCCACTCTGGACTTCGCTTGGAGCGAGTGGGCGGTCATTGACGTGGCGATACATCAGCGACATGGAGGTTGTGGCCCGGAATGGAAGCTGACCCGTCAGCAATTCATAGAGCATCACACCCAGGCTATAAATGTCCGAACGTGGGTCCAGAACTTCATCCTTGACCTGTTCGGGTGACATATATTCGGGCGTGCCCAAAACTCTTCCCCGCTCGGTCAAGGTCGAAGCATTTGGCGTCAGGAATCTGGAAATCCCAAAATCCAGAATCTTGGCACGCTCAATACCATCGTCTGCCTGGAGCAGGAAAATATTTGCCGGTTTCAGGTCACGGTGCAAAACACCTTTGAAATGGGCGACATAGACGCCAGCACAAATCTGTTTTAACAGATGGGAGATTTCATCGAGCGTAAAATGCCGGTTGCGTTTGATCGCATCACGCAAGGTCGTCCCTTCGAGTAATTCCATGGCAAAATAGGTCGTCCCTTTGGCTTCATCACAATCAAATACCCGAATCACATTTTCATGCTGGACTTTGGCGGCAATGCAGGCTTCACGGATAAACCGCTTGCGAGCGGTTTCGTGTCCCATCAGTTGTGGATGCAAAATCTTAATCGCCATCGGACTGTCCAGTTTGAGATGGGTAGCCCGGTACACCAACCCCATCCCGCCGCGCCCAAGCAGGGCGTCAAGTCGGTAGCGATCATTGAGTACAATATTCAGGGTGAGTGGCTGTCCATCAAACGGGCAGAAATCAACCCGCTCATTCCATTCCCGATTACATTCTGAACACGTCCTCATAAGCACTTTTTACCTCTTGCTCGAAGAATTCCACTACATTAAAGGATGGCGGGGGCGTTTTTCTTTTGATTCAATCTTTAGCTCCTGACTTTGTTTGGCCAGGTAGCTCAATCAAAAGGCTGTTTTCTCTGGCATCACAGCTTTTTTTGAAGCAACACATACCTGGCGCTGGTCAAACCGTAGTATGGTTTCCGAAACTCTCTGGAAAAATATATCTTTGGACTGAAAAAATGGAAAAATACGCAATGTTTTATTCTACAGATAATTTCAGTCTTTTTTTTTAAATTTCCTGGAAATGTGGGTGGAAAGACCTAGAAAAAAAATTTTCGGCCAGTAGATTGCTTATACCAGTCAGTCGTCAGTTATCAGTCCGCAGTTATTCGCTAAACTTATTGAACTGAGTCACTTGACTATTTTTTTATACAGGCGTTTTATCGCAAACTGGTATGACTGAATTTTGGAGGGAATCATTTTATGCAGGATAAGTTTAGCGCAGTGTTCAGGACAGTGTTGCTCATTGGGTTCCTGGTGGTGATAGCCGGGCAGGTCAATGCAGCCACCATCCCACGCAGACCCCAATTGATCCTGAAATTTCAACAACAGGTTTTGGAATTGATCAACGCCGAGCGCAAAGAACACGGCCTCACTCCGGTTGAACTTGACCAGTTTGCCTCAACCGTTGCCCAGACCCACGCGGAAGAACTGTCGCGCGAAAATTTTTCGAGTCACTGGAGCCGTGATGGCCGCAAACCCTATATGCGCTATGCTTTTGCTGGTGGTACAGACGGAGCGGCAGAGAATATTTCGTCGTTGTTTGGGGCCAAAATGACAGCCGAGGATCCGGCGCTGGGCGAATATTTAAATGACATGCACCGGTCGTTGTATGAGGAAACACCTCCCAATGATGGCCACCGCCAAACGATCCTGAAACCTCAAAACACCCATGTCGGCATCGGAATTGCCGTCCTGAACGGGCAAATCTCGCTGGTCGAAGAATTTCTCTGCCGGTACACGGTTTTTCAGCCATTGCCGGCAATGAAAATGACCCAGAAGGCTTCGGTTTCACTGACGGGAAAGCTGACCCGCGCCGATTACAAATTGCGAGGGGTCGAGGTTTTTTATGAACCGCTGCCGACACCGCCAGACCTTGCCTGGCTGCGAATCTCGCGCCCATATGGCCTGCCAGACAAACACACCACGCTCCGCCCACAACTCACCTCGGGCGATACCTACATTGACGGAACACGCGGTGAGATCAATCTGGCCGGTGGTGGGGCGTTTCGGTTTACCTTCAAGCCATTTGAGAAAAAGCCTGGGATCTACACGATTGTTGCCTGGATAACCACCCGCGAGTTTCAAAAACCCTTCCCGGTGACAAACATTTGTATTCAAGTTGAATAACTGATTGTGTTAGAAATGAAGCATCACGTTTCAACCACAATCAGTTCGCCATCCTCCTCCTGTCAATCGCTTCAGACAACTTTTGACTCAATCAGGTACTTTCTTTCGTTTTATGCTGACCTTGCCTCAGTTTTGCATTGATGAACGACTTCCCTTTGCCCAAACCATTCCGGCACCGTGGTATCTGGACCCGGCGGCGCTGGAACTGGAGCTGGACCGTATTTTTGCTTCAACCTGGCAACTGGTGGGCCGTACCGAACAGGTAGACGCCCCCGGAAAATTTTTTACCGCCACTGTCGGCAGAGAACCTGTGGTTGTGGTATGTGGCAATGACCACCAGATTCGGGCCTTTTCCAATGTCTGTCGGCATCGCGCCGGGCCAGTTTCGACCGGCGCTGGGTCGTGTTCGACCTTTCGTTGCGGCTATCACGGCTGGAGTTATGCCCTCGATGGTCGGCTGATTGGAACACCCGAATTTGACGGTGTCGAGTGCTTTCAAAAAGAAACCTTCCGCCTGCCTGAATTTCAAGTGGCGACCTGGTTTGGACTGGTGTTTGTCAATTGTGATCCCCAGGCGGCCCCACTGGATGAGTACTTTGACGGCATCGCCGACCGAATCATCCCGTTTGACGTCGAAAACATGCGCTATGCTTTCCGCAAAGACTGGTATGTGGACTGTAACTGGAAGGTCTATGTTGATAACTACCTTGAAGGCTACCACATCCCCATCGTGCATCCGGGATTGAATAAAGAACTCGATTATGCCCAGTACCGGACTGAAACCCGGCGCTATTATTCAATCCAGCATTCACCGGTCAAAAATGCCAATCGAATTCGGGTCACCGGCAATCTCACCACAGATCGAGCGGAATATTTCTGGATTTTTCCCAACCTGATGCTCAATGTGTACCCTGATAATTTCTCCACCAATTTGATCATTCCCCTTGGTCCAGAAAAAACACTTACCATCTTCGAATGGTTTTTCCTTGACCCGGAAGAACCACACGTTCAGGAAAAGCTCCAGCAACAGGTTGAATTTAGCGACGAGATCCAGATTGAAGACATTCACATCTGCGAAGCAGTACAACGTGGGTTAAAGTCCAAAACTTACACGAGCGGACGATACTCGGTGAAACGTGAAAACGGAGTGCATCACTTTCACCAGCTCCTTGGTGAATTTCTCTTTCAAGAATCACAAGCGCAATCTGTTTCGAAAGGCAATTCATAACCCTATGAGCATACCGAATGAAGAATTACTGACGGCATTCAAGACTATCCTTGATTCATCGCTTGGGGCGATGGAAGAACGTTTCAATCAACGACTCGACGCTGTTGAGCACCGGCTCAACGCCAAAATTGACGGTGTTCACTCTGAACTCACTGCCAAAATTGACGGCGTTCACTCTGAACTCACTGCCAAAATTGACGGCGTTCACTCTGAACTCACTGCCA
>CAZXCE010000308.1:6285-9787 GCA_964639175.1 uncultured Clostridia bacterium
AAACCGACAGTCTTCGATCTGAAATGATTGAGCGCTTTGATTTCCTCGATCAAAAAATTGACCGCGTCCAGGCAGATCTGAATGAGAAATTTGCGCTCCTCAGCAATCAGATTGGTGAGTTGAGAAAAGAACTGGATTACAAAATTGACCTGGTAACACACATGGCCAGGGATCTTTCACGCGATGTGAAAGACTTGAGATCTTCCATTCGAAACCTTGAAACTGATCTCAACCATCTGGAACGCCGTGCCCTGTCAGCTCACCCGGATGCAACACGAGCACTGGCCCAAAACGCTCAGCTTTTTAACCAGGTTGAAGAGCTTGAAAAACGATTTCGCACACTTGAACAACAATTCAAAGCGCTAACCAAAAAAGAATGAAGCCATGGAATGAAGAATTGAGCCTGAAGAATGAAGAAATGGCTGGTCCTTTGTGGTTCAGCAACTTTTGGTTTTAACCTGCGAAGTGACGGAGGCTCGTTGCCCAGGTGTACCCCTGAGCGAACGTACCGCCGCCCAACTCCTGGGTTCTTTGTTAAAATCTCGGTGTGGTCCCAGGCCATTCTTCATTCCCAATTCTTCATTCTCGATTCTTTCAGCTTCTTCATTCAAAAAAAGCTCCACCCCCCTAAAACGTAAGGAGTACTCTTTTCATGAGAAAACAAACTTTTGAGCGATTGATACTGCTCGTGGTTCTTTGTCTGTGCCCCTTGATCTCAGATGTGTTGTGGGCCCAGGCATATCGGGGATCCATTGTGGGGATCATTACCGACCAGACTGGCGGTGCGCTGGCTGGTGCCACTGTAACCGCCGTGAATGTCAGTACAGGGATTGAACGATCTACCATCACAGCAGAGGATGGGAGCTATCGGATTCCGGAACTGGCGATTGGGACCTATGAAATTCGGGTTGAGCAATCCGGGTTTAAATCAGCCACTGTGGCCAATGTGGTGGTAACCGTTGCCAGCCAGCAACGGGTGGATGCCGTCCTTCAGACGAGCAGCACCGTCTCAGATACGATTGTGGTCGAAGGGTCTGTCCCGCTGGTAGACACCACCACCAACGTGCTGGGAACAGTGTTGCAGAACAAACAAATCAGCGAACTTCCTGTCAATGGGCGCGATTTCCAAAAGCTTCTGATCATCAGCGCCGGGGCAAGCGGTGACCCAAGCGGCGCCGCCGATTCCCCTGGTTCATTTGGGTTGTTTAGTTCAAACGGGAACCGTGGCCGGTCCAACAACTATTTGCTGGACGGAACGGATATGAACGATGGCTACCGCAATTTGCCAGCCATCAACCAGGGCGGGGTGTTTGGCGTCCCAGCCACCGTTCTGCCAATCGAAGCGATTTCGGAACTGGTGGTGCTGTCCAATTTTGCACCAGAATATGGTCGCAACTCAGGGGCCGTGGTCAACATCGTGACCAAGTCAGGCACCAATGAATTCCACGGGAGCGTGTTTGAATTCTTCCGCAACAACGCGCTTGATGCCCGGAACTTTTTTAACACCAAGCCCAATCCACAAACGGCGCTCCGCAATAACCAGTTTGGATTTGCGGTCGGCGGGCCAGTTGTCAAAAACAAGACGTTCTTTTTCGTCAACTATGAAGGTCAGCGCGAGCGGGTTGGCCTCAACAGCCTCGCCCGAGTGCCAGACCCACGTGAAATCGCTTCCCTGGGTGGTGCGACCAACCCCATCATTCAACAAATCCTGAATCGGAATCCGTGGCCAACGCCAAATATCTCAGTGCCGTTGTTTGATCCATCACCGAATGCCAGTATCACCACACCAGCGTTTGCCGATTCTGACAGCGTGATTGCCAAAATTGACCATTCCTTTACCACCAATGACCAGATTTCGGGCCGCTATTATTTCGGCGATAGCGAACAGAGCTTCCCACTGGCCATCATCGGTGGCAACGTCCTGCCAGGCTTCAATACCAACACGCCAACCAGGGTTCAGGTGTTGTCGTTGTCCTACCTGAAGATCATTTCCAGCACCCTGGTCAATGAATTGCGCTATGGCTATAACCGGTACAACCAGGGCTTTTTTGCCCAGGACAATGATTTTGACCCAAATTCAATTGGACTCAACACCGGTGTGACCAACCCACGGGCATTTGGCCTGCCCTTTATCCGCATCCGCAATGACGAACTGCTGGGATCGTCTATCGCGCCACTGGGAGCAACGCTTTCCGTGCCGCGCGGTCGTATCGCCACCAATAATCAGATTATTGACAACGTTTCCTGGAAACTGAACAAACACGATTTAAAGTTTGGCTATGAATTCCGCCGAACGTTTGTCAACGGGTTCTTTGACGCCGGGTACCGCGGACGAATTGATTTTGCGTCGCTCGAAGACTTCCTGGCCGGTCGTCCAAGTGGTGGACGCAGTGCCACTGGCGACTCACAGCGAGGAACTTTCCAAAATTCTCATGGCCTGTATCTGCAGGATAGCTTCCGCTTGACGCCGAAAGTAACACTCAATCTGGGGGTCCGCTACGACTATTTCGGCGTGCTGGGCGAAGAACGCAACCGGTTAAGCAACTTTGATTCGCAGCGCGGATTGTTTCTGACGGATCGGCTCTATGACCGTGACCCAAACAACTTCTCACCCCGCCTCGGGGTGGCCTGGGATGTGACCGGGAAAGGCAAAACCGTCATTCGCGCCGGGTGGGGGATTTTCTACGACAGCTTCTCCCAGGATTTCTTTGTTGGTCAGTTGCCGTTTAATACCTTCAATCCTGGACCGGCGTACAACCCGATTGGCGAATCCCCGATTCTCTTCTCATTTTCAGCCGTGGACCGCCTGACGCCTGGGGCTCAGGTATTTTCAGAATTTCTGGACTCAGACGTATTTGCCGTGGACAGCAACCTGCGTACGCCCTATGTCCAGAACTTCAACCTCAACTTCCAACAGGAACTCTTTAAAAACACGGTACTTCAGGTTGGCTACGTTGGCTCGCAGGGTCGAAAACTGTACCGCTATCGCGACATCAACCAGCCTGGAAATCCAGCCGTCAATCCTGGACGACCATTTGATAATGGACCATTTGCTCCATCGGGTGGGACATTCTTCTATGTAAACCAGTTTGAAAGTACGGCAGCTTCTAACTACAACTCACTGCAAACCACACTGACTATGCGCGAACTGCGTGGCTGGAACGTTTCAGTGAACTACACCTGGTCACATGCCATTGACAATGCCAGCGACGGCCAGGATTTCGTTCCCAACGCAACCCAACCGGACAACAGTTTTCGCCCTGACCTGGAACGCGGCAACTCCAACTATGACAGCCGTCACCGGTTTGTGGTGTCATTTGTCTATCAATTGCCAAAATTTGACGTTACTAATCGGTTCATGAACAAGATGGTCAATGGCTGGCAGATGAGCGGGCTGATCACGGTCCGGAGCGGTAACCCCTTCCACGTCAATTTCTTTGACGATTTCAACGGTACGGGCGAATTCTTTCCTCGCCCAGAACTGGTGGGCTACCCCTATGCC
>CAZXCE010000309.1:0-9750 GCA_964639175.1 uncultured Clostridia bacterium
AATGAAGAACAAGTGGTTAGTGCCTGGTGCTTAGTGCTTTGGAACCAATATCTTCCAAGAACCAAGAACCAACCACATTCTTCATTCTTCATTCTGCCTTAAATCGCTATCCGAGAAGTGTCGATTCCCAGTTGTTCCATTTTGAGTTTGAGGCCACGTCGGGACAGGCCCAGTTCGCGAGCAGTACGTGAAACATTGTTTCCAGTCTGCGCTAACTTTTCCAGAATCCGCCGGCGTTCGAGTTCATCGGTCTCTTCACGCAATGTACGGTTATTTGACCCAGGGACATTTCCTGAACTGGCAAAGGCTCCGGCCCCGGCGGCAGCGGCGGCAGCCAGAGGATGAGCTTCAACCTCATAATACTGCGGAAGACCTGGAGGAGGGGGACTTGCATATCCTCCACCTGACAATGGGGGAGTGGTTGACGAAAATCGAGGCAGGTTATGGTATGACGTGGCTTCTGATTCGGTCGGTCGTGGGCTGCCGGCACCACTCCGGGTTGGATGAAACCGTGGAGTCGTAATTTCCGATGATAAGTCGGGTGGCATAATCATTTCGCCGTCATTGGTATAGGCGACCACACGCTGGATTTCGGCTTTGAGCTGGCGAACATTCCCCGGCCAGTAATAGTCAGAGAGGGCATGCAGGGCATCACGTGAAAAGGTGATATTTTTCTTGCGTTCGCGAGTGGTGCATTGCTCCAGGTAATGGGCTGCCAGGATTGGGATTTCATCGCGCCGGTCTCGCAACGGCGGCACGTGGAGGTGAATCACGTTCAGTCGGAAATAGAGGTCTTCCCGGAACCGGCCCTCTTGAACCGCCTGTTCCAAATCGGCATTGGTGGCAGCAATGACCCGGACATCCACCTGAACCGGCATCGTTTCGCCCAGTGGTTGAATTTCATTTTCCTGTAAAAATCGCAGGAGTTTAGGCTGGACTTCAAGCGCCAGATCACCGATTTCGTCCAAAAACAAGGTGCCGTTTTCAGCCGCCCGGATAATTCCAAGATGATTGGAATAGGCACCGGTAAAAGCCCCGCGTTTATAGCCAAATAACTGGCTATCAATCATATCGCGGGTTGACGTTGTGCAGTTAAAGGGTAAAAAGACGTTGTCACGTCGTTTGGATTCAGCGTGAACCGCGCGGGCAATCAACTCTTTTCCAGTGCCTGATTCACCCGTGATGAGCACTGGCACGTCAGACCGATTGATGCGCTGGATCCGGTCTACCAGTTGAACCATCAGCGGACTGGAGTAGATAAAGCCGGGCACTTTGTTGTGGGTTCGGGAATGCGCCGTATCAATTGGTTGAGCCAGTCGGGTTTGTGACCGCATGGCGGCGTATTCGAGCCCCATTTCCGCCTGTTTTAAATAGGGACGAAGGCGTTCCAGATCAAACCCTCGACCACCAGGACGGGCCTCAATCCAGAGTACCGTACGGACAACCGGGCGGTCTTCGATCAAATGAATCAATTGTCCCGGCGGCAATGAGCGTCGGTCACTCAGTGCCGTGCGGAGGAGTCGTTCAATCGGCGGAGGTGTTTCGTTGGGTTTGAGCCCGCTCACGGCTTTGATTTTTTCCTCGCGGACTTCCCAGACAATGGCCCGCTGAAGATCAAAATGTCCCAGCAAAATAGAAGTTAATTCCTGTAACAGCAAATCACGGCTTGGTGCGGCTTCCATCAGGCGCATGATTAACAGGAGGTCTGAAACGCCAGAGGATATACTTGTCGGTTGAATTTGGGTTTCGGTTTGAGGGACAAGCAGGTGAATTTTGCCCTGATCTAATTTTTCCAGGGTGTCTTTAGCCCGGGCGAGGTCAAACGAGGCGCCGATTTCAGCAAATGCATCAAGGGCTTGTTGAATCAGGAGCCGTGCCTCAGTGAGATCTCCCTTTTGTGCCATGACCAGTCCTTTGGCCAGGTGACTGAGGGCAAGTTTATGCTTATCTTCGAGTCGATTGAAAATAGCAATGCTGGAATCAATAAAGGTTTCAGCCTCTGCCAGCCGCCCTCGGGCAGCGGCCAGTTGACCTTCAAGGCGATGGGCATGCCCCGAGGCAATCATATCCTGAGATTCTTTAATATGACCTTTGGCCAGTTCGAGATATTCTTCAGCCTGGTCATAACTTTTTTGGGAATAGTGCATTTCAACAAGGTATAAGTGGCAGTAGTAGATATTCTGAATATCTGCTGTTGCACTTGAACGCTGTAAGGCAGTGCGCAATAACTTGAAAGCCTGTTCGACCCGACCATCCAGGTGGTATACCTGGGCTAATACCCGCTGGGTATAGGATTCAACCCACCGGTTATTTTCTGTCATCAGTTCAAGCGCCTGGGTGAGAAAGACTTCTGCTTCACCAAGTCGTCCCTGGATAAGCCGTAATTCGCCACGATTGACTAAAACCCCAAGTTTTTCTTCTTGATCTTTCAGTTGCTCGGCGACTTCCATGGCTTCAGCCAGATATTGATCTGCTTCGTCACAGCGTCCTAACCGGGTGAGCCCGTCAGCCAGATTGCAATAGGTCCGCACCAGGAAATCAACCTGGGCACCTCGTTTAAATTCCTCCAATGCCGCACTGAAGTGCTCTGCTGCCGCTTTAAAGTTCCCAAATTCGTACTCTGAGACACCCAGGTTCATGCGGGTTACCCCACGCAAGCGGTGATCTTCAAATTCTTTAGAAAGTTCCTGCACCTTTTGGTAATCCGCAATGGCATCTGCATAAAAACCTTCTTTAAATTTGATCACCCCACTGGTCAAATAAATATGAGCCAGGAGTTGCCGGTTGGTGATCAGCCTTTCATATTTGAGTGCTTGATTGAGATGATCATGAGCAAATTTGAATTCAAGATTTTCACAATACTTAAATGCCAGTCCATATTGAGCTGCGCTGATTCCCTCGAAGTCTTCAAGTTCTTCAAAGATACGGAAGGCTTCTTTGAGCCGGGTGATGGCTTTATTCCCGCCGGTACGCGCATAAGCCAGACCCAGGCGAAGGCGGCTCCAGGCATAGGCACTTTCACTCATCTGATTGCGCCAGCCTGGGTCTTCATAACGTTCAATTACTTCCAACGACTCTTCATAGCGTCCCAGGCCCTCCAGGGCTTCGCTCAGCCAGCACCGAATTTTAGCTTCGGTCTCAGCCGAAAAATCTTTGTGTTGTTCCAACAGTGATCGAAAAATTCCTGCGGCTGCGACGTAATTTCCACGTCGCATCAGTGCCTGACTCTGTTGATAAGCGGAGTCAAAGCTAATTCCTGGCGGAACTACCTGATCAATAGGCTGAGGTGCTGGAAAGCCTGGCGTGAATGGTTGGTCAGTTAACGGTTCAGGCGATGTAACAAAGGCAAAACTCTCTCGGGCGAGTTCTGGGACAGTGGGTGTGCTGCTGGTGACGGCTGATTTATTGCTGTCGGGCTCGGTTTTGGAAACAAAAGGTAAAATTTCTGCCCCAGATGCGTCTGATTCCTCACCTTCAGCCTCACGCAAAATTTGGCGCATTGTGACGTGACTGATTGCCAGGACAATCCCACGTTCCATGACAATATTGGCCAGTTTTTGCGGTGTCCAATAGTCAAAATTATAGCCTAAGCGGCGGGGCGGCTGCCGATACAGTTCTAAAATCTGATTAATTTGCTCGGCGCTAAATTTTCCCTGAGGGCCTCGTTTTCGGACAATAATTCCTTCAAGGCCCTGGCGATTGAATTCTCGAATCCACTTTTTGAGATTATCAGGATGGGAAGACAGCAGTTCCCCAATTTCATAGGCTGTTTTCCGGGCGTCAGAGTAAAGAATGACCTTCGCCCGATGTACTTTCTCCGTATCGTCACAGGCCAGCCACTCGGTGAGGGTCGCCCGTTCGGTATCAGTTAAATCGCGGACAAATAGTGGCTGTGACATTAACTTTAAACTCAGATGGAAAGTTTGTATCTAACTATGGTAGTTCTGATTTAAATACCAGAAGCAATGATATCTGTCAATCATCAGGTAATCCACTTTAACCCAAGTCTAGTCGGGCTCTGGAAAGTACAGAGAGCACTCAGATGAAAATACTTACATCTGACTACTATGTATTCATTCAGGAAAAAAACTGTTTTATCCAGGCAACTTTTGCAAAGCACATGCCAGACTGATTTCGCGTGTGTGTCATTTTTAGGTGTGGGGAAGGCTAAAATACCGCCAGTTTTGGACGAAGTGCACCGGCAAAGGTTCCCAATCTTCGAAAAACGCCAGAGATAAACGGCTGGATTTGCGATTCTTAAATCATTTCGCCATCCTGGCTTTTGAGGAAAGAGTGGCACGCAATATGCTAGGTTCAAAAGCCAGGCAAATCGTTTGACAAGGTAACTGTCTAGTGTTATTAGGAGAGGCTGCGTCATTGTCTTTCCAGACATCTCATTTCTACTCTGAAACAATTTCCTGCCCAGTATATTTTCAAGATATACACCACCGGAGTGGGATTGGAGAGTAGATTTTAGATTGAAGGAAATACAGTTGTAGAAGGGAACCTGTGAATCAGTACTTCAACCTGGTTCTCAGGCCGGTTATCTGATAATTTTACCGGATATCCAAAGATGCGCACGATTGTGAGTATGCTGATGTATATCTCACTAGTGTTTGAAGAAACTTCACTTACTTGAAGTTTCTTGAGTCTTTGGATCGCCCTACAAAGCCTCGCAGTGGTTTGGGGATCAAAAAAGAGAGAGCGCATCGTTTCGTCTGAACCGCCTGGTCAGAACGTTCAGATCTGGTTTGCATTGAATTCATTCCATAAAAAGTCCCTTAACTTCTGGCAAAATGAAGGAAAGTTTTTACCAGGTTGCATTTGTTTTCGAACAACTTTGTTGAAAACACTTTCCACACAGAGAGAAACCACATGTTGAATTTTGCTTCTGAAAATTTTCTGTTGATTGCATTTTTAATTGGATCTGTGGGAGTTGTTGCGCAGCATCACCAGTCATTCGACAACACGCCAACGACACGCATTGCCCGCCCTGGTCATATTGCCCGACCCGGTCATATTGCCCGACCCGGTCATATCGCAAAAACTGGGGAGACATCAACCGCCCACAGTCTTGTGCAGTCAAGCGCAAACTGACGTGCTGCTCCAGATTGGCCCAAAATCTGGGTAGGTAGGAAACTGTATGAAAGTCTTCACAACCAAAGCGAGGCACTTCATTTGGGGGACGACGTTGCTCTTCAGTCTCATCTGTATGCTCTGGGTTGTTCCTGCAAGGCAGGTGGCGGCAGAGAGTGTACCGGTAAATGCTGGGTCAATCGTCAATCTCCCAGGTCAAGTTACCTCTGATAACAATTTCGCATTTAGCGGCGATGGAAAGTATGGTGTTGTTGCACCGCACTTGCCAATTGCGCAAAGCTCTGACCCTTTGACAGGACGAGCAGTCTATGTTTTCGATGCCCAAACCGGTCAAATTTTAGATCAAAAGCTGGCCGGATATTTTCCAACCTCCGTTACGGTTCATCCTTCCTCGGGGCTGGTGGCCGTTCGCCACGCTGGCAACCAGGTTGAAGGTTCACCTGAGAGCCAGGGGGTCCTGCAACAGGCTTCAATCAGTGTGTATAAACTCAATGGAAGCACCCTTGAACCCCAGTTTACGGTTGCTCTTCCAAGTTTTGACCCTAACGATTCAACTCCTTCACCAATTGGGTTAGACACGGTTTTGTTCTCAGGCAGTGGAAAATACCTGATTGCCTCAAACGGAACAGCGTTACTTACCTACGCAACTGATGAAGGTCTGGCCGAAAATCAACGCCTGGTTGATCGGAAACAGGTGTTTACCCGCGAAGAATTTCCGAGTAAGCAACTCATCGGCTTTGACATTGATCCATCCTTTGGATCGATTGTTGCATTTGGTGTTTCCGAGAATCGCTATCTCATTTCTCCTCTGCGTTTAGATGAAGTTGGTGTGATTCGCCCGTATTCGGGAGATCAGGTTGCTTTTATTGAACTGTTGTCTGGTGATGTGCTTGGCCAAAATACAAAGGTGGCCTTTGACCTGTATGGAAGCCAGTTTATGGTTGGCTCAAGCTCATCAGGACGGGTCTATGTCTATCGGATGGATACCCCAACCGATGGGCTTCCGATTTCCTGGATTACCATTGATGATCTAACTCTGGACCCGGCTGAGGCCAGTAACCAAGGAATTCAACTTCAATTTAACCAGGTGACTCGAAAGGCTATGCTGGTCCGTCCTGGCCATCTGGTTCGTCCCGGACATTTGGTCCGCCCTGGGCATATCGCAATGTTTGGTGTTGACACCGATGCGAAGTTCAGTCAGGTCAATACGTTTGGTTCAGATGACAACATTCAGGATGCGCATCTCTCACCCGATGGAAATACAATCTATGTTCTTTCGGCAATGGGAAGCATTCTTGAATACACCACCGATGGCAGTCTGACATCAGCCCATCCAATCAGTGTGGCTGGCATGAAACTGACAGTCGGCAATGATGGTGCACTCGGCGTATTAGGCTGGGGCGGCACGGAAGAAAATTCAACCAGCCAGGTTCAAGTTGTATCAGCTCAAAAATGATTGCTGCTTGAATCAAGGCCAGTTTTCACTGAATCGGGCGGGTAACCGCCCGATTCGCTTTTCGGATGATCTTTTTTCAGAGGATAGTGAACTATGTCTCAAAAAGTAGCCGTTGTGACCGGAAGCACCAAAGGTATTGGACGGGCAGTCGCCGAATATTTACTTAATGATGGGTATGCTGTGGTTATTAGTGCCCGTAATCTGGCTGAGGTTGACATAACCGTTGCTGAATTCAGCCAGGTGCCAGGTCGGCAAGTGAGCGGAACCTCATGTGATATGCGTGACTATACCCAGGTTGAATCGCTCATCCGGCACGCCATTGACACCTTTGGTCGGCTGGATGTCCTGGTCAATAACGCCGGGGTTGGCCGATTTGCCACAGTGGAGGCCATGTCGCCTGATATCTGGCGCGAGGTAATTGAAACCAATCTCAATGGGGTGTTTTATGCCTGTCACGCCGCCATTCCGCACTTGAGGGCAGGCGGTGGGGGATACATTTTCAATATCAGCAGCCTGGCTGGAAAAAATGCTTTTCCGCAGGGGGGCGCTTACAATGCTTCAAAATTTGGATTGAATGGGCTGAGCGAAGTCCTGTTTCAGGAGGTTCGGTATGACAATATCAAAGTCAGCTACATTATGCCTGGAAGCGTGACTACCTATTTTAATGGTCATGTACCGTCACCCGATGATGATTGGAAGCTGGCGCCGGAAGACATTGCCCAGGTGGTTATTGACTTGCTGCATCACCATCCCCGCAGTCTTCCCAGTGCCGTTGAAATCCGACCTGCAAAGCCAAAGAAGAAATAATATCAGTCAGTAGTCAGTGGTTAGTAGTCAGTGGTCAGTAATTTACTAAGTTTTTTTGATTGAATTACTTAACTGTTTTCTAATACAGGGATTCCCTTGCAAATTGGTGTGCCGGCTGGAAGTGAGTAGAGCCGGACAGTCGTCGGTGGACAAATTCAAAACCGTAACGGGATCTGTCTGCCGTAAAGAAACTGTTCATAAATCTATGGACATAGAACCAGATACATTTGACAGACAGATCAAAATCCCAACACCTGACTACTGACTACTGACTACTGACTACTGACTACTGACTCCAGTTACTTCACTGTAAACAAATCAATTCGTGCCAGTACCCACCCGCTCTGGGTTTTCCGAAGAATAAAAACTGCACTTCCTTTCTGATCTTTCTTTTCACCAGTGATCAAGTCAGTTGTGAGGGCTTCAAGATTGACGTCAACGGCAACGTGTTGGGTATCAAGTTGACTGGCACGAATCACCTCGGTTTTCCAGACATCAGGCTTTGTAAGAGCAAGACCTTTCACAAACTTGGGTAATTCTGCCTTGATGATAAGCGCTTCAATCGCTGATGCCGCTTTGCTTTGAACCGCTTTTTCAAGCTGGCTGAAATATGCTTTGACTGAATCGTCAGGCGTGCTGATTTGCTGAAGCTGGGTTTCGCTTTCTATGAGTCCCTTGTGGGCTGCCAGTGTACAGGCCAGTTCAGCATTGGCCGCATCTGCCCGACGATAGGCTTCAACCGCAGCCTTAAAGTCTTTGCGGGTCATGGCCAGTTCGCCTTCCACAATGGCACTCCACCCGGTGACATAGAGCGGCGGCGGTTTTACAGCCAGTGCTTTTTGGAGCGCACTTTGGGTCGCATCAGGTTTCCCCAACGCCAGTTCCACCCGGGCAAGCAACATTTGTGCTGACGCATAGTCTGGTTCTTGAGCGACCGTCTGCAACAATTTGGCCTCAGCTTTCTGAAATTCTTTCTGGTCAAAGAGCTGGTTAGCCTCCAAAAAGAGGGAAAAAGAATATTGGCGCGGTGGCCGGCTATCGTTGTCAAATTGCGATGAATTGGGGTCTAACTCAAATTTGGTTTGTGGGTAGAGTTTCTCAGGGTCAATTTCAACCCGAACCACCTCTTCGGCGGTCTGAAATTCAACCGATCCAAGCCCTTTTGACGGGATGGCCGCCTTTGTTGTCAATGTCTCACCTTTACCTGTGATGGCCACGACTGGAACGGTGACATCTCCAGTTCCCAAATTACGGAGCACACAGGTCCAGGCGGTTCCGGCTTCATTCTTTTTGGGAAGGCCGATGATCAGGTCAGGTTCAACAATTTCATCCCACCATTGCTTCAAAAATCGCTGTAACGGCTGATTGGCATTTTTGTCTGGGCCGATCAGGGCTGACCGAAACCCTTCAACCGTCAATGTATCCATCGTGGTGCCAGTCAGAATGGTTTTGACGGCAGTTACAACCGTATTTTTGCCAAACTGCCAGTCAATCAGACGAAAAACCAGAGCCCCTTTATTAAGGATACTGGTGAAGTAATCTGAATCGAGCGGAACCTGCGCCATCAGCATGGCATCTGTCCTGGCTAAGGCCAGTGGGGCATAGCTGCGTACCCGCCGGGCCCAGAATTGCTGACCCGCATCAGCCCCAAACCGACTTTCAAAATAAAGCCCTGAAAGAAAACTTGGTAGCGCGTCCTGAACAATGCCCAATCCTCGCCCCCGGACTCGAAGTTTTCCGCCAATCCAGGTCCGAGCCACTGCCCGGCTTAAGTACTCGATTGTTTCTGCTTCAACTCCATCGCGGCGGAACACCGCATTCCCAACCAAAATCGTTCCCGGTGAGATATAGGTGACTTCCCGAAAATTTGAAGCCACGACAAATTGATTAGTCGGTGATGGGCCAAGGGTTTGAACATAAAAACCGACAATTTTCTCCATCTCGTCCAAAATGCGCTGAACTTGCGCCTCGGTGCCAGCCGATCCAACCTGAGAGATTGTCGCCAGTGTAATTGGTGCGGCTCCGGCTGGAGTAATGCTCCGGGTGACAAGTTTTCCTGGTGTTCCAACCATCAACCAGGGTTGACTGTTGAGGGTTTGGGTAAACGTCACCGTTTTCCCCTCACCCTTGCGCTCACCTTCAGACAGGATATCTCCTTCACCTGCCAGTGTTACGGTTAAGGTGTAGGGGGCGGTGTCAGCACCATGACTGGTAAAAGGTGTATGCACCACTGGGATCCAGTAGCTTTCCGGGAGCAATAAACAATCCCCCGGTGTAATTGCCGAATACTGATTACTCTCTTTGACGGTTAGGGTGTACTGCAGCACTGCTTCAAGTTTTCCGGCTGGCGGAACTGATTTGACCAGTTGGGCGCTGACAATGCTCACACC
>CAZXCE010000310.1:0-9730 GCA_964639175.1 uncultured Clostridia bacterium
CGGAACTAACTTTTCATCCCGGCTGTCCAGCTTTAACTTGAGCGGCACATAGATTTCACCCAACAACAACGGACGGTTGTCTTTCAGGCTCGGAAGGCCAAGAAACTCAATTGCCTCATATTTTTGAGCGATAGAGGCACGATAGCGTTCTTCCAAAGCTTGTTGTTGTGGGGTGAGCGATGCCATATGGAAACCCTATGCCTTACCAGTTCGAATCAGGTGCTTTTGAATGAAAGGCCCTTTGGGGGGAAGTTGCTGATCTTTGAAGAGTTCATAAATGAGTTGAGCGATCCAGAAGGGGCGCGAAAGGATTTTGGGCGGTCCGAGGATATCCCCTTGTGGATTGGTATATTTCGGAGACGGTAACGCGCTAACCCCGCCGTTGGCAATAGCTGAAAGTTCACGCACCGGGTAGGGGATTTCCAAATCGTGGAAGAGGAAATCAAGTTGATAGGTAGCGTCTAATGTGCAAAACCGCTCAAGATGCTCAACATAAAAGGCCGGTTCCTGTTCGATTTTACGGAAGATCGGTTCTTCAAACTGACCAAGGTAATTCAAAATGATCGTGACTCGCCAATCAAATGAATTCTCAAATGGATTTTGCTTCGCGAGCATTTTGAGATAGAGCTTCCAGGCGGAGACGAAGGATTTGATTTTGCGCGGGTTGTGCGGCAGGTTTTGGTCCAGGGCGGTTATCAAGTCAGGCCATTTCGCCAGAGGTAACCCAAATTTAGTTTCCAGAAGTTGGACCAAATCAGCCTCGTGGTTGAAGTTCACCGAAGCGGTCACAAAATCCTGAGTGTTTTTGGGCACTGGCAGCAACAAAAGATTCTGAAACATCTTGTTGAGGTAATTTCGAGCCAGCGGGCGACAGGAATGCGAATCATCACTTTTGGACAAGACTCTGGCAATGGTTCCTTCGAGGTGTTCCTGATCTATCCCCAGCACAAACACACAATTATGGGCGTTGAGGTACAGTTTTAAGGCTTCAAGCAATCGGTAGGCGACTTCTCCTTCGCACCGATCCAAATCATCAATGAAAATCACAAGGCGGCCTTTGGTGCCACCAAGTGACTTGATGATCGTTTCAATCGCATCTTCAAAAAAACTCCGAAAATTTTGTGATGAAAGTGGCGTCATGAGGTGTTCAGCTTCATATTCGCGTCCACGTTTCATAATGCTGTCGGCACTTGGAATTATGTCCTTTGCAAGATTGCTGAGAGTGTTAACCATAGAATAAACCACCACATCCCCAATTTTCCCGGCACCCTCTTTGAACTTATCAAGACGAGTAAAATGTAAGCGAATTTCGTGAAGCAATGCGACCAGTGGCGACTGTTCAAACTGGTGTTGCCAGGGATTAAACCAGACCGTTTCAAAGACATATTCAGAGTTTGCCGGGAGGTTGTTTTGAACCCAATCCCGAATTTCCACCTGTGCCGCCGTATCTTCTGGAATCTCCCACGGTCCACCAAGATAGGCTCGCAGCTTCTTCAAAAAGCTTGTTTTCCCAGAACCCCAGGTACCGCAAATTCCGATCACGTAGGGGGGATGGCAACTGCGAATCAAATCGCCTACGTGTTGGGCAAGACTGCGATGGTCCAGATGGTCAACCAGAGTCGGCTCGTCGTTGGGAATGTTTGACATTGCACCTCGCAAATTGTGGGGAAGATTTTGTAGATTTGGATGAAGGGTAATGTACGGCTTTCCACCCATTGGGTCAACCTGAGCCGAATCAATTCTCCCCACAGTTTCTTTCAGAATGAGCGGCTCAGTCAGTGCCACCCGTGTCAGTGGGTGGGCTTGAGTTGATCCCAAACCCACCCGCTCACGCAGGTGGTACTGACAAGTCCTTTATTCTCAATACCGACCTGGCACAACGCAAAATCAAGTAGAAGCAGAACTACTTGCCAGCAAACTCGAAGGCGAGATTTGGGAACACATAAGATGCTCGATGGAGTTTCCCTACTTAACCCAATGTAATGCAATTGTTTACGTGGCTGTCAACGCGTTGACACTTTTAAGAAAAATACCCTGGAAAGTTTAATCATCAAGGTGAAGAGCCTTCAAAATAGCCCGTGCAACACGGAATCCATCGTTCACAAGCTGGTCGTGCTCAGCATAGTGGATTCCAGTGACGGTTCCGGCCTGATAAACAAAGGGTGATTGAGGTGGATCGGGAACTATTTGGACTTTAAGTGGTATTTTCCCATCCGCAGCTTCAGTCGCCAGGAACAGAAAGTCACAGGGCAGATCTCGCAATATAGTTCCCTGACGGCAGGTTATTCCAGCGATGGTGCGCTCGGTGGTTGGTCGGATGAAGCTTACTAAATCGGTGCTCTCCAGAACTTGAATATTGGGTTCCTGGTTCAGCCGGTGGGCTAACGTGGTTCGTTTCAGGTTCATTTGTGGCTGAGGGCACACAATCGTAACCTGGTTGGTGAACCTGGACACAATCAAAGCCTGTTCAACTGCCCAATCTCCGCTGCCAACCACAACCACTTTCTTTCCCCGGCAGAAAATGGCATCTGACCAGGCACAAATACTGGTTGCGTACCCCATCAATGATTCAAGCTCCTGCATTGGCTGGGGATAGGAAAATGGCGGGCACAGGTAAGGGCAATAGATGAGATATTGCGATGAGTAGGTGTACGTATTTTCCTCATCCTTGAGCGTAAGGCCAGGTTGATCACGTTCCACAAACCGGTTTGGGAAACTCAGCAGGGTGAAAACCTGAGCGTGGTGATAAATCTGGTCCATCACATCCGAAAATTCCGAACCCGTAAGCTCAGTCTGATTGAATGAAGTTGGGTCAATCGAGAGCAGCCCACAGATTGGGCGTTCATTGAGCAACTCAACTTTGGCCACCGAAACGCCACGTTCAGCCAGCGTTTTGGCTGCGGCCAGCCCTGTCAAATTACTGCCTAAAATAATGACCTGAAAACTCTTTTCTATCATTGAGTTCTCCTGTTTTTTCCAGCGCTTCACACCGGTTTTTGATAATGCCCAGGATGTTATTTTGAATGTCGCGCATGATCGCGTTGGTCCACCATCCAGCGTAGAAATTAAAGCGCGTCGAAAGCCGGTGGTGGCTACTCAGGTGCAAAATGACCTGATTGTGACCGACCGGCTCCAGCCAGTAGGTGCCATCCAGAACATCAAAAAACGGCCCGCCAACGGTGACGTGTTCGTCCAGCGTCGTCGGAGGGATTGACGCGGTATCAGCCTTGATCGTGAACGCCAGCCTGGGAACGCCGGCATCCTGCCGGCAACTGATTGGATCTGAACTGCCTGGTGCCGGCAGGATGCCGGCGTTCCCAGGAAATATTTAAGTGTTTGAAGATGAGCCGGGCGATACCTTGCTTAATCCAGTTCTATTAATCGAAGTGCTTTCACACTCAACCAAAAATTATGATCGTGGTGAGAAATTCGAACTGTTCCGAATGATTGAGACAGTTCGCGAATACCTGCTGATTTCGCAAGAAAAATGTCATGGTGCGTATGTTGTGAAGCAATCGCCAGATCAATGGGTGATGACGGAAACGAATCATCTGGAATCTATGCTTTGTCTGGTAACACTCAATTGTGAGCTTCCAGTTCAGACAATATATCACAACGTGACATTTCCTGACGCTGCAATTGGGTAAGGAAAAGAACCGACCAAAACAGACTGGGCTGAAAAAGTCGGAGGTGCCCTTCGCTTCTTCAGCCCAGAGATGCTGTCAGTTTGGTTAGCGCCAAGCTGGTACGGGGAATGCGGTTACTGAACGGTAAAGACCACCGGTGCTGAAGCCACGCCGTTTGGATTGCGAATCACCAGGACCGCAATTGTGCCTTCGGTCAAAATCTGGCTGACGGTTCGATCTCCGGGCACGCTCCGAGTGGTTGGTTTGACAATCGCTGTTTGGCGACCAACCGCCAGATCAAATGTTTCGGTCACTCCACCCACTCTTACCACCAGTTTGGCGCCGGATAAAATATTGGCATTGGTGGCAGTAAAGATGAGTTTCCCGCTCTTTTTGAGTTTTGGTGCTGAGAGAATGGAAGGCGGTCGGGCAACTGTAAAATCAGCCGCACTCATGGCCATCCCCTCATTGCCATTGGAATCCCGAAGCATAATCTGGATTCTGGCTTTCGTTGTGTTGAGGTCATTTGGAACCTCCCAGGCCAGAGTTCGCACATCGGCTGAGATTCCGGTCAGCACCACGATTGGAAATGTCGTGCCGCTGTCGGTTGAGAGCCGGAGTTCCTGGCTGGTAACTTCCAGATTGTCGGAGGTAGTCCATTCAATACGTTCATATCGGCTGCCAGCCGCAATCGCTTCGCCGCCATTTGGTTTGATCAGGCGGACCAGGGGCGGTGTGGTATCGGTGATGGTCACCGATGTGCCCTGAGTGTTATTGGTTTCACTGACTTCGTCCACCGTGTTATCTGCATCAGTGACAACTCCAATAAACAGTGTATCCTGGGCGACTGGCAGTTGAGGGAGGTTCACCATAACCTGGACTGGTGCGGTTTGACCGGCTGCAATGGCACCAATGGTCTGAGCCAGCATGACAACATCATTGCCGTCTCCAATCTGATTGTCAGCCGATGCCACAAACTCGCACCGTGAACTACCAGCCGCCAGATTGCCTTGATTCCGAATCACCACTGAGATTTTTACCTTATCGCCAATTGCTCCTTCGTCAGGAGTGACCGTCAGTGAATCAACTGCCAAATCTGCCATCTCCCCAACCGTAAATCTTGCCACCCCCGTGTTGTTATTTTCATTGCTTTCAGTAAGCTGGCGGGTTGCATCCGCCACGACGCCTAAAAAGTACCTGCCATTGGAAACCGTTGACGGAACAGTCACCATTCCCGAAACCGAGACCGACGCATTCGCTTCAATGGCGGGCGTCGTAAGGGTTCCGATTAAAGTATCATTTTCAGAAATGGTATTGTTGGTTGAAAGATAGAGTTGACTCACGGATTGTCCGGCGCCTTCAGTGCCACGATTGGTCACCTTGAATGAAACTGAAACCGGGGCACCCTGAATGGCACCCGAAGGAGAGACATTCAACTCCGCAATGGATAAATCAAGTTTGGCATTTCCCGGCACCGTCAATGTGACTTGGGAAGACGCCGTATTATTAGATTCGCTGGCCTCCGCCACTACGTTCTCAGCGTCGGCAATGACTCCGATATACATGGTCCCGCTGGCTGGTGTTGTTGGAAGATCAACCTGAACCTGAATCTGGTCGCTGGTTTGCGCTCCGAGGGATGGAATGCTGACGGTTGTCAGTTGCATATCGCTGGGGTCAATCAACTGGTTGGTCGAGTACACCACCCGCGCCCTGGTTTGAGGTGCAACCGACATCCCGGTATTGGCAATATTGAAACTCACCGCAACCTGGCTACCAGGGGCTGGTGTGATTGGTACGACTTCCAGATTTTGAACCGTCAGGTCAGGATTCCCAGATTCAACTGGCACTTCATCAGAAAACTCCGAGGTGTTTCCCTGATCGTCGGTAAACGTTGCTGAAATCGTAGACTGGTCTTCAGGTTTGGTAACGGTCACCACAAACGTAGAGCTTACTGGAACCACATCTAAAAAAATCTGATTGGGCTGAGCATTGGTGCCACCAGGGAACGTGGCAAATACTTCGATATTTCCTTTTACACCAGAAGGACCATAGCGACCATTGATGGTCAGTTGCCCACCCACGGTGGTCAAATTGGTGATGACTGGCGTATTGAGTAATTCGTTTGGACCTTTATCTGAGTCATTTTCATCGTTTTCAGTCGGGCCCACATCACCAAGATCAATCCCAGGTTTACTGTTTCCAAAGATGCTGTTTTGGGAAATTGTATTGCGAAGGGTGGTGGCATCCTTGACGTCTGTTCCAACTTTGACCCCGCTTCCTCCATTAAAAGCAATGGTATTGGCGGTGGTACCCGCTGTTCCGCCAATCGTCGTCTGTGAAGCGCCACCCGCGATCCGAATCCCATCTTCACCATTCCCAAGATTGGCGTGTGAGGCATTGGTCCCGATCATATTTGCCTGAATGGTATTTAAAGTTGTTGTAGTCCCAACCAGCAGAATGCCATGCCCAACATTCCCACCAATAAAATTGCCACTCGACATTTCATCTGAAGCCATCCCCACTTGCGTGCCAGTCGCCTTATTCTGGATGACTATTCCATGATTCCCATTTCCGATTTTCTCCGTTAACAATCGGTTCAACCCAATGATATTATTGAGGATCTGGTTGGATTTGGTATTTGCCCCGTCAATAAAAATGCCGTTGCTGGTATTGCCGGAAATAATATTTCGGCTAATGAGGGCGGGGCCGCCGATGACGTTGTTTGAAGCCCCGTTGGTGATTGATATCCCGGTGGCATTGCTGGGGCTTGCGGCGCTGAAAGCGGTGCTGTCTGTGCCGATATAGCAGCCTTCAACCCGATTTCCAGTTGCCTTGGCGCCGGTTATCAGGATTCCGGTTCCCTTCCCACCGTTGATTCCCACTCCGCGAATAACACTCTGACTGGTGGTGATGGTCAGGACCGAAGTAACGCGTAGATCTGATCCATCAATGAAAATGTCTGGACCATTGAGATTTGGGTCAATGCCCGAATTGTCAGCCTGTGTGGTTCCATCAATCGTGGTTGCATTTGGAACCGGTGGCAACGGCGAATTGAGTTTGATGACAAACGGCCCACTATTAAAACCAGGGATATCAAATTCGATGGTGTTTGCCCCGCCGTTGGTCGTCGCATTGAGAAGCGCATTCCGGAGCGAACCAGAACCGGAGTCATCCACGTTGGTCACAAGAATCCTGGCTCGACGGTTTATGGGTGAGGTGGAGCTGGTTTCGAGGAAAACTGGGGCTTTTGGAGAGATTAATCCAGATGCTTCTCCCGCAGTGAGGTCTGAAGCTTTGACTGCCATGGGACCTGACCAGACAGGAGACGATTGACGGCTATAGCTTGAGGCGTGCCATCCCAGCAAAGCTGAGCACAGCACGCCGGCTACGAAGAAAACCAGAATAAAACGGGTTTTTCTTAACATTGATACCTCGTTTTTGTGTGCGAATGGATTGAGAAAAAAGCATTTCACCTGTGCCTCAACAAACTGAGCCTCAACCGCATTGCAGGCTTGGCTCCAGGCATCCAGTTAGTGACAAATTGCTGAAAACCATTACACGGGTCAGAACAGAAGGCATCACACTATTTCCGCAATGAACCACAAGGCTTCCTGTTACAACTCAAAAGAGTTACCGCAATTTTTGGTTTGGTTTTTGAACATCGAATCGCGATTCTTTTATATCGCTCCTGCAGGGTTTATTCCTGGTCCTGATCGTAACCGGAGCCTGACACACCCCGGCTATGTACAGCTCCATATCTGTCGTCCTTGCCGGGTGAAATGCCTGATGCTGGGGCAAAGAACCAAATGAAGACCTGCTGAAAGGCCTACCAGGTGGCGTTTCTGTCAATTTTTCTATGATGGATGCTTTGGGAGGAGTTTGGCAAAGGAAAGCAGAGCGGGAAGAGGCGGGAATTTAACGGTAGCTCTCAAAACCTCGCCACACCGGCTATCTGAACAACAGCCTTTCAGGAGGCTCACTCCAATGTTCAAATAGTCTCGCCCCACTGGGAGGAACGCTGGTACCCTCGACGTAAAATCAACCCCTCGGCCCGAAGTCTTCAGCCCCCAGCCCCAAGCTCTATGTAAACAATCCCTTGTTGCCTGATTCTTCGCGGTGGAGCGATTCGACGACAACTGCCGTGCCGTAGGCCAGTACTTCCGTGACGCCCTGCATGATTTCGGTTGCGTCATAGCGCATTCCGATGATGGCGTTCGCTCCAATTTCAGAAGCATGCAAAACCATAATGTCAAATGCTTCGGCGCGGGTCTCTTCACACAGCCGGGTATAGACCGTGATGTTGCCCCCGACAATGGTCTGGAGGCCAGCGGCAATCGTGCCAATGACTGATCGCGAACGAACGGTAATCCCACGGACGACACCCAGATTGCGCACAATCCGGTAGCCTTCGAGTTCAAAGGCAGTGGTCACCATATGATGGGGCAGTGTGTAGGGCGCCGAGACCTGATAGGGTGCTTTTCCTGTGACGGCTTGTTTGGCGTCTTCCAGTCGGTCCAATTCGCGTTTCATGGCGGTGAAGTCCTTTTTTGGAGTGCGCCGACTTGTCGGCGCTTTCAATTGTGGCGACTTGTCGCCGTTTGGTCAAAACAATTCTTCAGCAACAAGCCGCTGGAAACCAAAGTAGTGACAAATCATAGCACCCCAAGGGCTTACAGAAACGGGCTGAGCTGGTGCGCCAGTTTATCGCCGGCTTTGTGGAGCAGCGTGCGTGCTCTCCAGTCGTCAAGTTTGATTTCGCGAGCAAAGTTCAGGTCATTTTCAAAGGCCAGCACCATGGCCTGAGCGACAGTCCGGTCCAGAATGGCCCAGCTACATTCAGCATTGAAAAACAGCGACCTCGAATCCAGATTTGATGACCCGACCACGGAAATAAAGTCATCTGCCACAATCGTTTTGGCGTGGAGGACGGCTTTCTGGTATTCAAAAATCCGAACGCCGTTTTCAAGCAGTTCACGGAAACAGCCGTGGCCAGCGTGCCGAACCAGCGGGACATCACTCACGCCGGGCAACAACAGCCGGACGTCTATGCCCCGGCGCGCCGTTTCTGTCAAAACATCAATCCCAAAGTGACGTGGCGCAAAATAGGCATTGGTGATCCAGAGTCGTTCCCGAGCCGCCGCCGCAATCGCCACCAGCGTGGAAATGGCTTCTATCTGCCCCCGTCCAAACCGGGTATCCATCACCAGCACTCGCGGGCCCACGGCTGTAATCTCAGGGAAAAACGGCAGTTCAGGGAGTGGACTTCCGCCAGCTCGGCGCCAGCTTTCTTCAAACACTGCGGCCATGGCCTGAGCCAGCTCACCTTCGCTCCGGGCGTGTGTGTCGCGCAAGGTGCGAATTTTCAGGCGTTTGCGCAGCAACGATCCATACTCGTCGCCAATGTTCATGCCGCCGGTAAAGGCAATCGTTCGATCAACCACCATAATTTTGCGGTGGTCGCGGATATTGAAATATTTTAAATGGGTGAGCAGCGGATGAAAGAGCCGGGCTTCGATACCACGCGCCTGCATTTGATCCCAAAACCGCTGTTTGGTCGTCCACGAGCCGATAGCATCAGCCAGGACTTTGACTTTGACTCCACGGTCAGCCGCCGCTTCGAGTAATTCCAGCAAGCCTTTTCCTGTTTCATCGTCCCGCAGGATGTAGGACTGGACCAAAATTTCATGGGTTGCGTTTTGAATGGCTTCGACGGCTGACTGAAATGCGGCTTCACCTTGAAAAAACAACTGGACATAGCGGGTCGAATACA
Organism: uncultured Clostridia bacterium; assembly: GCA_964639175.1. Taxonomy (GTDB): domain Bacteria; phylum Acidobacteriota; class Blastocatellia; order Chloracidobacteriales; family Chloracidobacteriaceae; genus JACQXX01. The sequence continues at coordinate 9,397 of CAZXCE010000310.1, forward strand.
TCGGCCCGTCATCAATTTGCTCAAGTAAATAGGCAAATCCAGGATCTTTGAGCCCTCTGGGAAACCGGTTGGCCAGGGCCGCGATATTTTGAGGACGCAACTCCTTTGGAATCCGCCGGCCAGCCGCCGGGTGGAGTTTCAACCGCGTGGCATACCGTTGGACATACTGGCGGGCAAACCGTTCGAGCAATTCAAATGGTTTTTGAGGAAGTTTGGATGGGAACTTCATGAAATTGAGTGGTCGGGAGGCTTCAAATTAAAACCAGACTATAGCATTTTAGGTGCGACACGAAGTCGCAGATTTGATTGTTACACCCGAAAGGGAAAGTAACCG
>CAZXCE010000311.1:0-9713 GCA_964639175.1 uncultured Clostridia bacterium
TCCCTTCTCCCCTTGCTTGGCTTCCTGCCAGTAGCGTTCCATTTCTTCTAAATCACTTTCTTGAATGGTTTTTCCTTCGCGGGCCAGCGCCTGTTCGATATAGCCAAAGCGCCGCCGGAATTTGCGATTGGCATTTTTGAGCGCGCTGTCCGGGTCAACTTTGAGCAGGCGGGCAATGTTGACGGCGACAAAGAGCAGGTCGCCAACTTCGTCGGCAATCGCCAGATGATCACGGGAAGGTGCGGCCAGTTCGGCTTTGAGTTCGTCAACTTCTTCGTGGAGTTTATCAAGGCAATCTTCGGGACGTTCCCAATCAAATTTCACATAGGCCGCACGCTCCGTTAACTGGCGAGCTTCGATGAGCGGTGGCATTTTGGGCGAGACGTTGTCCAAAAATGACGCAGGTTTGGACGTTTCAACCGCTGTGCCATTGGATCCAGCTTTAGCGGCTTTCTCCTGGGCTTTGATGGATTCCCAGTTTTGCAGCACTTCCTGTGTTCCGGAAACTTCGGTTTCCCCAAACACGTGTGGATGGCGGCGAATGAGCTTGGCACAGAGCGTTCGAATCACATCATCCACGGCAAAACGCCCGGTTTCGGTGGCAATCTGCGAATGAAACACAACCTGAAGCAGTACATCTCCAAGTTCCGCTTTCAATTCCTCGTCATCGTCATCATCAATCGCCTGAAGCACCTCATAGGCTTCTTCGATCAGGTAAGGTTTTAAGGTGGCGTGGGTCTGCTCTCGATCCCACGGGCATCCATTTGGTGCCCGAAGACGAGCCATGACCTCAACCAGGTGTTCAAACGGTGAGTTCCCCATTGGTATATGTGGTTGCATCCTTTCAGGTAAGTTCTGACTGACTTTAGGATAGACACCTCAAAAGGGTTTTGGTATGTTCAGGCATCTACGTTTTTGAATTTACACCAACTTTTCACCAATTCATTCAAAACTGTCAAACTTGATTGACGACCAGTTGCGTTTCACTCCCGAAAACGGATGAACCTCCTGGCTTCAAACCTGAGTGAACATAAACTCTTTGAGATAACTCAAGTTATTCCTTTCAAAGTGAACCCCTTTGAGGGGAACGTTGTCAACAACGTTGAAAGATATGGTTTGGTGCGCTACAGTCAGGGTTCATTCCTTACAGCGTGTCGCAAGCTTCCCAACGACTCATTCACCGCATCGTGGATTGTTTTCCAACGTCAGGCGACGGCTGGCACACGCAAAACTGTAAGCTCCAAAGACCCATTTCTCAGGCATTGAACGCATTCTATTTTTTGAGTTGAGGTCTTTGTTTCTTTCGCTTGATGGCAGGTGATCCCCACCTGTCACCCAGGCCAAACCGATAGACTTTTGGAAAACTGACTCAGGTTTTCTGAATCCAATGCGATTGAGAAGGCTGAAATCAGGTGCTTTGTCTAAAAATCGAGACCATAGCTTCTTTCTCATGAGAACGTGGTCAGGGCATCTGGCTGGTTTTCCAAAAAACGAAGCAAAACCGCGCTTGAGACGCGGAGCAGACTTATTTTCTTTTTGAGTTGTGGTGATTTCATGAGCGAGGCGCCAGTCGGGGATTACATCGGATCAATTGTTGACGGCAAATATCGAATTGACTCTCTGCTGGGCAAAGGCGGAATGGGAAAGGTGTACCGTGTAACCCACCTCAACCTGAACAAGATCTTTGCCCTCAAACTGATGCACTTTGATAAAGTGGAATCGGGGTCAGGCTCGGATGCCAATCAGGTCCTGAGATTCAAACGTGAAACCGAAGTTTTGGTGAGGGTCAACCACCCAAACGTGGTGATGGTGACCGATTTCGGCGTGTTGCCGAAAGACGTGCCCTACATCGTGATGGAATACATCGAGGGGACCACGCTTCGGCAGCTCATGCGCGAAAAAGGAAAACTCACCGAAAAAGAAACCATCCACATTGCCAAACAAATGTGTGCCGGGCTGCACGCCGCGCACCTGCAAAACATCGTTCACCGTGATCTGAAGCCTGAAAACGTGATGATTCAGCAGCTTTCAGACGGTGAAATCATGGCGCGCGTGTTGGATTTCGGCATTGCCAAACTGCTCCAGCGGCCTGGTGAAATCGAAACTGAATCGTTGACTGGCGCTGCCCTCCCTGGGACCCCCAAGTACATGGCCCCCGAGCAGATGTTTGGTGGCACCGTTGATGCCCGGGTGGATGTGTTCGCCATCGGATTGATCATTTATGAAATGTTGACCCAGACGCTGCCGCTGGTGTTGATGTCAAATGTCAAACCGCTGACTGAACTCCGACCTGATATTACACCCCGGCTCAATGACATTGTTCTTAAAGCCATTTCCAAAGAGGCAGACGACCGGTTTGAATCAGCCCACGCTTTTAAACAGGCACTCGAAGAACTCGAACAACACACCATCATCGAAGCCGAACTGGTTAAACGGACGCGAACCCTTGGTGAACTGGCCGGTTCCCTTCCTTCCTCCACCCAACGTGTGACGGTTGCCAACCGGGTCGTTTCTCAAACCGATCCAAACGTTGGCTCCACCATGCGGATTGAGGTTGCACCTCCGCCCCCCAAAGGAAAAGCCTGGATCGCGATTCCGGTGGTTCTGGTGTTGTTGGGTGGTGGTTTTGGCGGCCTGTGGGCATTTTCACCTGATTTCCGCAAACTGTTCAAATCGGAAACAGCCACGGCTGAGCCAGGGGGCAAACTCGCCGAGCAATTCATTCCCCAACTGGTCGCCGCCCGGAGCGGTGTGACCAAAATCGGCTCGATGACCGCCAATAAAGCTAGCGGATACGGTATTTTATCCCAACCAGAGCATTCCACGACCATTGACGAATTCCAGGTCTCAAAACAACTGGTGACCAGTGCGCAGTATGCTGAATTCGTCCGATTGGCCAAACACCGCCCGCCATCCAACTGGAATGGCCCCACGCCGCCCAGTGACCTCCTCAACAAGCCCGTTACGATGGTGAGTTGGGAAGATTGCCAGGATTACTGCTCCTGGCTCACTGTTCAAACCAACCGGCTCTATCGGTTACCAACTGAATTTGAGTGGGAGTACATTGCCCGCGATGGAGGCCATTTTGGAGCCTCGGATGTGCTTACCGGATATCGGGAATGGACGGGTTCAACTGTGGCGCCTTACCCCGGTGCCAAGTGGGACACCAGTATTTTAGGTGATTCGGCCAGTGCTCGGGTCATTCGGGGCGAAACGCTTGATCCGGATGGGAAGCAGGTTGACCAGTTGACTTACCGATCACTGCAAGTCCCATCTTTTGCCCAAAGCGATAAACTTGGATTTCGTGTTGTTTGTGAGACCGCCAACGGAGGAAAGTGACACTGCATGAGCGAGTATTTCAATAACCTGATTGGGAAAGAAATCAACCGCACCTATCGCATCGAAAAGCTCCTTGGAAGTGGCGGGATGGGGTCGGTCTTTAAAGCCAAACATATCCACCTGGGCAACGATGTGGCGATTAAAGTGCTGTCGCCACACTTTGCCAATGACACCAGCCTGATCAAACGCTTTCAGCGTGAGGCCAAGGTTGGCTGGGCGTTGACCCACCCCAACATCATCAAGGTCAGCGATTTCGGCAAAACCGATGATGGCATCCTGTTTATGGTCATGGAGTATGTCGAAGGCGAAACCATGGATGTCTACCTGGCTCGCTCCGGGCCATTGCCGATTGGACGCGTGCTGCAGATTTTGGAACCGCTCTGCGATGCGTTATCAGTGGCGCATGACCAGAATATCCTCCATCGTGACCTCAAACCGGCCAATATCATGATCAGCACCAAAAAAGACCAGGAAGTGGTCAAGTTGCTTGATTTTGGCATTGTGAAGTTGCTCCAGCCAGATGAGCAGGTTTCAGCCTTGACCGCTGTCGGTGAAGTGTTTGGGACGCCGATCTATATGGCACCCGAGCATTTAATGGGCCTGCAAGTCGGCCCCACCGCCGACGTGTACAGCCTGGGTGTCATTACCCATTTGATGCTCACGGGCCAGCTCCCACACGACAGCGAAGACCTGCGCCGACTCTTTGAAATGAAAATGAAAGAGTTGCCGGCACCATCGCAGAAGTATTCGTTCCTGCCTGCCGGAATTGACCCAATTTTGCAGAAAGTGCTGGCGTCACACATTGATAAGCGGTATCAGAGCGTCAACGAATTTTTCAAAGCCTTGAAAAAGGTAGCCGATACGGCACCAACCTCCCATCTGAATAAGGCGGCCTCAGCTTCAGCTCAGTCTGATTTGCTGGCGGCCATGCCCACAATTCAAACGCCAAGCGCTTCATCGCCAATACCGCAACCCACCGTCCAAAGTGCCCAGACCATCTCGTATGCGACTCAGCAACGAGAAGCAGCGGTCAAATCAGGGGGAGGAGGCAACGCGACGCCAGCCGCTGCGTCGAAGGAAAACAATTCTCCGGCGCCATCATCACCCCCGGCTGACCCAGCCGCCAAACAGTCCAATTCCACCATGATGATCATTGGCGCAGTTGTTGTTCTCGTGATAATTGCCGTGGTGATTTTTTTGGCCACCCAAAAATAGACTCAAGCGTGGAAACGCGCGGCATCGGATTTCAGGAAAAAGTTCAGAGTTCTGGCTTCAAACAGCTTCTTCACCGAAGGCAATTATCTTCCATACTTTCTATAACTCCCCGCCACAAGGCGGAACTCTCGACCATATCCGAAAAGTTCTATGTCGAATACTGACAAGGTTTGCATTTGCGTTCCGGTCCGTTTTGCCCAGACGGCCACTCGACACCTGACACTGCTGGCAGCCCTGGGTCTGCTTCTGCCCTGGGGTGAAGTGGTGCTCAGTGCGATTCCAGGGTCAGGCATCCACCACGCTAGCATCCTGGCTGCCCAGCAAGGCTCAACCTCACTGCGGATTGACCTCACCTCCTCAAAGCCGAAAACGACCTCCACTTCACTGCGGCTGAATTTCAACAACAACCCGGTCCGGTCAAATTCTTCGACTTCCCTTCGGCTCAACATCAATGAAATCAGCCAGCGGCTTGGGGTGCAACAGGTCGGTGAAGCCAGCGCCGTGCGTGAACGTCGTGTTCCGGTCAAACCGGTTCTGACCGGTCCGCAAGCTGACATTGCCAAAGCTGATTCGTTGCTTGATCAGGACAAAATTGAAGACGCCGTGGCGCTCTATAAAAAAGTCATCACCAAAAGCCCGAAACTGGTCGAAGCCCACATGGGTCTTGGTGATGCCCTGATGAAACAGGGCGACTTTGAAGAAGCTGCCAAAAAATACCAGGAAGCAACTGAAATTGCCCCGACCAACCCGGATGTTGCGCTTGGGTTTGGTGTCGCGCTCTACCGGAGCGGACGTATCGAAGAAGCCATCAGCCAGTACAAACTGGTCCTGGAAAAAGAGAAAGACTATGCCCCGGTGTATTACAACCTGGGGATTGCCTATGCCCACCGGGGTGAATTTGACGAAGCAATCAAGGAATATCAAACCGCCATCACGCTTCGCAAAAAGAACTATCCCGATGCCGCCAACAACCTGGGCCTGATTTATGAAGCGATTGGCAACGTTCAGGGCGCGACCGAACAGTTTAAAGCCGCGATTGCCCAGCGGCCAAACTACCCACTGGCGCACTACAATCTGGCCCGATGTTATATGGGGCAGGCCAAATTTGACGAAGCGCTCGCCGAAACCAAAACTGCCGTCCAGCAGCAGACCAATTTTTCTGAAGCCTACCTCACACTGGGCAACCTGTATCTGATTCGTTCACTGCTGCGGGACACCAACGAACAGGAACTGGCGATCACTGCATTTAAACAGGCGATCCAGCTCCGGGAAAATTTCTACCCGATTGCGCATGAAAACCTGGCGATTGCCTACACATTGAAAGGTGATGACAAGAGCGCCTATGCCGAATATCGACTGGCCATGGATCAGGAAGACGGCAAGTCACCGCAAACAATGCGGAATCTGCTCTCCACCATGCTCGGCAATCGCGATAAGTTCATCATTGACAATGAACAAAGCCGTTCTGCCAATCCAGGTAATTTGAAAAGCAAAGCCCGCAAAGTCAGCCAGAAAGATACCAAAGACACCCGTCAAACCGACGATGATGCGGTGCGCCAGGAGTTACTCAACGTCCTGATTGACTATGAGGACATTGCGCCTGAAGCCAAGGAAAACGCTGACCTCCGGTATTGCGCCGGTCGGGCCTATATGGCCGTCGGTGGCATTGGCGGCGCGATTGGCGAAATGGCTGAAGCGTATCGTCTCTCTGGTGAAAAAGACCTCGATGCCGGCAAAGCCCTCACCTATCTGGTTTACTGGCTCCATCAATGAAAAGCGAAGTAGCGAAATAGTGTCTTACCGAAAATTTCCAGACCTTTTAACCATGGGAAACACGGGAAACACAGAAAAATCAAGCACTTACCAGGCCCTATAAGCACTAAGATAGAAGATTTTAGGCCCGGAGGGTCGTCGTGTAATAGATGTGGTGCGAAGCCCACAATCTCGGCCAAGTACGCCATGAGGTGACATGGTCAAGTCGCTTCAAATCGCAGTTGTTTTCCTTATCCTGGCACATAGGCCCTATCCCCCATCCCCTATCCCCGATTCTCTCGCCATTCTTCATTCTTCATTCTTCATTCTCAATTCTTCATTCTTCATTCTCAATTCTTCATTCTGTCATCTTTCGGCTGAACCGGACGCAGAGAACCTCAAAATGAAGTGTCTTCAGGGGTTTTTTTTATCCGATTCTTTGACTAGAATAGCCGGCGTCAACTTCTACTCCTAAAAAACCAGATCCCCCTTCACAACTTCAAGGTCAATTCTTCTGCGGCACATACCACTTTTCTGTGCGCACCCACGGCAGGTAAACCACGATGACCAATCTTGCTACTGAGCCTCCAGTTGAGCCTTCCACAGTCGTTGAATTGCTCACCCGGCGGGCGGCTGAATATGGTGAAAAACGGGTCTATGTCTATCTGGCGGATGGCGAAGTCGAAGCCGCTCAATTGACTTTTGCCGAAGTTGACCGACGAGCGCGGGCGATTGCCGCCACCTTGCAGCAAAAACAGGCGGCAGGTGAATCGGCGCTTCTGCTCTATCCAGCAAGTCTTGATTTTGCAACTGCGTTTTTTGGGTGTCTCTATGGCGGAGTGATTGGGGTTCCGGCCTATCCACCACATCCACAACGAGTTAATCGAACCCTTCCCCGACTGCAGGCAATTGCGGCTGATGCCAAAGCCAAATTTGTGATGACCACCCGTCAGGTGTATTCCATGGCGGAGATGCTCTTTGACCAGGCCCCTGATCTGGCCCGCATGGAGTGGGTCGTCACCGATGAAATTCCCGATGCGATGGCTGAAACCTGGCAACCTCCAGACATTACCCCTGACTCACTCGCCTTTCTGCAATACACCTCCGGCTCAACCTCGACGCCCAAAGGGGTGATGGTCACGCATCGGAATATGCTCTGCAATGCGGCCTATTACCGGGATGGATGGGAACATACCCCCAACACGGTCACTGTGACCTGGATGCCCAATTTTCATGATTTGGGCTTGATGGATGGCATTATCCAGCCGATATACACCGGATATCAGTCGGTGTTGATGTCGCCAGTGGCGTTTTTGCAGCGCCCGTTGCGCTGGCTGCAGGCGATTTCAAAATATCGTGCGGCGTACAGCGCCGGCCCCAACTTTGCCTTCGACCTCTGTGTTCGCAAAATCTCTCCCGAACAGCGCGCCGCACTTGATCTGAGTTGCTGGAAAGCCGCGCTCAATGCCGCCGAACCGGTTCGCCGTGAGACAATGGAGCGCTTTACCAAAGCGTTTGAAGGCTGCGGCTTTCGCTGGAAAACGTTCTCCCCAGGGTTTGGCCTCGCCGAAGCCACGCTGAAAGTATCAGCCACCCGGCGCGAAGACGATCCGGTGTTTTGCACGGTTGACGCCCTCGCCCTCGAACAACACAAAGTCGTCGAAGTTCCTCCCTCGCGTCAGGACAACGTCCGGGTACTGGCAGGTTGTGGACGACCAGCCGTTGAGCCATCCGGGGTTCGGGTGGTGATTGTAAATCCTGATTCGCTGACCGCCTGTGCCCCGGATGAGGTCGGCGAAATTTGGGTCTCCGGCCCTGGGGTGGCGGTTGGGTACTGGCATCGTCCAGAAGAAACCGAACACACCTTTCACGCCTATCTGGCCGATACCGGCGAAGGTCCCTTCCTGCGAACGGGTGATCTTGGGTTTATGAAGAACGGAGTGCTCTTCATTGCCGGACGCCTCAAGGACATGATCATCATTGATGGTCGCAACCTGTATCCCCACGACATTGAACTGACCGTCGAACAGAGCCATCCGGCAATTCGTCCTGGCTGTACGGCGGCGTTTTCAGTTGACTCCGCCGATGGCGAACATCTGGTCGTGGTGGCTGAAATTGAACGTCGCGAACGCGCTCGGGGCGGCGAACGCAAACCCTCAGCCGAACTCAAAGACCCGAGTGCCGCCGATGTGCGCACCATTCAGGCAGCGATTCGGCAAGCAGTGGCCGAGTTTCATGATGTCCACGTCTACACGATTGATTTAATTAAGCCGGGCACAATTCTCAAAACATCAAGCGGGAAAATCCAGCGTCAGGCGTGTCGGCAGGCATTTCTTCACCGGCAACTGGAATTTCTGCCGACGGAAACGCCATCGCTTGGGCTCAACGAAGATTCGTCCAGCCCGGTGTTGACCCCACTCAGGAAAACTCCGAACGCCGAAGAAATTCAGGTCTGGTTGATTGACCAACTGGCGCGGTATGCCCGGATTCCTGCCACTCGAATCAACATTCACGACGAGTTTTCGCGCTTTGGACTTGCCTCACGGGATGTGGTCAGTTTGACCGGAGACTTTGAACAGTGGCTGGGACGCAAACTCTCGCCAACGCTGTTTTATACCTATCCTTCGATTTATGCGCTGTCGCGGCATCTCGCCGGAGGCCAGGATTCAATCGAACTGATTTCGCACTTTTTTGCCGGGCAGAACAAAGCCGAAGAACCGATTGCAATTATTGGAATTGGCTGCCGTTTTCCAGGCGCGAACAGCCCCGAAGCGTTCTGGCAACTGCTGTGCGACGGCGTGGATATGATCCGCGAAGTGCCGGCGGAACGGCGTGGAAAAACCGGCTTTTACCCAACCGATCCAAGCAAGACCTACTGGGGTAGCTTTCTGGATGACATTGACCTGTTTGACTACGGGTTTTTCGGGATTTCCCGCCGTGAAGCCGAGCATATGGATCCGCAACAACGGCTGTTGCTCGAAGTCACCTGGGAAGCGCTCGACGATGCCGGACTGGCGCCCCAACGTTTAAGCGGGGGCAAAGTCGGAGTGTTTGTCGGAATCAGCACCAGCGACTATGGCCATCAGCAGCTTTACGGCGCGACCCAGTCGCCCTACACCGCAGTTGGAAGCGTCTTCAGTATTGCCGCCAACCGGATTTCTTATTCATTCAATTTTCTGGGACCGAGTCTGGCAATTGATACGGCCTGTTCGTCGTCACTGGTCGCGCTCCACTACGCCTGCCAGAGCTTGCGCCAGGGCGATGCAACACTGGCGATTGCGGGTGGGGCCAACCTCCTGCTTTCACCAGCGGTGACTGAAAACCTGGTTGCCTCAGGACTTTTATCACCTGATGGCCGGTGCAAATCATTTGATTCCAAAGCCAACGGGTATGTGCGGGGTGAAGGG
>CAZXCE010000312.1:0-9680 GCA_964639175.1 uncultured Clostridia bacterium
GGTTCACGGTGTATCGCCACAACCGCTCCAGGCCATCGAAGCGGCCCAAATGCCACCAGTGAAGCAAATGGTTGGGCTCCATCGTCTGAATCTGGAATCAATCGCAACCAGCCATGAGATAACTCTGGAACTGGCTGATCCAGCCGGGGCTTCGTCAGTTGAAGCCTTGATCAAGCGTGGTGAAAACGAAGACTGGATTCCGATTGAGATTCGCCGCCAAAGTTTTGATCCAGTTACCCGATTGTGGACCATAACCGTCCCCAATCAGCCAGGATCCAAAGCCATTCGGTACCGAAATCAGCAAGGATGGCTCAGCAACATCAAGGAAATTCCCCCTTCCGCCAATTGATCTTCAATCTCAATTCACCAATGTCCAGCCGTGGGAAACACTCGCCTCAGGGTTGTCCCACGGCTGACAGCTCCCTCCGGTTCGCCCTCAGAATAAAGCCAGCGTTCATATATATCTTTCTTCAGGAGAATCTATGTCTGAAAATCAACCACCGATGACCCCTCCATCGCTTCCCCCCAACGTCACCTTGCTGCACCTCATCACCGGGCGTTGGATTTCACAAATGATCTATGCGGCAGCCAAACTTGGAATTGCCGACTTGCTGACAGATGGCGGCAAGCCAGTTGAAGAATTAGCCGAAACAACTCAGACCCATCCCCGCTCCCTGTTTCGACTCTTGCGCAGCCTCGCTGCCGTGGGAGTCTTTACCGAATCCAAACCCCACTTTTTTGAGTTGACGCCGCTGGCGTCCTGCCTTCGGTCGGACTCCCCTGATTCCATGCGGGCCATGGCGATCATGTTTGGCGAAGATTTCCATTACCGTGCCTGGGGAAATATTCTGCACAGTATTCGAACTGGCGAAACAGCGATGAAACTCACACATGGCAAAGAGTTTTTTGATTTCCTTTTGGATCACGCTGACATTGCCAGTTTGTTTGATCAGGCGATGACCAGTGTTTCAACACTGGCTATTCACGCCGTCACGTCAGCCTATGACTTCACATCAATTGGGACCCTGGTGGATATCGGCGGCGGGCATGGCAGTTTGTTGACCACTGTGCTCAAAGCCAATCCTCACTTAACAGGGATTTTGTTTGATCAGCCATTTGTGGTCGAACATGCCAAAAACCTGGTGGCTGAAGCTGGCCTGAATGACCGCTGCACTCGTGTGGGTGGAAATTTCTTTGAATCAGTCCCGTCTGGTGGCGATGCCTATATGATGAAATACATCATTCATGACTGGGATGACCAGCCAGCCACCACAATTCTCAAAAATATTCATCGGGCGATGAATCCAGCCGGTAAGCTGCTGGTGGTCGAAACGCTGGTGGCGCCAGGAGATGAACCCTGCCTGGCAAAGGTTTTGGATATGGAAATGCTGGTGATGAGTAGTGGTCGTGAACGAACGGTTGAAGAATACGCTGCACTCTTTGAAGCCTCTGGCTTTAAGCTCAACCGGGTGATTCCGACCCAATCGCCGATGAGCATTCTGGAAGCAGTTCAAGCCAGTGAGGGCTGAAGACTCGCAGGTTCAGGGCTGAAGAAAACGGGTTTCATTCCCTGAGCCCGACTTCTTCAGCCCAATATTCTTCAGCCCTCAGTCCTGGTTTTCCCAGCCCAACCATAAATTATTCGGCTTCGCCTGAAGTTTCGGTACCTGCCGTCAAAGAAATAACATACTCACCAGTTCGTTTCTCAGACAGTGTTGTGACTTCGATATAGTATGTCCCATCGGCTGGCAGCTTAAAGAAGCCTGGTCCTGCCGGAATTCGAGATCCCAGGGTGCCGCCGGCATCATCGTTTTCAGTCACGATAGTGCCATCAGTTCGAAGTAAATAGATATAGGTATTGACGTTTGGTGTATCAACCTGAATGGCAATCAGGTCGCCGGTTTTCCCTTTAAACTGATACCGGTCAGCAAAGTAGTTTCTTCCACGAATAAAGGATCTGCAATCACTGGTCTCAAGCGAGCCAGCAATGGTCTGCCCACGCTGGATTGATTCAATGGCATTGCATCCGCTCACGGTAAACTCCTGCGAAGTGACGGCGCTCCCACCTGGATTGATAACCGTAATTGGACCAGATGTTGCCGCAATCGGGACGGCCACCACAATCTCAGTGGTTGAGCCGCGCAAGATCTGAGTTGGCTTTCCATTAAATCGAACATCCAGTTCACCGGCGAAGTTTTTGCCTTGAATCTTTACTTCATCCCCGACCTGCCCACTCTTAGGCGAGAAATCAGAGATTTCCGGCGGGGCCGGAGTCCAGGAAAATTCAGCCACGGCACCGCCGGCCCGATCATAGTGTTCCATCGTCAGGGTATGTTCACCCGCCGTCAGGTCCCAATCAACCGTAAATTCAGTTGGGCCTTGATCTTCCCACCGGTTCAGGATTCGGATTGAATCAATATAGAGCCGGACTCCATCATCGGCTTTGGTGCGGAACCGATACACCGCCCGCTCAGGAAAGGTCACCTTGCGGGTCCAGCGAACCGAAAACCCGTCTTCAGGTATGCCGCACACCCCGGCGGGGCTCCCAGCCCAGGCCAGTTTGATAAATCCTTCTTCATTGGTATCGTCACGAACCGCCAGTGCTTTTCCATCCAGGTTGCGATTGGGGTAATACTCCCCTTTCCACCGCTCTTCCGGTACTTTCACTTTGCATCGGGTTGGGTCAGGAGTCCTGATTTTGAATTGTTTGGAACTGCTCGCCACGCCCGCTCGATTTTCAATCACGATCTGGGCGTCTTTGGCGCCGGCGGGAACGCCGGTGGTAAGTTCGGTTGAGGATACAACCTTAAACGAGTTTACAGGCACATCTCCGAATTTCACCGATGTAATATCAACAAAGTTCACGCCTTTAATAATCACAAACGTGCCGACTGGGCCACGACCGGGTGAAAAACTGTTGATGAGCGGTCGTAACGAAGTATCAACCTGAAATGAAGCTGTACTCGTCACGGCACCATCGGGCGTTCGCACCGTGATGGGTCCACTTGTGGCACCAGCCGGTACTTTGGCCGTGAGTCGGGTAAACGAAACAACCGAGTATTCCAGGGATTCAGTCGCATTAAATCGAACCGAAGTGGTCCCAACAAAATTATTGCCTTCAATCGTAACCAGTGTTCCGACCGGGCCCATCGCCGGGGAAAAACTTGAAATTGTCGGAGGTGCCCCAGAGGTAACAATAAATGACTGGGGACTGGTTGCTTCACCAGATGGCGTTTTCACCTTGATCGGCCCGCCGGTTGCCCCAACCGGCACCGTTGTGTTGATTTGCGTAGCCGAAACAACCGTAAAGTTGGTCCCAACGCTGGTCGTGTTAAACGACACCTCGGTGGCGCCAGTCAAATTGGTCCCGGTAATGGTGACCTGTGTTCCTGGAGGACCGGTGGTAGGGGTAAATGAGGCAATGGTTGGGGTATTTGATTGAACAGTGAAATTGTCTGAACTGGTCCCGGTGCCAAGGGGCGAAAGGACCGTAATCAACCCGGTCGTTGCAGTTTGAGAGACAACCGCCGTAATTTGACTGGCCGAGTCAATTTGAAACGATTGGGCGGCAACCCCATTGAACCTGACGGCGGTAACACCAACAAAATTTGAACCACGGATGGTCACGGTTGTTCCAGGAGGACCTGATTGTGGAGAAAAACTGGTGATTCGCGGGGCGCTTTGACGCCGAATCAGAGGGTGTCTGAACCAGGTTTGATCATCAGCCATTGCTGAGGCCAGATGGACAACCAGAGAAAGAAGCGTCAACACCAGCCCAATGAGAACAGCAGGGAGGATACGGGAAGAGGTAGGTAACGTGCGGAACATAAACTGAAGCCAAAACTTGATAGAGGAAAAGTGACTCCCCACCTCAACTCCAGCATTTCTGACATCAATCTAAAGCGAGATGGAACAGACAACTGGTGTCTGACTGACACCAGTTGTCCCAGAGCTAAATTAGAGTTTCCGCTTGGCAAAATACCAGTCGGTGATTTCATAGTCGGATTTCAGCCGTTTTTCGGCATCTTCCTGAGTTTGGGGCGGCGGAACAATCACGTCGTTTCCTGGACACCAGTTGGCTGGTGTGGCAACACCGTGTTTATCCGCGGTTTGCAACGCATCAATGACCCGCAACACTTCATCCATGTTTCGTCCACAGGACATCGGGTAATAAATCACTGCCCGAACTTTGCCTTTTTCGTCAATGACAAACACGGCGCGCACAGTGGCGGTCTCACTGGCATTGGGGTGAATCAATCCAAATTTGGATGCTACTTTCATATCCAGGTCAGCGATGACCGGGAATTTCACCTGAACATTAAAATTCTGTTCAATATTTCGAACCCAGGCCAGATGTGAAAACACACTGTCGATTGACAGACCAATCAATTGCACATTGCGGGCAGCGAAATCATCCGTCCGCCGGGCAAATTCAATAAATTCGGTTGTACACACCGGTGTGAAATCGGCTGGGTGAGAAAAGAGGACAACCCATTTGCCCCGAAGGTCCGACAGTCTGAGCATCCCCTGAGTTGTTTTTGCCTCAAAGTCGGGAGCGTCATCGTTAATTCTTGGCATTGGATTGAGTTGAGATTGAACAGCACTCATGATGAATTTATCTCCTTGAAAAGTAAGGTTCCCTAAGTATGTAGAAGGTTCAATTTTTGGTGCCAGAACTGGCATATTGAACTGGCGACAAAGCGACTTGCTGATTCGGGTTGAGCACAATATCAGTGAACGATACCCAACGCAATAGAACCCAATCGCGCCCTTTCCCTCAATTCACGCCCTCCATTTTCGCGCTCTTTATGCACTTTGGTCTTCGGTCAATGTCCCGATTTATCGTCTGAGACCGGTGCTGGTTCCATTTTTTCCCGCCTCTCCCGCCTTGCTTATTTCTGGTACACCGATTGCCCTTACGCTTCTTATATCAAAGAAATTGAATGGAAATTAAATTTTCATTCACAAGACAATCGAGCAGATCGTTCCTCACCAATGAATTCCCCCTATCAGACCGGGCCTGATCCTGAAGGATGATGTGCATGAATCCACCATCAAGAAAACAAACTAAATCGAAATTTAAATTAAATACCTGGTACCTTATTGTACCCGTGATTGTGATTTTTCTACTGGGACTGTGGGTCTTGTTTGGATCGCCCAATCGGGCCCGGTCCGAACTGCGCATTCTGCAGGATCCAGACACCATCCCACCGGGACAGACCCCATCAGCCACCGTGCCGAAACCAACGGCTTCACCACGCTCAGTCGCACCTCGATATGTGGCGCCATTGATTCCAGCCCCATCGAATTCAGCCCCAACAGGTGACCCCAGTATTTCAGCGACGCCGATTGCCACGCCGCAACCAGTTGTGGCATCGCTTCCGACAGCACCAGTTGGCCCCATCACCGGTCCGACTACGTTGCCAGCTTCATTGATGCCATCGGCACCGGGACCATCAGCACCGCCAGTGACAGTCACCACCCTGTCTCCCAATGAACAGGAACTGGTACGTCATTCAATGGTCTATGCCGTGCTCCCAGAAAATCGCCAATCAAATCGCAACCGGGGGCAGTTTTCCTATCAAGGTGTTCCGCTCCGGCTCTCGGCAACAACTACTCAGCCAGTGAT
The DNA here is from genome assembly GCA_964639175.1 of uncultured Clostridia bacterium. Lineage (GTDB taxonomy): Bacteria > Acidobacteriota > Blastocatellia > Chloracidobacteriales > Chloracidobacteriaceae > JACQXX01. The sequence goes on from CAZXCE010000312.1 coordinate 5,630, forward strand.
TGGCACACCGGGACTGGTCATTCAGGCAACAGTGACGCAGGGAATTCCAGGTCTTACTGAAGCTGGCGCTCGGCTGACAGGTCGGGTGGTTCAAACTGTAAAAAACCGGGTTCTGGTTGAGTTCTTTCGACTTACAACACCTGATGGGACACAGTATCGAATGACTGGAACGGCCCTCGATACAACCGATGGGTTCAATGGACTTGTGGGCGTTTCAAAAAATTCCAGGGAATGGTCCAAATTGTTCGGTCAACTGGCAGGCCAGGCACTCCCCCTTGTGAAACGAGGTGGGACCATTGTCAATCACAATAGCAGTGGTGCCCAGCCAGCGCCGACCATCCCAGCCAGCGTCACCAGCTTTCCGGGAGGGCCAGTTATTGTTCAGATTGTCACAATTGATGGAATTGAGTTACCACCTCCGGTCAATGCGCCATCGGCACCAATCAGTCCTCAGCCACTGCCTCCGCCGGCGACACCACCAACCACATTACAACCAGCGGGCCTGGGGACTCTGGCCACCAGCCAATCCGTTCCGGTTCCAGGGCTAAACCAATAATGCCATTTTGGAATGATCCTGTTAGAGAACAGTCAAATCATTCAATCAGATGGAGTTAGCCAACAACTAACTACGCGCGACTGACGACTGTCCACTGGCTAAAAGCTGGTATAACTCTATGACAAACGGTAAACTGATTTCCTGCTTATTGATCTTCTACCTTCTATTGAGCCATCTCTTGATCGGAATGACCGGCGGGCTGAGCCCTGTTTTCGCGCAAACACCTGGCAACCGGGCGGATCCATTTACTCCGGTTCAATCACCAAAAACCAAATCTCTTTCCAATCGTCGGCCTGCAGCCAGTCACAACTCACAGGTAACGCCACGCGGACTTCAATCTGTACCGGCGGTGACAATGCTTCCTACAACCGGAAAACGATTTGCCCTGATTATTGGTGTGGACTCATACACCGATGCCCAAATTAATCCACTTCAAGGGGCCGGTAAAGACGCCCAGCTCCTGGCTGACACACTGGTTGAAGTCTCCGGGTTTGATCGCCAACAGGTCTTTGTGTTGACCTCCCAGGGAAGCGCAGCCCAGCAACCGTACCGGGCCAACGTGTTGCAGCGACTGGCTCTCATTGGTCGGAGTATTCCAAAGGATGGCTTGCTCCTGGTGGCCTTTTCGGGTCATGGTGTCGAGCGGCAAGGCAAAGCTTTTTTGCTTCCATCTGATGCGAGAATTGACACTGACCCACGGTTGTTGAGTGAAACCTGTCTCGATGTCGAAGCACTCAAAACGATGATTCGCGGATTTGGTGTCCAGCAGGTCTTGTTTCTGATTGATACCTGCCGAAACGAAGTGATCGCCAGTCGGTCAGGAACGTCTGATGGATTGAGTTCAACTTTTACCCAGGCATTTCGGTTTGAAGTTCGAAATCGTGAAGTCCGTGCCTTTGCCACACTGTATGCGGCCTCGGAAGGTGAACGTGCGTTTGAATATTCCGACAAAAAGCATGGCTATTTTACCTGGGCACTGGTCGAAGGACTGCGAGGTGCGGCTCAAAATTCAACCGGGCAAATCACGCTGGCCAATCTGGTCAATTACCTCCAAACCCAGGTTCCCCAACGGGTTCAGTATGACTTGGGAAAAGAACAGCATCCCTTTGCTGAAATCAGCGGCTATCGTGCCGACCAACTGGTACTTTCCACTCCTGGGGAAGCGGCGAGTGCATCGCGTGTTTCAACGACGATTTTACCTTCCGATGGGCTCATTCCTTATTCTGACCCACATTGCTCCAGCCAGCCGGGATCACGGCTGCAAGCATCTTCCCACCCGTGTGAACTGGTTGAAAAATTGCCGAATGGTTTGTCATTGGAATTGGTCGAACTTCCGGCTGGATCCTTTCACCTGGGTGCCACGCCAGCCGAAGCCAGTCTGCTTCTGGCCGAGTTTCAAACGGCTGGCATTTCTCCGGCCCTGGCCAAACAACTGACGAACTGGCAAATCAATGGTAACCCGGTCACTGTGGCTTCAATAACCATCTCACGGTATGAAATTACCCAGGCGATGTGGAGACTTGTTGCCAAACTTCCCAAAGTTCAACTTGAACTTCCAGTCAACCCAGCTCTGTTTCAAGGAGAAAGTCTTCCGATTGAAAACATCTCCTGGAACGAAGCCATGGAATTTTGTGAACGGCTATCGCGCCTGACCGGGAAAAAGTATCGGCTGCCAACTGAATCCGAATGGGAATATGCCTGTCGGGCTGGCTCAGCAACGCCATTCTCATTTGGCCAGACACTCTCCCCACCCCTGGCGAATTTTGATGTCACGGCAGGCACCAACTCGAAAGCGTCGTCAACAGGCCGGACCTTTCCCGCCGGGAGTTTGGGGCAGCCCAATCAATTTGGGTTGTTTGATATGCACGGCAATGTGTGGGAGTGGTGTCTGGATAGCTGGGCTGATACGCCAACCGTATCTGATACCAGTCGAGTTCAACCGGTTCCTGGACACCACTCAACCACCAGAAGCATTCGTGGTGGAAGCTGGTTTAACCCGGCTGTCTCTTGCCGGTCAACTTCCCGACTGGGACTGAAATCAACTGACCGCAGTTCGACCGTTGGGTTTCGAGTGGTTCTTGAAAGATAATATCAGTTTGTAGTCAGTAGTCAGTAGTCAGTAGTCAGTAGTTCACTAAGTTTATTTGGTTGAATCACTTGACTGTTTTCTAGTACAGAGGACTTCATTACAAATTGATATAAGACTTTGGTTACTGGATTCTGGGGATTTTGGTTCCCCAGTACCAGTGACCGGTTGCCACCACAAAAATCTTGATTTGACTTCATATTTCTTTCCGAAGGAGCGTCTTCTCATGCCAGTCCTGACCCCGTCTTTTGACTTTGAATTGTTTTTCGAACCCATCTCAGCCGAATCGCCCTGTGGCGAAGATCTTCGGTTTTCATTTGATTATGACGCGTTGATGGAAGCCCGGCGCTCTGATGATCAGTTTGCTGATACCATCGGCGGGAATCTGAAAACGGCTGATTGGGATGAAGTCTATGAACGTGGAATCCGCCTGCTTACGACTCAGACCAAAGACCTGCAAATTGCGGTCTGGATGGTTGAAGCCATGATCAACCTGTACGGTCTGGTTGGATTGCGGGACGGGTTGAAGCTGGTCGAAGGCATCATGAGTCAGTTCTGGGGTCATTTGCATCCGCAACCTGATGACGACAATGACTTTGAAGGTCGAGCCAATGCACTCTCCTGGATGGACCGTGAAGTATCCTCGCTGATTACCCAAATTCCATTTTCTCAGGGTGTATCGAACCATACCTACAGTTTTGCGCAGTGGAAAGAAGCTGAGAAATACAAATTGCCGGATACTTCGTTTGGACTTTCAGGCGAAGAGCAAATGAAATATGAGGAACTGAAAGCTGAAGCTGAAGCCGAAGGAAAAATCACCAGTGAGCAGTGGAAACTTGGTGAAACCACCACCTCGCGTGAATTTTACCAGACCTTATGTTCCATCCTGGGTGAATGTCAAAGCGCCTTTCTCGAACTAGATCGGGTCATTGATGATCGGTTTGGCCGGTATGCACCAGGACTCAACCACCTGAAGAAAATACTGACTGAAATGCAGGATCTGGTCACACGAATCCTGAAGGACAAAGGGTGTATTCCAGCCGCCACGGCTTCGTCACCCCAGGTTGACCAGACCGCCCTTCCGCCGCCTTCCCAATTTGCCAATAACTCATTCCCGTCACCAAATGGACAGGGATACAACCCGGCAGAAACCGGTGGTGCTCAATATGGTCCAATTCGCTCGCGTCAGGATGCACTCAAAATGCTGGCTGATATTGCGACCTACTATCGTCAGGCCGAACCACATAGCCCAATTCCCTATTTGATCGAACGCGCCATCCGCTGGTCAAATCTATCGCTCCAGGAGTGGTTGCGTGAAGCACTCAAAAGCGATGAAGCGCTGGGCAATGTTCAGGATTTGTTAGGCCTTGGAATGTAACACTTTTTTCGGAGTGCGGTGGCTTGACACC
>CAZXCE010000313.1:0-9629 GCA_964639175.1 uncultured Clostridia bacterium
CGGTGAACATCGGTCCGTTGCCCGAGGTGCCGGTGTGGTTCGTGCAGTCGGTGGGCGCGGTTCAAAGCAACGGCACCCTTACTTCACCTTGTCATTCTGTCACTTTGTCGCGGCGCGATGGACGGCCCGGCGAATGCGCTGATAGGTGCCGCATCGGCAGACGTGTTGGGAAAGCACTTCGTCAATTTGTTCGTCGGTTGGGTTTGGCGTGTGTTTGAGAAAGGCCGCTGTTTCCAAAATCATACCGCTCTGGCAAAACCCACACTGGGCGACGTCTTCTTCAAGCCAGGCTTTCTGGCAGGGATGGGAATTGTCTTTTGAGAGTCCTTCGATGGTGGTGAACGACTTCCCGGCGGCATCCTGGCACGAGATCTGGCAGGCACGAACTGACTGATTCCCCTGCAAAATGGTACAGGCGCCGCACACACCAAGGCCGCAGCCAAACTTGGTTCCGGTCAGTCCCAAATAATCGCGCAACACCCACAGGAGCGGCATTTCTGGTTCGACCGAAACCGTTACTTTTTGCTGGTTGATGGTCAATTTGTAATTTGGCATATCTGGAGTGCTGCAGCTCGACGCAGCTTTCAACGGCTGCAGCTTGACGCGCAGCTTTGGAGTGCTGCGGCTTGACGCAGCTTTTAGAAGATGACTTGAGCAAAGGGAATTTGAAGTAGAGGAACTTCTTGTGGTCGGTCTGGTAGAAACCGACTCTAGCCGAGAAATTTAGATTGCACCAGATGCGTGGCTGGGAATTTACAGATTGTTTACAGGCACCTGAACTGTGAACCCAAATCCCAGAAGCAAAATCAATCCAGTTACAATTCAAACTCCAGTCCGAAAAGTTCCGGATTTGTACCGGGAAATCCCGCCAAATTTGCCTATTCAAAGCGGTTATTCACAGTGTGTTTAACTTCGGCATTCTAAACTGGTGAGCGAACGAATCATCTTTCAATCCCCAATGATTCTGATTTGTGGTTCATTACTCGCCGGAGAAGGATGGTGGTTATGGTCACCTTGAGATTGCCGCACGTTGTATCGTTTTTCGTGATGGTTGTGGTTGGCTCAGTATTTTGGATTTCTGCCAGCCCGACACCTGCTTTATTTCCTCCGCTTCAATCTGCTTCATTTTCAATTGTCGAACGCTCACCCGTGGTCAACGAAGGAAATCAACTTCGATTGACAGTGGCGGATGCAACTGGTCAGGCGGTTTCGGGTGTTGTTTGGGAATCCGGCAGCCCCGAAATCGTAACGGTTGAACCCCAAACCGGAGTCCTGCAGGGTGTCTTACAGGGCGTTGCCACTGTGACGGCTCGTCGGAATGCTGAGCGTACATCAGTGTTTGTGGTGGTGACGCGAGTCAGTTCCAATCGCGGCGCAACTGTGCCGGGTGAAACCAAAGTTGATACCCGTGGGCGAGTCTATCTGACTGACCCGATCAATAGTGTCGTTTTGCGCAAGGAGAGTCTTGCCGCACCGGCTCAGCTTTTTGCTGGTTCAGAGTCAGCGCACGGTCACCGCGATGGAAATCGCCTGGGCGCCTGGTTTGCCGGTCCAACCGCTGCCGCAATTGACAATGGCGCGCTGGGTGGGGTGTATGTGGCCGACACGCTCAACCATTGCATTCGCAAGGTTGGGTATGATGATCAGGTTTCAACCGTGGTGGGAAATGGTACCCCAGGAACCTTGACGGCTGACATCACGCCGCTTTCAAGCGCGGTTTTGCGCGGTCCACGTGGGGTGGCGATTGATACTGGTGGCAATCTGTTTGTGGCGGATACCGAAAACAACGCCATCTTTTATGTTGATTTTAACCGGCAGGAAGTCCGACTGCTGGCGGGAATGCCTGGTGAGTCAGGTCTGGCAGATGGAACTGGCCGCGCCGCCCGGTTTGCTCATCCACGAGGGCTGGCGCTCAGTCCAGATGGACGCTTGTTGGCGGTGGCTGACGAAGGAAATCGGGTGGTCCGACTGGTTTCAAAATCCGGGACGGTCAAAACCGTTGGCCGCCAATCTGCGACACGAGAGTGGAAGACAACTTCCGAGGATGAATTTTTGTTTCAAGCGCCACAGTCGGTCAGCTTTGACGGGCAGGGAAACCTGTGCGTGATCGACAAGGCCGAAGCCTACGTTGTGACCAATCCTGAAACTTCCTCTCCCGAACGGATCCCACTGGCTCAACCTGGCGTGTCGTTTGGGCAGGCGGTCAGCGTGACTGTCCGGGGCTATCAGACGTTTGTACTTGATGCCCAGGCGGCCAGTTCTGACCAGGCCGTTAAAGTGGTGACGATTGGTTCGCCGCGCATTAAAACCATTAGCCGGACGTCTGACCGAATCGAAGGCGGCGCCGAAGTGGTGGTTGATGGTCAGAATTTCGGATTGGAAACCCACGTCCTGCTGGGTGACCGGCTGGTTGAAGATGCGGTCATCGAAAGCGCCACTCGCCTGCGGTTTCAGGTTCCACCGCAAAATGCGCCGGGGAAACGCACGCTTTCGATTCAAACCCGAGGCGGTCTGGTCCAGCAAAAATTCGAAATCTTTGCCAAAACTTTTGAAGCAATGGCGGCTGGGGAAATCACGACCGTGGCGGGCGGGGTTCCATACTCGGGCGATAACGGTGCTGCAATCCTGGCCAATTTAAAATTTCCACGTTCGATAACGATTGATGGTGCTGGAAATATATTTATCGCAGATCGGCTCAATCATCGGATTCGCCGGGTGGATGCCATTTCAGGCATTATTTCAACCATTGCCGGAACTGGAACGGCAGCCTATAGCGGTGACGGGCAACCCGCCCTGAGTGCCAGTTTGAACTTCCCAACTGGTGTCGCGGTTGACCACGATGGGAATGTCTGGATTGCTGACCAGCTCAATCATCGGATTCGCCGGGTGGATGCCATGACCGGAATCATCACGACGGTTGGTGGCACCGGGGTGGCTGGTTTTTCTGGTGACGGAGGCCCCGCAACAAACGCACAACTCAATTCACCACAGGCAATTGTTTTTGATTCGGCTGAAAATGTAGTCCTGACAGATTTAAAAAATCACGCCGTTCGCCGGATTGATGCCCTGACCGGCGTGATAACGACAGTGGCCGGAACCGGCGTGAGTGGGTTTGGCGGCGACAACGACCTGGCCCAACAGGCACGGCTCAACCAGCCCTATGGGGTGGCCATTGACCAGTTTGACAATCTCTTCATTGCCGACACCGGAAATCACCGGGTTCGTCGGGTGGATGCCGGGTCTGGGGTCATTACCACGGTGGCTGGAAATGGGATTGCCGCCTTTCAAGGAGACGGTGGCCCGGCGGTCAGCGCCAGTTTGAATCAACCCTATGGTGTCGTGATTGATCTGACGGGAAATCTCATCATTGCTGACCGCGACAATGGTCGGATCCGCCGGGTTGACGTTGCTACCCGGTTGATAAGCACCGTGGCCGGAAATGGTTCAGATGATTTCAGTGGTGACGGTGGCCCCGCCATCAGCGCCGGGTTATTGGATCCGGAGGCAGTTGCGATTGATGGCAACGGGCGGCTGTTTATTTCCGACACCGAAAACAATCGGGTCCGGCTGGTCTTGCCAGAGGGAGTGATCCAAACCGTGGTTGGAAGTGATTTTATCAGTGGTGACGGAGGGCCGGCGATTAACGCCAGTTTGAGTAATCCGTTTAAGGTGCTGCTTGACCGCCAGAACAACCTGATTATTGCCGACTCGGAAAACAATCGGGTCCGTCGCGTTGATCGCCAAACCTGGATCATCCACGCTGTGGCTGGAAACGGGGTTGAAGGTGACACCGGTGACGGCGGACCCGCGGTTCTGTCTCGATTACACGATCCGGAAGGGCTGGCTATTGACCAGGCCGGGAACATCTATATCGCCGACCAGGAAAATAATCGCATCCGCCGGGTCAATGCCGCCACCGGCGTGATTATCAATTTTGCTGGGAATGGATCGGCTGGATTTGCCGGTGATGGTGGGCTGGCGACGCTGGCGACGCTCAATTCTCCGCGTGGTATCACCATGGATGCCCACGATAACCTGTATCTGGCTGATCGGCTCAACCATCGCATTCGCCGGGTGGATGCCCAAACCGGTGTGATCACCACGATTGCTGGAATGGGAACTGCCGGGTTTACCGGAGATGGTGGCCCAGCCATGTATGCCCATTTGAATTCACCGGAAGAAATTGTGTTTGACCAGCAGGGAAACCTCCTGATTGCTGATTTAGGCAATCACCGCATTCGTCGGATTGATGCCCGGACCAGCGTCATCACCACGATTGCCGGGGTTGGCATTCCAGGGCTGGGCGGAGATGGAGGTCCAGCAACGCTGGCCCAACTCAATTCGCCGCATGGCATTGCGGTTGATGGGGCGGGCAATCTTTTTATTGCGGATCGGGATAATCATCGCCTTCGCCGGGTAGATGCCCAAACGGGAATGATCTCGACGATTGTGGGAACTGGGGAACAGGGCTATAGCGGAGACGGTCAGCCTGCCAGTGAGTGTCGCTTAAACTATCCGCTGGGACTTGTGATTGACCGGGATGGAAATCTCTGGCTGGCGAGTGGGTTTAATGATGCCATTCGGGTTATCCGGCAGGCAGCGGTTGGACTTCGGACGGTTACTGTGGCTCAGGTCAGTTTTCGGAGCCGGCAATTGACGATCACCGGCACCGGGTTTGGTTCAACCGGCGCTCAGGTTTTGATCAACGAAACCGATGCAACCGCATTTCTCAAATCCCAGACTGACACCAGTTTGATGCTCAAAGGGAAGAAAAAGAAACTGGGTCTCATCAATGGCACTAACCTGATCAGGGTGATTGTGGGCGGGGTGAGTTCTAATCAATTTGAGTTTGAGATCAGTCAGGATGAGTTTTAATGCCAGTCGGTAGTTAGTAGTTAGTAGTCAGTAGTCAGTAGTCGAGTGTTAGGATTGCAGGATTTCCGTCAAGTGTACTCCATGATTCACACTCAATTTAGAACCTGTTTCCAAACGAATACCGTGTTGGAATGAATCGTTTGTATGAATGAGTAGCTAAACAACCAAAGAAAATGGAGTTAGTGAGCTACTGACTACTGACTACTGACTACTGACTACTGACTACTGACTACTGGTTTTAAGAGTGCCTGGATGGTGTCTTGCAGGAGATCAACGTTGATGGGTTTCGAGAGGTATCCGTCCATCCCAGCTTCAAGGTACGTTTCCCGGTCGCCCTGGATGGCGTTTGCGGTGAGGGCAATGATTTTGGGGCGCTGGTCAGATGGCCATTCTGCGATAATTCTCCGCGTTGCTTCCAGTCCGTCCATTTCAGGCATTTGAATGTCCATCAAAATCAGATCAAATGATTGTTGTCGAAGGGCTTCGAGGACTTCGTACCCGTTGGCGGCGATCTGAGCCTGAAACCCGAGTTTTTCCAGAATCCGCAGAATCACCCGTTGATTGACGGCATTATCTTCGGCCAGCAGGATCTTCAGGTGTTGAGGATGAAGCGCCAACTCCTCTTGATTCGACTGAAGTACAGATCGTGGAATGTGTTGCACTGTATCCACTTGCAAAACTTGCAACAGTGATTTACAGAGTACAGCCGGTTTGACGGGTTTATTGATTGTGACAACCTGGCGAGCCAGAGCGAATAGTTGCTGGTCAATCTCAGTTCCAGGAGTTGAAATCAAAATTAATGGCAGGTTCTGAAGATACTGTGGGAGTTGCCATTGAGACAAAGATTGGCTGTTAGTGCTCCTGAGCAATTCCACATCTACAATTCCAAAGTCAAATCGGGCACCAGATTCAATTCTTGGGACCACTTCAGTGACTGATACCATATTATGGAGAATCATTCCGCAGTGAGTTAACAGGTGTTGTAAGATCTTACAAACAGAGGTATTGCCGGCGAGAATTAAGACATTCTTACCTTTGAAACTACTGGTATCTGGGAAGGATGCCGGCACAAGCTCGTGACTGATGGCCACCGGGAGGAAGAACGAAAATGTTGAGCCGAGGTCAGGCTGACTTTCAACCTCCAATCGCCCGCCCATTTTTTCAACTAGCTGTTTGCAGATCACCAGACCCAGGCCCGTTCCGCCAAAGCGACGAGTGGTTGAAGCATCAGCCTGGCTAAATGATTTAAACAGCCGATCCATTTTTTCTGGTGGAATTCCAATCCCAGTGTCTCTCACCGTAACCTGGAGAATACAGGATTCAGCCGATTTTGGCTGGGCGAAGACGGAAATAAAAATCTCACCGGTTTGGGTAAATTTGATGGCGTTATTGACCAGATTAATAAGGATTTGCCGAAATCGCACCGCATCTGTGACCACACAGTAGGGTACATCTGGATCAATCAGGTACAGGAACTCCAGATTTTTTTTCTGGGCCAGTGGAGAAAGCAAATCACAGGCGTTTTCAATACATTCACTGATGACCACCGGCAGATAGTCAAACTCCATCATGTCGGCTTCGATTTTTGAGAAATCAAGAATGTCGGAAATCACTGACAGCAGGGAATCTCCCCCAATTCGGATGATGTCAATACATTCTTTTTGTTCCGGGCTGAGCGGGGTATCACGCAGCACACCTGTCATGCCGATGATGGCATTGAGCGGAGTGCGAAGTTCGTGGCTCATATTGGCCAGAAATTCACTTTTGGCCTGATTGGCTTTCTCCGATTCTACTTTGGCCTGGCGGGCTTCCTGCTCAGAGGTTTGTAATTGTTGGACGGCTTCAGCCAGTTCGTCGGCATTGTGTTTGAGCAGGAGTTGCGATTGTTCAAGCAGTGCCGTGCGTTGTCGAACTTTAGACTCCAGTTTACGATTGTAATACTTCAAGGCCCTGGTCCGCAGCCCGACTAAATAGTAAATCAGACCCCCACTCAGGGAAATATACCCGATCATGGCCCACCACGAAGACCAGGGAGGTCGGTCAATCCGAAACTTCATCAGGATTGGAGCTGATATATTTCCGTTCGCATCCATACCACGAGCTGAAAAGGTGTAATTCCCAGGCGGTAAATTGGTAAAAACCTGTTTGTTATCATTGATCCAGGGGGTTGGATTGCGGTGAAATCCATCAAGGAAAAACTGATATCGGATTTGGGACTCGTTATAGAAACTCAACAACGCAACTTCAAATGTCAGATTATTTTGATCATGATCAAGCTGGATGAATTGTGGGTCAACGTGTTGAGACGGGAAGTTCTCAATTACAAACCGCTCAAGCCGTAATGACGGGGTTTGAGCGTTCCAGCCTTGAACGTCAGGGTTAAAGATTGAAAGCCCTTCAACCGAACCACCCCAAATATAGCCTCGACGGTCCGTCAATCCGCCCCACTGGTTAAACCCATTGGTTGGTAACCCATCAGCCGTTGTAAATGTATGAATAAAAGGGGGGTCCTGGCTGGCAGATTCAGCTTGGGGAAATGTGAGTTGGGCAATGCCTTTATTGGTAAAAAAGTAGATCCGGTGGCGAAAGTCCCGGACGATTTGCAGAACCATTCCATTGGGCAAAGCCGGGGTGGTGGTTTCACTTAGTACAAACCAGGGATGTTGAGGATTGGCGATTTCAAAGCAAGCCGCACCGTTGTCGGTTCCAACCCACAAAACGGGTTGACCATGCAACGTGCTCTGGCACAGACAGTTGACCCAGGCATTGGGGAGTAATGAATTTTGTGGGGTGTACGTTGTCCACCGATTGGCGGTGAAACTGCACAGTCCACCCAGCCTGGTTCCAATCCACAGTGTTTGGTTTCCACCCGCCTCGGTTGCCGCCAGGGCATAAATTTCATTGTTGCTTAACCCTGAATTTTGAGTGTTGTAGGCGGTCCACTGATCGTTTTTGAGTTTTGCCAGCCCACCTCCGCGTGTCCCAATCCAAACCACCGACTGACCTGCTTCAAAGGTTTCAAGCAGGGCATACACTCTGTTGCCTGGCAACTCTGAATTCTGAGTGGTAAAAACCTCCCACTGACCGTTTGAAATCGTAGCCAGTCCACCTTCAGTCCCAATCCAAATTTTCGGGTGAGCAGTGGTTTTTCCAGTTTCCAGAAAGCAATTGATTTCGTTGCTGGGCAGTTTTGAATTAGCGGTTAAATAAGTTGTCCATTGCCCGGCACAATAAGCGGAGACTCCCCCAGGGGTTCCAAACCAGAGAACTGGTTTATCGGGTGGACCAGCCTCAAGAAACGCATACACATCAGTGTCAATGATGGCAGAATTTCTTCGGTCAATCGTGGTCCAGCCGCCAAACAGGTATCTGATCAAACCTCGATCATTCCCAATCCAGATCAGTGGTTGTGGTTGTTGGGTGTCTACCAGCAGGCAGCGAGTGTTGTTGTGGAGAATCTCCGAATTAGAGGTAGTGAAAGTTTTGATTTCCGTTGAGCTAATCTGAGATAACCCGTTTTGGGTTCCAACCAGCAGCCAGTTCTCATCTTTCAACTGCAGCTCATTGAGTGATAAGACTTTATTTCCTGGCAGAGCAGAATTATAGGTGTTGAATCTGGTGATCTCAAAGGGTGACTGAGCGATTGACAGGTCTTTGGAAAGCTGGATAACTCCATCCTGAGCTGTGCCAATCCAGAGAAAGAACTGATTTCCCCGGTAACTTCCAAAAAGAGTCGTGATTGATAGTTCAGAACTGTCCAGGAATGGAACCGAAACCAATTCCAGTGTTCCATTTGAATAATGGCCCAGTTTTCCACCCTGATAGCCTATCCAGACATCAGCCAGCGGTTTTTGATGATCAACCCAAAGCCCAGTCACTGAATACATTGAGCCTTCTGAGGATCGTGGCTGAACCTGTTTCCATTGAGGTGAGTTTGAGTCAAAGCCGCTGAGTTGGACGAGACCTCCTTCCAGGGTTCCAACCCACACCATAGAATGGCCATTTTCAATCGTTTCTCCCAGACAATTGATGACCAAATTGGGAAGACCGGAATTTTGAGGTTGATAAATTTGCCACTGGTGATTGGGTGTCAGTTGAATCAATCCAGCGTCTGTTCCAAACCAGCGGCTTCCGTCGGAAGTTGCCAAAATGCAATTAATGTAATTGGATTCCGCTTTATTGGGCATATCCACCTGCCGCCAGTACCGACCATTGTATACAGCGGCACCATCCTGAGTTCCAATCCACAGATATCCATTCAGGTCCTTCATGGTTGAAACAACCGTATTTTGAGGCAGGCCATTTCGATCATTAAAGAGTTGGAATGCTGGACGACCTTCCGGATAGATTGCATTGGTTTTGAGGTGCATCTGAGCCGGAGATGATACTTGATTCTCGGCAGCATAGACCAGCAGCCTGCCACCAAAGATGATGGCAAGCCCTAGCAGGACTATCCTCAGGGAAAACCAGTAGGGCACTGTGAATCTCGCCAGATCAGGAGAATATGGGGTCAAGAGAAAGTCAAAGGGGCTCAGAAATCGCAGGAGTGTTTATGAAGGGAAATGAAGCATACCTCATCAGGTAGGCGGAAGAAAATGGGCTAACGAAAATCAGGCAATCTTCAGTTCCAGGTTTTGAGCCGTTCAGGTATTGGGGGCCCGGCGCCTTTCACGTGTAGGTTTTTTGATTGCGTCCCAGTGGGACGAAGTCGGTTTAGATTTGGATTGAGCATCCTGAAAGGCTGCCGTTCGGAT
>CAZXCE010000314.1:0-9624 GCA_964639175.1 uncultured Clostridia bacterium
CCCGGAACCCGGTGCTCGGCTTGGGTTCCATGGCATGGGCGACTTGCGGGTTTCGCTCAAACGAGCCTTTAATCCCATTGGAAAATGCCCGGATAAAGGCAATTGTAATAAAGATCCGAATGATCAACCCGTTGGGTCGGGCCACAATGCTAGCGAGCTGGATAATGCAAAACAAAACCAGCAACGACACCGCACAGAAGCGGCTGTGAAAGAACTTTAATCCGGCGGTCAACGTCAAAATCGAACTGATTTCGAGTATTACAAACACCACATAGAAAATAAGCCCCAGCGTCCCACCCTCCAGTTCAATTCCCTCAGATTGGATTAAAAAGAAGGATAAGATTTCTCCCAGTGAAGCCAGGATGGCAAACCACAGCCCGGCCATCACACCTGAGCGCATATTGGTCAGTGCCTGATGGAGGTCGTTCTGATATTGGGTTTCGGGGCTCGGCAAAGGCGATTCATAGTGATTGAGACCAAGCATGGGGAACTTTTCTCCGTTCCCTGGTGCAAAAAAGGTCTTTGAACCAGGTTCAATGTCTGGCTGTAACCATTGTGTATCAAGGGCTTCCTGCACTCGGGCCAAAGGCATTGCCCATTGGGACTGAGCAAAAACAGGTTGTCCTGAAAAGCGATTGAGCGACAAACCAAAACTGGCAAAAACCCGGTGTTCGGGCAAAAGGAAAAGCTGCCAGCCAACGGAGTCTAAAATGAGAACGTATTTTGGGCAAGGGTGATTCTGTACCAACAGAGATCAAATGAACCGGGCCAACGACTGACGACTGACGGGTATAATGCCATTTTGGAATGCACCTCCGCCGTGTCACCAAAAAGCTCACTCATTGAAAAAAATTGTATTTCCCTGAACCCTGAATCCTGAACCCTGAATCCTGAACCCTGAACCCCAAATGATATTACTCGCACCGAAGAGACACCATCTGATCAATCCGCGCTGCCCGGCGGGCTGGGAGGTAACAGGCCAATCTGGCAATGACCAGCAGCGTCAATGACAGCAAAATATATGTCGCCGGATCGGTTGCTTTAACACCAAATAAAAGTGAGGTCAGAAACCGGCTCAACACATAAGACCCAAGCAAGCCCAGGGTAATCCCAATCACCGCCAGCCGCATGCCGTGGTTGACCACTAACCCAATCACATCGCTGGTTCTGGCACCAAGCGCGAGTCGAATCCCAATTTCCTGGGTTCGCTGGGTCACCGAATACGACATCACGCCATAAATCCCCAGTACGGCGAGCACAATGGCAAACCCGGCCAGGAGCCCGAGCAACACGGCATTAAATTTGGGTCGTGCCAGGGTTTCGGCCACCAGGGAATTGAGCGTTGTTACGGCGCTGATAACCTGATCTTTATCAATCGAAAAGACAATTTGTTGAATGCGTTTGACTAAATCGGCTTGTTGGGCCTGGGTGACTTCGGGCGACAATTTAAGGACGAAATCAGCCCGGAACTCGGCTTTTTGAAGGATTGGAACATAGATATCCAGCCGTGTATCGTCCCATTCGCGATAGCGGACATCCTTGACGACCCCCACCACGGCCATCATTGGCGACTTTGAACCAGGTTTTCCAAATTGCAATCGCTTGCCGACCGGGTTTGCTCCTGGCCAGTATCGTTTGGCAAATGACTCACCGACAATGACCACGGTCGCCTGATCGCCTCGATCAAAGTCAGTAAAATCACGTCCCGCCAGCACCGGAATTCCCATGGTCTTAAAGTACCCTGGGGAAATGCACTCATAATTGGAATATGGGTTCTGGTCGTGTTCTTCGGGAGACTGGCCTTCGACCGTGAATGGATAATCCCAGCCAACCGTCCCGGAAAGCGGGCGTTGAAGGACCGCCCCTGCCGAAACAACTCCTGGTAGTTGCCGCACCTGATCCAGCGTTTTTTCAAAAAACTGCTTCTGGTCCTGGCTGGTCTGGTATTTGGCCTGTGACAGCGGCAAGCGAAACGTCAATACCTGATTTGGGTTAAAGCCCGGATCCAGGTGTTGAAGCTGATTAAAGGTTCGTACCATCAACCCCGCACCAACCATCAACACCAGTGCCAGTGCAATTTCAGAAATCACAAACCAGTTGCGCAACCAGGTCCCCTGGCTGGAACCGGCGAGTTTGGCCGAGGTTTCACGCAACGATTCTTCAAGATTGGTTTTTGAAACGCGCAGGGCCGGAACCAGTCCGAAAATCAGCGTCGTCAGAACCGAAATCAACAGCGTGAATACCACGACTCTGGCATCCACTGAAACTGTCTGAATCCGGGGAATATCAACCGGCGCCAGTGCTTTCAATATATCAACGCCAAGCAGGGCAATCGCCAGTCCGGCCAGGCCTCCGACCAGGGCGAGCGCCAGACTTTCAAACATCAACATCCGAACCAGTCGCCCGCGACTGGCGCCGAGCAGCACCCGTAAGGTCAGTTCTTTGCGGCGGTGAATCATCCGCACCAGTTGGAAATTGGCCACATTGACACAGGCAATCAAGAGCACCAGGATCACGGCCCCGAGCAACACCTTGAGTGCAATTCCAACCTTTCCAAACACCGAATCGAGCAACGGAATCATCGTCACGCCATACCCGGTGTTTTCCTTGGGAAACGACTGGGCCAGGGTGCGGGCGATGCTGTTCATCTCGGCCTGGGCCTGATCCGTTGTTACACCTGGTTTGAGTTTCCCAATCGTGCGCATGACTCGAAACGCCCGGACTTTCATCCAGTTGGCACCGTAATGCGACAGCGGTGACCAGACCTGAACCCCTTTTGGGAAATCAAATTCAGCCGGCATCACCCCGACCACAGTCGCCGGAGTATCGTCAATGACGACTGTTTTTCCAATCACCGCAGGATTGGCGCCAAAGTGCCGTTTCCAGAGTCCATCGCTGATAATGATGGTGGGTGGTGCCTCGGGCTTGTCTTCTTCAGCGAGAAAATCCCGACCCAGCACGGGTTTGGCACCGACGAGCGAAAAGAAATTGACTGAAACAGAGGTTGTTTCAACCTGGACCGGCTCGGTTTCGGTCTTGAGCGTGACGTCAAAATTGACCGATGGCAACGCCGCCAGTTGTTCAAAGACTCGATTTTGCTCGCGCCAATCCACAAAGTTTGGATAGGAAACCTCGACCTCCGCCTGGTTGCGCGAGAGGTTGTTTTCCCAAATCCACACGATGCGTTCCGGATCCTGAAAGGGCAATGGCCGGAGCAACACGCCGTTCACAATGCTGAAAATGGCGCTGGTGGCACCGATTCCCAACGCCAGCGCCAGCGCCGAAATAAAGGTAAACCCAGGATTTTTCAACAACATCCTGAGTGCGGTCTTGAGTTCCTGCCCGATTGTTCCAGTCATAGGTTTTACACCGGTTTGTCGTCAGTCGTCAGTTCCACCTGCGTCAGCGGGTGGGGGTTATAATAGAAAAAGCCATTTGACCAGATTCACTCTGTCACGTTGTCCCTTTGTCATCCTATTCCCCGCGCAGGACGGCAATCGGATCAATTTCTGTTGCGCGGCGAGCGGGGAAATACACGGCGATCAGGGTTGAAAAGCCCAGTAACCCCGCGATTCCGGCAAAGGTTCGCACATCAAACACTGATATTGAAAAAACCTGCGAGTTGAGCATTGGCCCAAACAGTTGCGAGACGCCAAGTCCCAGGGCAAGTCCAATGGCACACAGCGTCATGCCACGACCAATGACCAGTTTCAAAACCTGTTGCTGTGTGGCGCCCATAGCCATTCGAATGCCAATTTCCTGCTGGCGCTGGGTCACAAAAAAGGTCATTACTGCATACACCCCGGTGAGGGCCAGGAGAAGGGCGAGCCCGGCAAACAGGTTGAGCAGGACCAGCATCAGCCGGGTGCGACCATTGACCTGATCTGCCAGTTGCCGCAGGGTCAGGACCCGGTTGATTGGCACGACTGGATCAATTTGCCGTAGTTCCTGCCGGATGGCCGGGATTAAACTCTCAGGATCTCGATTTGATCTCACGACCAGATTCATTCCAAAGACTGGAAGTGCTTCAGCCGGGTTTACATAGGGGTAATACATTTCCTCAATTCCAGGGTGATCAAAGCGATCTTGAGCCACGTCGGCAATGACGCCGACCACTGATAACCAGGGCTTCTCCTCACCGGTTTTGAGCCGTTTTCCAATCGCGTTTTCGCCCGGCCAGAACCGGCGGGCAAAGGATTGATTGATCACAATGACGTTCTGGTTTTCCCAGGTTTCCGCTTCTGAAAAAGAGCGGCCTTGAACAACCTCAATCCCCAGCGTGCGAAAGTAATCAGCCGTAACGACGTTTTGGCGAAGGGACGGCACTTCGCCAGGGCGTGGTGTTGGTTGACCTTCAATCAGCACCGGGTCGGAATAAATCGGGCCTTTGAGTGGTGGCCCTTGAACCGCAGCGGCAACCGTTACCCCAGGAATTGACCGGAGCCGCTCAATCGCAGACCGATAGAAGGCGATGCGTTGCTCGGCTCGGGTATATCGGGCGCCAGGCAAAGAGACATCCATTGTGAGCACCGGGTCCAGGTCGTACCCAGGTTTGACCTGATTGAGTTTGACAAAACTCTGAACCAGCAGGCCCGCCCCAACCATCAACACAAACGCCAGACTGATTTCGACCACGACGAGTCCGCTTTGAAACAGTTTTTGGCCAGCACCTTGTGAAACAGTGGTGGCGCCCTGTTTCAAGACTTCGATCAGGTCAGTTTTGGTGCCAACCAGTGCCGGCAAGACACCAAAGACCATCGCCGCCAGCGTCGTGGCGCCTACGGTGTACCAGAGCACCGGTCCGCTGATAGATACCGTGTTGAATCGAGCCACCAGATCAGGACTGATTTTGACCAGGAGCCCCAGGCTCAGGTGGGCCAGCCAGACACCAACCAGGCCACCCGTGACGGCAAAAACGGTATGTTCGATCAGTAACTGGCGGATGAGTTGCCACCGACTGGCGCCAAGTGCGGCCCGGATGGCCAGTTCGCGTTCGCGTTGAGTGACGTGCGCCAGCAACAACCCGGCGACATTTGAGCAGGCAATCAGGAGCAAACAATTCACGGCCAGCACCAGTAGCCAGAGCGCCTGTTGCATATCTCGGGACACCACAAAATCGCGAAGTGGTTGAACCACTGACTGATAGCGACTGTTGTGGGTTTCTGGAAATTCCTGTTTGATCAGGGTCATTACTCTGGCGGCATCTGATCTGGCCTGATCCAGCGTGATGCCCGCTTTAAGCCGCCCAACCACAAACAAATACCGGCCAGGATTTTCACGGGCAGTCTGGTCATTGACCCGCATGGGCGTCCAGAGTTCAACTGAGCCGATGTTTGTCTGAACAAACGGGTTGGGCACAACCCCAATCACGGTAAACTGATTCCCACTCAACCGAATCTGCTGGCCGATGATCGTTGGCGAACGATGGAACTGATTCCGCCAGAGTTGTTCGCCCAGCACAACCACCCGAGGGGCATCGGGGCGTTCGTCATCAGCCATTGGAACCCGGCCCACCAGCGGAGAAAGCCCCATGACGTCAAAGTAACCGCCTGACACTGTGGCGCCGATGAGTCGAAGCGGGTTGTGTTCGTCTTCCAGGTTTGGATTCCAGTTGGATCCAGCGGCAACCCGTTCAAAGGTGGTTGAGCGGTCGCGCCACTCAGCAAACGAACGATAGGAAACCGGAATGATGCCTTCATCCGGGAGCGATTCGCGCAGGCCAACAATGCGGTCAGGTTCGCGATAGGGAAGGGGATTGATTAAAACTGCGTGTAAAACACTGAAAATCGCCGTGTTGGCACCAATTCCCAGCGCCAGGGTCAACACAATGATGGTGCAGAATCCAGGCTTACGCACAAAAAACCGCAGGCTGTTCCGCAGATCACGAATTACTTGATGCACGACATAACTCCAGAAAATGAAAGATGGCTTGAATGAAAAAAGGTGAATCTGGGTCAGAAGTGCAATTGTTATTCCAGAAAACAAAGCTTGACAGCTTCTGGAGGGCGCCGACTTGTCGGCGCTTTCGATCCTGGTGACGTGCCGCCAGTCAACCGAAGTAATCCAGCGATAAGTCGCTCAAAATCAAAGCGGTGACTTGTCACCGCACTCCAAGATTTTTTGAAGGGTTGTTCGATTTTGGGACAAACCTGTCGCAAATGAGCACACCCTCTCTTTCGAAAAGCGGAACCCGGAACCCGAAAGGGGTCACTCATCCTTCTTCCCAGGTGCCGCTGACGCTCCGGCCAGAATGCCACCGTCAATGACAAACTCGATGCCGGTGACGTAGGCGGCTTCATCCGACGCCAGAAACAGGCAGGCATCGGCCACTTCTCGGGGGAGTCCAAACCGACGCAGTGGAATGTCACTGGTAAACATGGCGACACGGGCTTCACGCTGATCGTCGTGCCCGAGCAGGTGGTCCCACATCGGTGTCAGGATGGCCGCCGGGTGAACCGAATTGCAGCGAATATTGAGCCCCTGTTCGGCACAATAGAGCGCTACGGTTTTGGAATGATTGCGCACGGCGCCCTTGCTTGAGGCATAGGCGGCAGCACCAGGAATGCCCACCTGTCCAGAGCGGGAGGAAATATTGATGATGACCCCCGATTTGGCAGGCCGCATGGCTCGAATCCCATGTTTGCAACCCAGAAAAACCCCTTCCAGATTGGTGGAGTGGACTTTCCGCCAGCTTTCGAGCGAGGCATGTTCCGGGTCTTGAGGGCCGAGATCTTCGTGAAACCCAGTCACCCCGGCATTATTGACCACAATATCCAGTTTTCCTTTTTGCTTGAGGATTTCGTCAGTGACGGCGATCCAGTCGGCTTCATTGCGCACATCGAGCCGTCGGTAGGCAGCCTGACCCGGATGGCGTTGCGCCACCGAGGCCCCGAGTTCGTCCTGAATATCGGTCACCACCACAAAAGCACCTTCCTGGGCAAAGCGTTCGGCAATGGCTTCACCGATACCCTGGGCCGCACCTGTGACCAGGGCAATTTTTCCATTCAGTCGTTGCATACACGTTCCTTTCCCTTACTCTTTCAGTGTGTGATTCCACCAAGGCGTGCCTGCCCCAGCGTTCATCCGCAAAAGAACCCGCACAAAACGACTGAATCCTGGGAATTTGTTTCGGTTTTGATTACAGACTGGACATCAACTCAACCATCTTGCGTCGGGTTGGTGCATCTGGAAGTTTTCCAAACGCGGCCCCAAGGTTGTCTTTCATATGCTGGGGTTTGGATGTTCCTGATATAACACAGGTTACCGCCGGGTGAGAAACAACAAATTTCAGAAAAAATTGTCCCCAGGATGCACAATCAAGTTCACTGGCCCAGGCGGGCAGCGCTTTTCCCTTGACCCTTTGAAACAAAGATCCACTTTCAAGCGCCCGGTTGATGATGACCGCCACACCTTTTTCAGCCGCCAGGGGCAGCAGTCGCGCTTCGGCGTCCCTGGTTGTGATTGAATAGTTAAACTGAACAAAATCAATGGGTTCAGTTCGGATAATGCGTTCCAGGTCCGGGTAGGAAGAAACCGTGTAGTGGGTAATTCCCAGATAGCGGATTTTCCCTCTGGTTTTCCAATCCCTGAGCGTCCGCAGATGGGTTTGCCAGTCAATCAGATTATGGATTTGCATCAAATCAATGGTTTTAGCTTTGAGCAAACGGGCGGATTGCTCCATCTGGTCAATTCCTGGTTGTTGACCCTGGGTCCATACTTTCGTGGCCAGAAACAACTGATTGCGAATCTGTAGCTGTTCGGTTAAATCACCGACGACGCTTTCAGATTGACCATACATCGGGGATGAATCAATCATCGAACCGCCAGTTTTGACCAGCAGTTGGAGCACCTCTCCGAGTGGCGCCCGTTCACTGGCTGAGGTACCAACATCAAAGGTTTGCCAGGTTCCAAGCCCAATCACGGGAAGCTTTTCACCAGTGGAAGGAATTGTTCTTTTGAGAATGTCATTGAGATTGACGGTACGTGGTTCGGCCATAACTGAAGATGCAGTTGATGGTGATACGGCATGGTTGAGATCAGCAGCCCGACATCCGGTGGCCATTGTTGAGATCAGTCCACCACCGAGCATCGACAACCATTGGCGACGGCTCTTCAAAATATGTGTCATTGACCAATCGGCTCGCTTTGGTAAGAACTTGGCCTGGAGAAGAACTGTCATCAAAGATCAAAAATGAAAATCAGAAAACAGTTTTTCTGTAAAAAGATTGGGTTCCGGGTTTTGTCATCCCCCAAATTTTTTCGATTTCCAAAATAAGTACCTTACCGAAAATTTCCAAACATTTTAACCACGGAAAACACAGAAACCACGGAAAAGAATCAAGCACTTACCAAACCCAATATCTCAGAAAATTTATGACAAGGTACTTATCAACCTGAAGTGCCCCCATTACCCCGAACACAATGAACCGTCAGCATCATTTTTGAACCACAGAGAACACAGAGGGCCACAGAGGTTTTTGAGGAAGTGAGCGGTCTCTGTGTTCCTCTGTGTCCTCTGTGGTGAAGTCGTTGATCGCTGCTCGATGGGTTGACCCGTCGTTACTTCGCTTCTTCGCTCCTTGCCACGTGCTGTCCTGGTGGAACTGTCCGAATGTGAATGTCTCGCTGGGGAAAGGGAATTTCAACCCCGGCTTCGCGAAAAAGCCGGTTGATTTTGGTATGAAGCACATGTCTGGTGGTCAGAATGGCGTTGGCCGATTCAAGGTAGACATAGAGCATGAATTCCAGGTGACTGTCGCCAAAGTTGGTAAAGATGACTCGGGGTGGCGGATCTTTCAAAATATCCGGGATTTCATCGGCGGTCTGGAACAACAACTGTTCAACCAGTTCAACATTTGACCCATAGGCAACATTGATTGGAATTTGAACCCGGACGATATCATCTGAAAGGGTCCAGTTGACCAGTTGACCGGTAATGAAGCTTTTGTTTGGAATCACCAGTTCTTTGCGGTCAAAATCAAGTACAAACGTGGCTCGGGCACCGATACGGGTCACCGTGCCGGTGACGGTTCCGACCGTGACGATGTCTCCGACGCGAATTGGTCGCTCAAAGAGCAAAATGATACCGGAGACAAAATTCGCAAAAATTTCCTGGAGTCCAAAGCCAAGTCCAACCGAGAAGGCAGCAGCCAGCCACTGAACTTTTGACCAGGTCACACCAATTTGGCTGAGCGATAAAATGACGCCGGTCAGGGTGAGCAGGTAACTGGTGACGGCTGAAATGGCATATTTGACACCGGCATCAATCGGTAATTTGCTCAACAGCGTGAGCTTTAACAGCGTTGGCACATTTTGCACCGCACTATAGGTCACGACCGCCATGGCCACGGCAATCAACAAATCCAGGATGGTGGTTGGATGGCGGTTTTCGACCATTTTCGAGGTTTGCGAGCCATCTGGCGCCGTGATTGACTGACTGATGGATTCGGTATAAGACCACAATTCGATCCGGTTGAGGGTTTTAAAAATGGGGAAAAACTCGGTCCAGATATACCCGACCAACAGAAGCGCAACCAGCACCGCTATTGCCCAAATCAGATTTTGAACCTCCTCTCCCTACCGCTGCGCGGTTGAGGAAGGGGATTCTTCCTGTTCCGGACAACC
>CAZXCE010000315.1:0-7142 GCA_964639175.1 uncultured Clostridia bacterium
GATCCAGCTTTTATCGTCAAAACCGGGAACTTATTCTTTAACGCTCCCTAAGTACCTTACCGAAGATTTCCAGACATTGTGAACCACGAAATACACGAAATACACGAAAAAAACCAAACACTTCCAAAATTCAATATCTCAGGAAACTTTTGACAAGGTACTTAACAGCTCTGTTTCCTGAGACGGGGAGTTCCGAATTTTTTTCGCTGCATACCAGTACTTGTTTCCACGATTGCGGAAGCCGTCACTACAAAAGGCATGTTCGCGTTTGCCGGGCTCGAATCCCAGGGACTTCGGTGGCCTTTCCCCAATTGAGCAGTTTGACCTGACCTGATTCGGTGATGCGAATGTTGGCAGGTCTCACGTCTCCGTGAACAACCCTTTCAAACCAGCGACCATCATCCAGAACTCCCTGACAGGTGGGCAACTGGGACAATACTTCGCACAATTGAATTCCAATCCCAACAACCTGTTCACGATGAAGAAGTGCTGAGAGTATGATTCCAGTAAGCGATTCCGAAGCGATAAAGAAAAATTCACCGGCAATATCGGTTTCATAAATCTCAGGGATATGTTGAGGAAACCTGGCGTGCATTCGGGCCTGCAACTGGGCACCAAATTTTTCGGCCTGGATAGGGGCAAGTGAGTTCAGATTTTTCGCCGCGAAGTGGTGGTTGAATTGAGACCGGTGCTTCAGCGCCGGGAGATCCATTGTTTTGCCATCTGTGTGTCCCGGCCTTGAAAGGCCGGTCTAAACTCACTGCTTCGCTATGCGGCTCAATACACGACCCAAAATGTCAACAAAACCTAAAACAGGTTTGCTCTGAGTAAAAAAATGACAGGTTCGAGTTCTTGCATTTCAGAAAATGAGTTCGGTTCAGCGTAACGCCTTCAGGGATGAGCGATAGCGAGTGATACCATATTTTTGACGAAGGTTCCTACTGGTACTGTCCCTGAAGAATAAAACCCGACCAGAAGTAAGGCGAGGCCCATTGTTTGGATTTGCGCAAGGTTCGTTGGGCGGCTCGTAAGGCTGCGGCTGGAGATTGATGGTTGATCAGCATTTCTCGATAAAACTGGATCATCAACGCCGAAGTCGCCTCATCGTGGATATCCCACAAACTCACGGCTACCCGACGTGCCCCAGCGTAGATAAAGCTGCGTGTCAGCCCGACGATTCCCTCACCTTTCACATTTTTTCCCAGCCCGGTGCGACATCCGCTCAAAACAACGAGTTCGGCGTTGAG
Source organism: uncultured Clostridia bacterium (assembly GCA_964639175.1). Lineage (GTDB taxonomy): Bacteria > Acidobacteriota > Blastocatellia > Chloracidobacteriales > Chloracidobacteriaceae > JACQXX01. The sequence continues at coordinate 1,248 of CAZXCE010000315.1, forward strand.
TTGGAGGTTGAAAATTTGGGGAACCCCCAAAAAACCATCACACAGGTGGCCCTCTTGATCAACCAGCGACAACACAATCCCGGCAAATTCGGGGGAGTGAGGTGGAAGAAACCCATGAGTCGCAAAATGAATGATGGAAAACTGACCTAATTGAGCGCTGGTGGCCTGCTCATAATTTGCTTCAAAATCCAATACCTGCCGACATTGCCCTGACCTGGTCAGAGCGGCAATTCCGTGGGCTTCGTCGCGAGTATGGATCAATCGTGGAAGGCGCAACCGTTCCCCTTCAAACCCAACCTCGCTGGCTGCGGCCCAAAGCGCCGCTCGTGAATGATGAGGTTCCAGTCTGGAAGCTGATCCGATGGCCGGTTTTCCCTGACTGACCACCCGGTGATCACTGGCTTCAAAAACCGGATCTGCAAAAATAATAGTGCGGTGTTGATTGGTGGTGCGGGATGAATCACCAGTTGGTAACTGAGTCAGCGTTGAAGCCGATGGCAAAATGATAATTTCGTGGGTTTCGACCAGAGGAGAATCCTCTTTTGGTATCAAGCGTCCACTCAATTTGGATTTTTTGGCGCTTACCTCCTGATGTGAAATATCTGGAAGTGCGGCAAAGGGAAGGTAATGCAATGGTCCATCTGGTACAATCAACAACCGTTTCCATGCTGCCAATCCGTTCACCTGCCCAAACAACTGACGGCTGAGTAACCCCAGAATCAGTGCACTTTCCTGATCGGCCTGGGCGATACGGGCAGCTCTTTTTTCTGGGGTCTCAAATCGGACGAATCGAGTTCGGGTGGCAATGGCATTTTGAAACTGTTGGATTGCAATCTGGATTTTCTCCCTGGCAGGTAATTCAACCGTTTTGACGGTCTTTCGGTCAACAACCCAGAGGTAACTGCGCTCAGTGCCAAGTTGGAACTCAAGCAAAGCTGTTTCGTCGTCCAACCAGGTGCGGATGTCGGGAATGCTCGGCGGCCTGGGTTGGGTAATCGCCGCGTAGTTTGGGTTTTGCTTTCGGATTTCGGCTTCCACTTCCTGGAGTTCTCGCGTCAGGGCCTCAATCTCTGCGTTTAAAGACTCAATTTGATTCAGAGTTGGTTTACGGCCATAGAGTCGGAGCTGATGACTGAATTTTCGGTTGAGCTGTTCGTTGAGCTGCTGTTCACGTTGTTTGAGTTGCGGATCAATTCCTTGTCGAATCTCGGTTTTGGCCAGCAAGAGCAGGTCGAGCAACTCTCTGGCCCGGGATTGTTCGCTCAGTTGAAATGCTTTTTCCGCATATCCGTTTGAGGTATCTAACCGATCCAACCGCATCAGTATATCAATATAGAGTTCATAATACTCGTGTGTATTGGCCAGGTGAGTAGCTCGCAGACCGGGTTGGACGACGTGGGCACGGAGAAATTCAATCAGTGGAATCGCTTCGGCCAAAAACCCTGCCGCAACCCCCAGATTTCCGACCTGATTCTCCAACCGGGCCAAATGAAACAGCGTTTCGGCCATGCCCTGACGATCCTGGATCGCGCGCCGAAGGACAAGCGCGTCGTGCAGGGTCCGGCGCCCCTCATCAATCTGACTTGAAGCGACCAGCATTACCCCAAAGGAATGCAAGGTCCGGGCCTTTCCATACCGGTTGTCGGTTTCCGCATACACGGCCAGGGCCTGATGAAAGACCTCGCTGGCATTTTCAAACTTGTGAAGGCGGGTGTACGCAATTCCCCGAAAGACATTGACCCTGGCCAGGCTTAATGTGTCATGTTCCTTTTGTAAAAAGGGGAGCGCCTCATCCAAATATGCCAGACCTTGAAGATAATTGCCCTGGACGATTGATAGTTCTCCAAGGCAGATCAAGGTAACACCTGGCCCACGGGTGTCATTGACGGCCCGATAGTCCTGCAATGACCGGGAATACATTTGTTCAGCCTGATCCCACTGGCCGAGGGAAAAGTACACCCGGCCCAGCATATTCCGGGCCCAGGCTTGACACACTTTATGGCCGGTTTGGGCTGAGTACTGAAGTGCAAGCTCATATTGTTCAATTGCTTTCTGATACTCTCCCAGGTAATACCAGGATTCTCCGGTGGAAATAACGATTTCGGTCATTGCATTGAGATCGTTTATTTTTTTTGAAACAGCAAGCGCTTCGGCAAACTTGTCAATTGATTGGGTGTACTCACCAACTGTATTCAGACTGTCCCCCCAATAATAAAGGGTGGTGGCTTCAAGCCAGGTGTATTCAATGGCCCGTGCTACAGCCAGCGCCTGTTCAAAGTACTGAATCGCCGTCTGGTGATCTCCCCGGTAGCTGTAAATTCCCCCAGTGCCCCACAACGTCTCAGCTTCCATATGCCGATCCCCAATGGCTCGAAAATGGTTGATGGCAGCAAGTCTTTTTGCGATTCCCTCTTTCCAGTCAGCCGTTCGCCGAACGAGGTCTGATTCCATCAGCAGCGTGTGGGCAATACACAGGTGATCAAACCAGACTTTCTCTTCAGGAGTGGCAGGATGAATTGTGTTGAGCCACAGCCGAACTTGAACTGGGGGGAGTGGGCGTTCGCACCGTAAGGTGATCTCGTACTCACCCGATTGGTCAGCAACCCAGGCAATGTCTTTTGGCCCGATAATCCAGATACCCGCGTTTTGGATACGGTTTCCATCTGGTCGAAAAAGGGACACATCAACGCTGATATTTGAACATTCGATTTCAACCCGGACATAGTGGTTCATCTCACAGAAAACAGAGAATTTCCTGGTTTCGAGATGATGAAGCTGGAACTGAACCGGTTTGTCAAATTCAAGGGGCTGCGATTGTATTTCGCGGCGCGGTTTGAGGAATTGAGCTGACACCTGAGACACCGCCAGCATTCCGGTAAAAACCAGAAATACAACCAGAAAAATGACACGCACGACCAGACAACGATCCATGGGGCGTCGAACCCTGATGGCTGGATACATAGTTCCTCCAGGCAATTCATTAGACATTATCGGGGTTAAGAAGAAATTGAATCAATTCCAGGCGACAACCGCCCGCTCACGGAGGTGGTACTGACTTGATGCTGTCTGTTTTCGTTCCTGGTAAGTTATCTCCACTAATGCCTGTTGAAAATCCAGTCGGTTAAGCAACTCCAGTCAACGAACTTTTCAGTCTCTAACTAACTGACGATAAACTGACTTTTTTTACTTTTGCCACCTGATTGATGAATTGTCGAGTCAGTTTTTGAGAAGCGGCAACCACCATTTCTTCAGAAACAGGCTGTGCCAGCGTCAGGTTTCTGGCCCAGAGAACCTTCCCGCTGGCATTGATCAGCCTGGTACTGATGATGAACTGGCGTCTGGTTGAATGGGTTGTGGTTTCAAAGAGAGCATCTGCCTGATCAATCTCTGAAACAATCGAAAAATATTGCGTGTGACCCAAATTTTCAACCAGCGTGGATCGAAGTATCTGGTCAAAGGTGGTGACTTCCACGCTCAGGTACATACGCTGAAAGTTCGTCAAGTCTGCAGCTTGCCCCCCTGGACGTGATGATCGGGTCAGACTATCCAGAGCACACGGATTTTTTTCCGTTGGACGGCGGATTGGGTGATTGAGTTTGGGGGAGATCTTGGGAAGCACTTTTTTAGAAGTAGCTTCATTTGGAGGCGTCACTTTTTCTGGCTCAAGAGAAGGAAGAGGTTCAGGAGTAGAAGGAAGGTGTGGAAATTGTTGAGCTACAGGTTCAGGAGATTGGGTTTGAATCAACCAGAACCAGCCCAGTCCAACCACCAGACACAAAATTCCCAAACTGGTTGCCAGAACCAGCGGGCGCCACGCAGGATTTCGGAGGTACTCCAACCAGGAAACCCGGCTCCACTGCCGGACGGGCACGTGCCGAATCTCAATGTCAAACCGCCCTTCCTGATCGCCCGTTCCTTCAACCAGACTGGTTGTGATTTCCAATCGCTGTCCCGTACCTAACCAAACCAGGGCCGGTTTGGTTGAAACACTCCACTCGGCCAGAATCTGAGATGCCAGTAAGAGGTGAGTTTCGGAATCGTGGATTTCCAGCAACCGCGAGAACTCTGACACGGTGAGCCGGGTGGTTGAAAAGGTATTGAGGTTTATGATTCGCAAAAGACTACCGTCCACAATCAGTGCTACGGCGACCGTTTCCAGGTGTCGGCGCCGATCAGCTTTGTTTCCCAGGTCATCCAGCACTTGCTCCAACCTGACATTGTCCCACTTTGGAGGGCGGTGCCGTGGAGGTTCAGCACGGGGCGAGTTGTCATGATCCTGTGTCAGTTTGAAATCCGGAATCGAAAGCCGATCCCACGGCGAGCCAAACTCGGTGTTGTGATTCAGTTTCATAAAGCAATCCGGATTGATCAGAATATGACAACAACTGAGGTCATCATGAAGTTCAGGTTTGAGCGACTCATGACAGTAATGACACAGGGTGTCCCAAGGTGCGAAACGCCCAAGCGACTGACGAACCAGTTCCATCACCTGGGATGTAATTCTTGCCGGCGTGAAAAAGACCCGGCCCCGCTCACCGGAATCCACCGAAATCATCGGATCAAATCTTGTTTTGAGTTCTTTGAACAGGTGGCGTTTCACCCGCCGGCAGTGATCTTCCTGTTTGGTTTCACAATCGCTGGGCCGAACCTGGAAATAGAGCTGCAATACATTGAGTGAAGTTTCAAAATCGAAGACCAGTTCCCCAATCCCAACTACTACATGGAATGGATTATGCAGTAACGTCAATAAGGCCACGGTTTTGACATAATGCACCGTGACATCATTACACGTCAGGGAAAGGTCCGTTTTTTCCCGTTCCCGTTCATATGATTCAGCATTGATCAGGACACTCAACTGATAAAGCTGATTCTCCTCCAGTTTCATTTTGTAATGTTTGGGCTTCCGATTTTTCAGACGCTCAATAAAGCTGTTTTTGTCTGATCGGTTGTCCTGGGTTTGCTTCAACGTATCAAATGTTTCCCAGGCATGTGAGGCAATTTGCCAGGCAAGGTCTGGATGCGGCACGATCCAATATGCCAGGTCCAGTCCACGGCGAAAGAGATCTAATTGAAGGGACCGTAACATGTGAATTCTCCGAAGGGGCAGAATATGTACTCAGAGTACTCCGTTTTTTTGAAAACGCACGTGTAACCTCAGAAATCTGACACGCTGACCTGCAGAAGTTCGCCCTATGATGGCACTGCCTCTAAATCATCCACAATGCGGAGTACAAAGGAAGACAATAATACGAGCATAGGTATTTCTCAGTAACTATCAGCAGAAGGTAAGCCACTGGTGAGACCCGAACTGATATGAGGGCTGTCGGGGTTATGAAGAGATTCAGAAGTGTGAAACTCAGGCAACTGGAGAAAGTGGTATGGGCAATCTGAATTTCATACGAACCTTTCGAGCTCCGCAAGCGGCGTGCCGCGCTGTGGTTGGCGCTGCCGCCATTGATCCTGTGGTGGTTGGCTCAGGTGATCTAAGGCGTGCGGCATTGTGGTTTACGCTGCCGCTGGAACATCACGGTGAACCGTTCCCCCCCTCTCCTGATCGCCTTTGAGGCGATCCAATTCATCAAGCCCCCAGCTTTGCTAGGGGTGTCTGACTCATTGATTCTTAATGTCACAGCAACTCTAATAAAATTTTCTGCTTGTAAGGATGAGTTTATCAACACATCCATTGAAAGGTTGGTGTTATGTTTTACCTTCGATTGGTTGCATTAAATTTGTTGGGTCTCATAGTTGTCATTGGTTTTCAATCAGAAAATTTTATCACCCCTGCAACTTTGTTTTCTACAATTTCAGCACCCAATTTCAACAGGATAAGTCTAAATTCAGTAACCAACCTCCCGCCGCCAAGTTTGAGTTCACCTCCCAATGGCAGTTCCGGCC
>CAZXCE010000315.1:7242-9541 GCA_964639175.1 uncultured Clostridia bacterium
GCACGCAACGCAACCCAGTTTGGAGATTGGTCCAGTCAGTTCAGCTTTACGACGGCAGCGCCGGTAACCAACCTCCCGCCGCCAAGTTTGAGTTCACCTCCCAATGGCAGTTCCGGCCAATTGACAACACCCACCTTTATTTGGAGCAGCATCAGCGGAGCATCCTCATACCGAATCATGGTCGCCACCAACCCTTCGGCTTTGCCACGCAATGTCGATGCCGACACCTGTTCGGGTTGTGTGGTCAATGACACTCCCCCCGGCACTTTCTACACTCCTTCCGTGCCGCTCAATGCCGGAACGACCTACTACTGGCAGGTCAAGGCACGCAACGCAACCCAGTTTGGAGATTGGTCCAGTCAGTTCAGCTTTACGACGGTAACTGGATCCATATGCACTCTGGACTGTTCGGCCTCTGCATCAACATCAACCGCAACTCCTGAAACGCCTGTGTCTTTTTCCGCTACAGCTACACAGACAAATTGTTCGGGACCCACAACTTTCGCATGGGATTTCGGAAATGGAGTGACTTCAACCCAACAAAACCCAATGTATGCTTACCCAGCATCGGGTACCTATACCTGGAAAATGACGGCCAGTACCAGTAGTGCAAGCTCTTGTGTTAGAACTGGCAATATCACGATTTCCTCTGCTCCTTCAGTTTCTTCTTTAAGTGGAATGCTGGTCATCGGTACCGGAACTTCAAGCGGACCGACCTGGCCTTTGGATGGTAGTGCAGTAACGATCGTATCTGTTAAGGCTACACCCATAAATGGGGGAAACTCGATTGAAGCAGATGTGAGTAATAAACCAAATTACAGATTTAGTTCTATACCTGCTGGGATTTACGATTTGACAGCCACAGTGAGGTATTTTGAATTGGTTACTGTTGATAATCGAGTATCAATTTTTGGACCTGGTTGTGAAGCCAAAACCATTGGTCCTAAAACCGTAACTATCAAAGAGTCGAACGTTGTAATAACATCTAATTCCAGCGTGAATCGGGATATTCGCTTTAACCCACCAATTATTTTAGTTCACGGTATCCTCAGTTGCTATGACAAGTGGTATGGTGATGCCTCTTGGGAATCGATTGTTCGACAAAAAGGGTTCTTTTCATTGACTCCAAATTATATTTGGGCGCAAGGATTATCTAATTGGGAACAGCGCGCTGAAGCTGTGCTCGACCAAGTTCGTATAAACTTGATCGGTTTAACTAATAGCGCCGTACGGGAGGATTTCCCGCAATGGTATTACATTGGCCATAGTATGGGAGGTCTTGTTGGGAGAGTCATTACCTATCATTACGATGATCCTGAAAGAAAAAGTGTGCTCAAGCCGTTAAGGAAAATGTACCTTTTAGGAACTCCTAACAGTGGTTCAAATTTCTATAACCTAAATGTATCAGGAGAGTTAGGGGAAAATACAATTCGCTCTGAATTTAATACAACTTACCAACTATTTGGTAAACCAAATTATTTTTATGCGGGTAATATTGCCCCCGCTTGCTTTGATCTTGGAGCAGGTGATGGAATTGTGCTGGTTGAATCTGTGAGCCATATTTATGTTCGCAATCCTTTGTGGCCTTTAACGCCGGATTCAGATGCTTTTGGTTCTCCACTGAAAGGGGAGATTCGATGTGGTTTGCCCTTTTTTCACACTAACTTAGGGGGTAAAGAAACCACTGAAATATTGAATAATATTCTCGGTGAAATAAGTTCGGCAAATTCCTTGCCTAGCACGTTACATTCGGAGGCGCTGAAAGAATCCTCCGCTCAACCTTCAAATTTAAGCCTTGGTGCATCTTCCCAAATTGTAACTCGAGAGACCAAAATCCTAGAAGCAAATCAGGTTGAGTCTGTGCATTTCACAGTTGGGGCAACTGATGGCTTGATTGTCAATGTTTTTACTGGTTCAGGTTCTATAAACTATCAGCTTACCAACTCATCAGGACAAGCGGTGGACTTTGGCACACTAGCTTCCTCTGCCGGGCAGCAATTTACCAATGAGTATGGTGAATTTTTTGTCCTGAAAAATCCTTCTCCAGGGCAGTGGATTCTTAAAGCCACAGCAGGTGCGTCTGGGGCAAGTTTCAGTATGCTTGTACAGGAAAATTCACCTATTGGGCTAACCGCTGGGGTTCCTGGAGGTAACAGTAACCGGGGTAACAGCGCTCGATTAGTGGCAATATTTTCTACCATGGATGGTGTGACTTCAGTCTCAATGAATGCACTAATCTTTGGCGAAAATGGAAACCTGGTGGAAACCGTGCCACTACCACCGACAAAAGAAGGGACCT
>CAZXCE010000316.1:0-9541 GCA_964639175.1 uncultured Clostridia bacterium
ATTGGCTATATTACATTGTATTAGCCTATAAATCAACCAAAATGTTTAAAGACCACTTGAATCACATTGAAACTCCTTGACATCCTCCTCGCAATCAATCGCAGGGTTTTCTGCCGGTAATCTATAAAAGTGCAGTTTTTTCAAGCGGCAACCACCCGCTCACACAGGTGATACTGACTTGATATCATTTCTGCTTTGTTTCTGATGAGTTATCTCCAATAATATCTATTGGATTGCTCAGTTCTCAGTCCAATACCCTCAGCCCGGCATGGCATTTTATGAACCTCTTCTCTGGATTCAGAATTAGTCTGGGCCAGCTCGATCAGATTGCTGATTTGATCAGGATTGAACAGCTTGCCCTAAGCTCTTTTCAGGATGAAGAAGTCCGCACCTGGTTTTTGCAACATCCTACGCCACCGGAAGTCCTGCAACAGGCAATTCAAAACGATTGTTTATGGGTGGTTGAGCTGGTATCTGGAGAACTGGTTGGATTTGGCGATATTTGCTGTTTTGGGAACAGGCCGTATCTGGCCGGGTTGTACGTCCACCCGCAGCAGAGTCGCCAGGGCATTGGTGCCACGTTGTTACATACAATTTTGGGTGACTTGAAAACGAGAGGTTTTTCTGAGGTCTGGTTGACCACCACCAGCGATCACCTCTGGCACCAACCCTTCTATGAACGCCACGGGTTCCTGGTTGTTGAAGGGGCAGTTGTTCCCCCTGAAATTCAGGTGATGCTCCAGATTGAAGCCCGGATGGGATGGCGGACCCGCCGGGTTGCCATGCGACGAATAATCTAATCACTGTCAGCCGTCTTTGGTGAGTGCCTGCCGGATTTGGGCTTGAAGTTCCTCAATCGAAAAAGGTTTGACCAGTCGTCCGATAAATCCAAAGTCTGCTGGATATGCCAGAGCTGGGTCCTGGGAATAACCGCTGCACACAATGGCTCGAATCTGCGGATTGATTTTCTTGAGTTCGTTGAGTGTCCAAATCCCGCCTTTACCACCTGGAATCGTCAAATCCAGCAACAGGAGGTCAAATGGGGTGCTGTTGTGGAGCGCCTGGGTATAGAGTTCAACCAGTTGTTCACCCCGACTGGCGCCAGTTGCCTGGATTCCAATCATATAGAGCATTTCGAGGGTTATTTCACGGACTCCGTCATCATCGTCTAAAACCAGAATCCGGCAATTTTCAAATTCGGGCGCGACTGGGACCGAGAGAGCCTCCGGCGTTTCTTCAACCAGGGGCGAAATCGGAAGCAAAATCTCAAACCGGGTGCCTTTGTTCTGACTGGAAGTCACATTGATGGTCCCGCCGTGTTGCCGGACGATTGAGTACACCACCGCCAGTCCTAATCCGTGGCCAGTTGGTTTGGTGGTGTAATATGGATCAAAGATTCGATTCAAAATATTGGCTGGAATGCCTTCTCCTTCATCTTCAAAGGTCAGCCGCAACAGTTCTGACTGGTCTTGGGGAGAGGTGATGCTTGAGGCTGAAACCACCAGATTTCCCCCGACTGGCATGGCGTCGCGGGCATTGATCACCAGATTTTGAATGACCTGCCCAATCTGACCTGGATCTGCATCAATGAGCGGAAGATGTGGCGCAAACTGGAAAATCGGTTCAACCGACGACCCGCGAAGACAAAAAGTCACTGTCTCAACAACGAGCGCCTGCAGATTAACCTGACTTTTAATGGGTTCACCGCCTTTGGCAAAAGTCAACAACTGCTTGGTGAGATATTGCGCCCGGCCAATCGCGCGTTCAGCTTCGGTGAGGCGGGTTTCGAGCTGTACGGGAGATTTTGCCCGACGAGCCAGTGAAATATTGCCGAGCATACTGGTCAGCATGTTGTTGAAATCATGGGCAATGCCTCCCGCCAGTGTTCCCAGGCTTTCCAACCGGGCGACCTGACCGCGTTCGGCTTCGGCCTGCTTGATATCCGTGATGTCAATACAGGTGCCGATATGCCCGACATACTGGCCGGTTTCTAAAAATCGAGGTACCCCAACGTCCAGCATGATGCGATATTGACCGTCAAATCGTTTGAGCCGGCATTCAGCCTGAAACTTTATCTGGTCAAGAGCCGCCTGCTGACAGGTTCCCAGGAGTTTCCCCTGGTCATCAGGGTGCAGGCATTCTTTCCACCCAGTTCCGAGGTGGGATTCAAGTGGTTTACCTGTAAACTCCTTCCATTGACGATTAAACCAGGTCGTTTGACCGGCTTCATTGGTGACCCAAATCATAACGGGGGCCGTGTCGGCTAAAATCCGAAATCGGCTTTCGCTCTCACGGAGCGCCAGTTCGGCCATTTTTCGGGCCGTAATGTCGCGCTGGATGGCAACCCAATGGGTATACCAACCGGTTTCATCGGCCACAGGAACAATATTGAGTTCTGCCCAAAACTCGGTGCCATCTTTGCGGTAATTTAAAATTTCGACCTCAACCGACCGCCACTCTTTCAAATGCCTGACAATTCGTTCTCGTGTTTCATCGGATGTTTTTGGTCCCTGCAGCATCCGGGGAGTGTTCCCAATGGCTTCTTTCGCTGTGTACCCTGTCATGCGTTCAAAAGCTGGATTCACATAGACAATCTGGGGGCCAGGAGGGTCAATCGGTTCGGCTTCAGTAATGAGAATCACATCATTGGCGCGCTCAACGGCTGATTCGAGCAATCGCAAGCGTTCGATAGACTGCCGGTGCTCGGTGACATCTTCAATGATAAATAAAAACCGCGGGTTTAAGGTCGAGTTGGATGGAATTTGCGCCACGATACCCTGAACCCAGCGGTTCGTATCGGTTTCAACCATATCAATTTTGGCCAGTTGACCGGTTGATTGGGCCTGTCGGTATGCCTGAACCCATTTTCGGAGTGATTCCTGGGAGGTGCCCAATGCCGTTGTTTTTTTTCCGATAATCTCTTCCGGGGTTTTTCCACAGAGCCGGGCGAAATGGTTGTTCACCAGGATGTATTGAATATCTTCATCCGGTGTAAGTTCAATGACGCCCAATCGGAACGGCGCATTTTCAAAAAAAACACGCCGAATCGATTCATTTTCAAGCAATTGCTCGGTCAGGCGCTCTTTCTCGGTCACATTAATCAAAATCCCATACCAGATCAATGAGCCATCTGGCTGGCGCACTGGGGAAGCGTGCCCCTGGAGGGTGAGTTTAGTGCCCTGATGGTTAAAAACCTCAAATTCACCAGACCAGTCCGACGGATTTTTAAGCAGTTGGTACCGCTTTTGAACCAGAAATCGGGCTGAATCGGGAAGAAGTCGGGATTGAAACACCATTGGATCTTTCAGAACAGCCTCTGGTTCCAACCCCAGCAGGTGCTTTACCCCAGGGCTGATATATTCATACCGGTTGGACCCGTCCGGAAATACTTGATACCGATAGAGAATGCCGGGAATGGATTCGATGGTCTGATGAAAAAGGGAGTCGGACTGGTCTTCGATTGAAATATTGGACTGAGCCAATGGCGAATCAGTAGGTGATTCAGTTGAACTGATGTGCTGGATTGGGGTACCAGCCGCAAGTGTCTCTTTCGTGTGGAGCGTCCTGGATTTGATCGCCCAGGGCAATCTGGCTGGTCGGTCAGTATGGACAATATCAACAATCTGACCTTCAGCCATAAGTCGAACGGCCATCGGATCAAGATCAGGAGGAACAAATGCAATGATTTCGTTACCAGGGAAGCTGGTAACGGCCTGGATTAACCAGGGCACTGTGACTGCCGCAATAACCAGTACCTGAGGAAGCCTGTCCGGAGGCGTAACGTGGCAATAATCTGATCGCAGAAGAATCTGTTCGGTGAGGGATTGGGAATGAATCGTCTCTACAAAAAGGTGAACGAAAGAGTGGGAGCTACCGGGTTGGTAGCACGCAAAGAATTTTGACATGGGCAAGGTGCGATTGCGGCAAGAGGTCAGATCAAGGACAAGGGCCGTTCATTACACCATATGCTCCACAAAATTACCATCTCTCCAGTTAGATTGTGTCCGGTGCTTCAGTCACCTGTTGGGCCACAACCTGGTTGAGTTGAGCACCCGAAAGTCGGCACTGACTGGTCGCGATACAGCCCAGGATCCATAATGGAACCGTCAAAATCAGGAAAACCAGCATCGAAGCGGCAACCGCCGCGTTTTTCTCAATTCCGACAAGTGTCAGGCCCAGGGTGCAAAAAAATTGATAGATTCCATCACATGAAGGTGTATTCGGAAGCATCGTTCCAAGCTGAACCAGCAGAAAAACGAGCCGGGCCGTTTTTTGACCTGAGTCAGGTCTGCACTTCTACCACGCCTGGGATGGCAGTTTGGTATGTGTGACAGAACTGCCACAGTCCAGGCTGGTCTCGCAAAACCCTGGCTGTGGAAGTTTCCAGGCTTTTGCTACCGTCTGGGCCGAGAGATTTGGGATTTGAATTGACTTAGAGAGTTTTGGCACATCAGTTGCCCTTATCCAAAGTGCGCTGAGAATGCCGCAGACGCGAAAAGCCGGGAACGTTGGTTCGAGTCGAGGCGGCATTCTTCAACTTTTCATTTGCTTGACTTACAACTGACTACAAACTGGCCTTAGTTGGTTCGATACAGAGTACCTTTTTCAACCGTGTACAGTTTGCCGTCCAACGCGGTCATCATCGAGACATCGGTGTAGTCGCCCGCTTTGCCAACCTGGGTATAGTTGCCCGACTGGTCAGTTTTATAGACGGTGCCACCCTTTTCAATGCTCCACAAATTGTCGCCAATTCCGACCATGCCGACCGCATTGGCCCAGTCACCAGCCTGACCGACCTGTTCCCAATTGCCGTTGGTCGGATCTGTTTTATAGAGCGTGCCATTTTCAACCGTCCACAGCTTGCCGCTCATGGCTTCAAGCATCTGGGCATCCTTGAAAACTCCAGCCGGCCCCAATTGCTGATAGCTGCCATCTTTTTCAGTTTTGAAGAGCGTGCCGTTGTTTTCAATGCTATAGAGCGAGCCATTCATCCCAACCATGGCCACGGTGCGTTTCCAGTCGCCGGTTTTCCCGACCTGTTGCCAGACTCCGGCGTTGGGGTCGGTTTTATAGAGGGTTCCTTGTTCAACCGTCCAGATCATCCCGTCCATTTCTTCGATCATTTTGACGCCGACAAATGTTCCAGACGCTCCGATTTGTTTATAGCTGCCATCCTTTTCGGTTTTGTACAGTGAACCGTTGCTTTCAATACTATAGAGCGCTCCGTTCATACCGACCACGGCCACTGTTTTGGCCCAGTCTCCTGCTTGACCGACCTGCTCCCAGGTTCCAGATTCGGAAACGGTGACCGGTGGTTGGGGGGCTGACGTTGTGGTTGAAGTATTGGTGGCTGGGGCAGGTGTGGTCTTCGCTGGCGCCGGGGTGGCATCGGTCTTGGCCGGAGCCGGATTGGCGCCACCACAGGCAACGGCCAGAAATGCGGTTGACAGAATAATCAACGTGAAAATACTTTTCCTCATGGTATTGGCTCCTTGAAAAGGATGAATGTGTGAAGTGGTGTGTGATACTGCAAGGAGTGTGGGTTCTGATTTAAATCCCAAAGAATCAAGTAACTGGCGTGAGTCGTTTTTTACCAGGGGAGGCGAGAATTGACAGTTCCCCTGGAGGTGGTTGGACCAAACAGGTGAGCGAGCGCGACGAAACTATCACAGAGCCCGGAAATTGATTGTGGGGCAGGTTAAACAGCCAGCATTATCCACAAAATTGACCGTCTGGGAATCCGTAGAATTACCTATTTTTGAACCAGTTTGACCGTTGCCCAGCTTCCGGGATTGTGCAGTTGGGCCTTCGCAGGCCAGAAGTGGTACAACTTTTGGGTGTCAGTGACATTGAACGCCAGCCCAAAGGGATGTGAACTCTTTGGATCAAAGCCTATCTTTTCAAAGGAGATTTTTATTTCAACTGCCTGATTTTCAGTGAGTGGGAAATTATTGGCGGACCAGCCATTTTTGGTCGGCGTGCAGTCCCAGACATTGAATTTTCCGTGGCCGTCACAATCGTTGTACGACGCATGAAACCACCAGTCGTGCTGGTCCCAGGCGGCAGTTCGATTGTGATTCAGGTCAAATACAACCTCTGGGTAGCGTTCAGCCGCGCCGCGCTTCAGGTTTTGGAAGGCAAAATAGAAATGTGTCTCATCGTGTTTCATCAACACAGTGACTTTCCAGTCTTTCTCCACCTCGATGGCCACCGAACGTGCATCACGCCATTCAGTTTCTTCAAGCTGGCCATCAACGTTCGGCGCCTTCCCAAACGGAATCTGGACATCGGTTTTGGGGGAAACTGGCTGTTCAAAACCAGTCATCAGCCAGCAAATCAAACCAGGAACCAACAGCAAGAATGGAATCTTCATCGCTTTCACCAGGGTGGACAGCAATTCTTTGTTTGGAAATGAAGATAGCGTGAAGGTTCCGCCTTGAGACAGCAGCGCTTTCCATTCAGTCCAAATTTGGGAGACAAAACCCGCTAAAGGCGGAACCCTTGACTGAACCCTGAACCCTGAACCCTGAACCCTAAACCCTAAAATGGAATTAGACCTGGTTTTGATGTGTGATTTCCCGAACAATATCACCAATTCGATGAAAGAGGTAAGACCGGGCGGTGGTTGGTCTCCAGGCCAGTCCGACACTCCGGTTGGGTACGGGGTGCGAAAACGGAAGGTACACGACATTGGAGGCATTGCCGCTGACCGCCATTTCCGGCACCAGAGTCATCCCCGCGCCGCTGGCGACCATATGGCGGAGCGTTTCCAGGCTGGTCGCCCGAAACGACGTCTTTTCCCGCGCCCCGACGACTTTACACACGGCCAGTGCCTGATCGCGCAAACAGTGACCATCTTCGAGGAGCAGCACCGATTCGTTGGCCAGATCCTGTTGTGAAACCACCTGCCGATGAGCCAGGGCGTGCGTATGCGGAACCGCGAGAAAGAATGGCTCAAGGTACAATTCGCGTTCGACAAAGCGGTAATCCGGGAGCGGCAGCGCGAGCAGAATCAAATCAAGTTCGCCATCTTCCAGTTGTCGGCAAATGGTAGGCGTCTGGGCTTCAATAAGCTGAATTTGCAAATTGGGGAGTTCCGTCTGAAGTCGGGGCAGGATGCGGGGTAGTAAATACGGAGCAATCGTCGGAATCACGCCGATTTTGATAATTCCTCCGAGCGGATCGGAAGCCTGCTTGGCCAGATCGCGGATGTTGCCGACTTCCTTGATGATGAGGCGGGCACGTTCGGCAATGGTCTTCCCGATGGGGGTGACGATGACTTGTTTGTTATTGCGTTCGAAGAGCTGAACGCCCAGGTCTTCTTCCATTTTTTTGAGCTGCATACTGAGCGCCGGCTGGCTGACATAGCACGCCTCGGCAGCCTTCCCAAAGTGCTTGAGGTCAACGACGGCGAGAAAATAAGTCAAATCACGGATGTTCATAGGTAGGGCTAAGGGCTTGGGGCATAAGCGCCAGGATAAGGGTTTTAGGTCTGAAGGGTCGTGGTGTAATAGCCCTGGACTTTACACCACGGCTATTTTACAACGCTCCTGCGAAGCTAAAATGTTGATTTTGCTTATAATTATCCAAACGAAGAATTGCTGATTTTGTAAGTACTTTACCGAAAATTTCGAGACATTTTGAACCACGAAATACACGAAAAAAACCAAACACTTCCAAAATTCATTCGCTCAGGAAACTTTTGACAAGGTACTGAGTAAAGCCACCCAAAACTATCTGATTGTAAACGACTTGTGATCATAAAACCATTGTGCTGCAACCGCGTCTGTTCGTTGGAATCCAGGGGCATTTTCCCTGAAACCCGACTTGGTTTTTCCATTGAATAACTTTTTGGGCCGCACGGTTTAGTTTGTGAGGGATTCCTGGTGCCGCCAGATATTCGATTCTCAGTTTGACCTGTTTGGGATTCCAGGAAATATGATCCAAGAATGTGTGGCTGCGGTCAAATTGAGTTTGGAACTCTTCGACTGTAATTTGCCCAACCTGTTCCTGAGTTTCAGCCAGTTCACCGGCCAGTCCCAAGAGTTCTTCAGGTGATTGAACAAATAAAACCTTATCTGTCATAGCATTACCTCAAGTTGAACAGAATTCGCCGATGCCCACCAAAGGAAGAAATAAGCAAAACTCTCTCGACCTGATCGAGAAAGAGCGGTAGAAACAGAATCCCAGGCCTAGCACGAGCCCCCGATCAGCAAGCGTAAAAATCTGTTGTCCCCAAACTTTTCAAGTGTCCCCTCATTTCAATGAACCGATTTTCACAAACCCAACTGATTCGATCTCAATCCCGACATCTCCAAAACTGGGTTGAAGGGTTGCAAATTGCTCTCGATTCGGTGCTTTCCAACCGCCTTCGTTCAGGATTGACCATCATTGGGGTTGTGATTGGAATTGCGGTTGTCACGTTGGTGGCAGCCTTGCTGGAAGGTGCCCAACGATTTATTGCCGACACGGCTGCTGGGCTGGGGCCAGAGATCGTTCGAATTGATAAAGCTGCGTTTCAGGACTTTAAAGGCGACGGCCAGGCATTTGTCGAAGCCCGTGCCAGACGCCCTGACATCACCATCGAACAGTTATCCCAGCTCCGCGAACGGTTAGGAAAACGCCTCGACATCGGCGGTCAGGTAGATGCCTCACTGCCGGTTCAAAATGGAAATCGGTCGCTGGATGGCATTGTTTTTCAGGGAGTTACACCAAATATCACGGCACTCAGCGTTTTGAAATTGCAATGGGGCCGTGAATTAACACCGCTTGATGATCAATATCGGCGGGCGGTGTGTGTGATTGGCTCGGACGTGGCTGATTATTTGTTCCCGACCGACATTCCGGCTGGTAAGTTGATCAAACTTGGTACCAATCAATATGAAGTCGTTGGTGTCTACGCCCCGCGTGGGTCATCAATCGGGGCCTCACAGGATGGGTTTGTTCAGGTGCCGCTGGGAACGTACGCTAAAGCGTTTGGCGCCCGGTCGCGATCAATTGCGATTCTGGCCAAAGCAAAGCCTGAATATGAACTCTCAACCGCCGAACTCGTCGAACAGGTCGAATTTGGCATGCGTCAGGTGCGGCGGCTCCAACCCTCTGAAGAAAACGACTTTAGCGTGACGACTGCCAAAAGTATCGAAGCCTTTGCCGGCCAAATCACCGGGATTGTCGCCGCCGTCTTGTATCCACTCACCACCATTGCGCTTGTGGTTGGTGGAATCGTGGTGATGAACATGATGCTGGCTTCTGTCACCGAACGAACCCGCGAAATCGGCATTCGCATGGCACTCGGTGCCCGCAAAAAAGATATTCTGATCCAGTTTTTGACCGAATCGGTGCTGCTGACCAGCTTTGGAGGCATCATCGGAATTGGGCTCGCGGCTGGCCTTATCTGGGCAGTTGTCAGGCTCACGGCGTTACCGCTTCGACTTCCGCTCTGGGCGCTGGGGGCGTCGCTGGTACAATCCCTGCTGGTCGGCGTGATCTTCGGCGTTGTTCCGGCCCGCAGAGCAGCCAGACTCGACCCAATTGAAGCATT